>NZ_JBWKKF010000011.1:0-324609 GCF_056431745.1 Amycolatopsis sp. NPDC045836 | reverse complement strand
GCCGCGCAGTGCAGCAGCGTGCTCTTGCCCGAGCCGGACGGGCCCATCACCGCGGTGAAGGACCCCTTCGGCAGTTCCAGGCTGACCCCGGCCAGCGCCGTCACCGCCCCGGGCCCGGTCCCGTAGGTCTTGCCCACCTGCTCCAGCACCACCGGCGCCGGTGTGCTCGATGTCGTCGCTGTGGTCGATGTCGCCGCGGTCACGCCGCCTCCCCGATCTGTTCATACCATGAACAGTTATTACTGTACACAGATGCCGTGGATGGCGGTAGCCAGGTGACCGGAAGGTCGAAATCCGACTGCGGGGCCGCAGGGCTGCGCGGGATGCGGGGTCAGCCGCCGGGAGCGCGGGCGGCCAGTTGTTCGAGGCCGGCCAGGATGCCGCTCAGCCCGAACTCGAAGTCCTCGTCGGCCACGGATTGGTGCTGCTGGTACAAGCCCGCGGAGAACAAGGAGGCCACCCGAGGCAGCCGGGCGGTGAACCGCTCGGTCCCGACCAGCTCGACCAGGGCCGCCGGCGCGGGGAAGATGCTGTCGGGCCGGGTCAGCTCACGTGCGGCGCCCGCCCGCGTGCGCACGAACCCGTCGAGCAGGCCGGCGGCCTGCAGCTGCTGCCGCTCCTCCAGCCCGCTGGGCGCCAGCCGGTCCAGCAGTTGCTCGAGCCACGCCAGCGAGTTCGGCGCGAACGGCACCCGCAGCCGCATTTCGCTGAGCCAGGGATGGCGCTCGTACCGGCACCTCAGGGCGCGGCACCAGGCCGCGGCCGCCTCTGTCCAGTCCTGCCCGGCGTCGATTCCGGCGGGCGCTCCGAGAGCATGGTCGTGCACGATGACATCGAGGTCGTCACGGGAATCGACGTAACGGTACAGCGCGTTGGGCGTGACCCCCAGCCGCTGGGCGATCCGCCCGAGCGACAGCGCCTTCACCCCTTCGGCATCGGCCAGCGCCACCGCCGAGGCGGCAATGCCCGCCAGGCTCAGCATCGCCTTCGGCCCCGGCCTGCTCACAGCGGCTTCGCCGCCCCACATCTGGCGCACTCCCCGCGGCAGCGAGGCGTCCGGAACCTCCATGTCCCTACCCTACCGCCACCGATAAGGATTGTGCAGATAAGGAACTGTTCATGAAGCCCACAGATACGGGCGTAACATCGGCGGACAAACTGGGGGATCTGATGGACTTGCGCGAGGTGAGCACCTTCCTGGTGCTGCCGAGGAGCTGTGCTTCGGGAATATCGCGGCGCGGCTGCACCTGACCCCCGGCCGGGTGAGCCAGACGCTCTGGGCGCTCGAACGCGAGGCGGTTTGCGCCATTCCGGCAGATTCGGGGGCGAACGGGGTAAGTGATCAGTTCACAATGAGTCGCTCGCAGTTGCGGCCCCTCGCCGGCGAACTGCAGGCCTACCTCTTCGGTGGAATCCCCGCCGCTTCCCGCAACCGGGCTTCGTCGTACCGGCGCAGCATCGCCTGCGGGACGATCACTTCGCGAAGCCAGAGGAAACCGGCAACGTCGGCATTGGCCACCAGCGACCGCGTCCGAGGCCCGCCGTACGGTGCGATCATCTCCTCTAGCTCGGCGGTGGCCGGATCCTGCAACAGCGTCCGGCGCCACGACACTGCCGTCAGCAACTGCCCGGCCTCGTTCGCCAGCGGACCCAGCGTCGCGTGGTCGCGCCGGGCCCGGTGCTCGTGGGGCCAGTACGGCGCGCCCGTGTCGGACAAAACAGGTCGATGTCGGCCGCCTGCAGCAGCGGCGGCGCCTCGATCACGAAGTGCTGCCCGATCTCTTTCGAGATGCTCGGCTGCGGGCCGGACGGCAGGCCAGCCTGGAATGTGCTCCAGGGAAAGCGAATCCGTGCAAGGTGACGCACGCCGGTGGTGACCTCGGCGCCGGGAAACCAGCCCATCTGCGCGCCATCATGGAAGTGCCACGCGACGGTGTCCTGGACCAGCGAGACCGCATGGCCGTCCAAGCCGTACTTGAAACCGGACTCCACGTGTTCGGCATCCGGCCCGTGCACGCTGATCTTCACCCCGAGATTGATGTCGCGGTGCTTGAGGTAGAAGGACCTTCCGCTCGCCCAGACCCGGTAGCCGTAGCTGGCCACCCGAGTGTTCCTGTCGAACACCACGAACGCGATCGCGTTGTCCTTGGCACGTCCCATCTTCCCAGCCTACGAACGCGACCGCCGTGCTTCGCCGAAGCCGGGTGGCCGAAACCGACTCGGCAAGGCCTCCGCCGTGGAGCGGGTGCTCCGAAGGATGTTCACCGCGCGCTGTTTCACTCGCTCCCACACACCGCGGTCAGGTATTGCAGGACTTCCTCCCGGGCGGGGCAGCTGGCGCTCGCGCGCTCGGCGCTCAACGTCCGCAGCGCGTCCAGGTCGGCCGCAGTCACTGCGTTGACCAGGTGAATGCTGGCGGATCGCACTTCGTGGAACGTCGTCATGGGCGGTTCCCTTGGCGTGTCAGCGGCCGCGCCGGTCCGGGCGGGTGTAGTCGGTTGCGTCGAGCAGGCGGGCTACCAAGGCCGGCGGCGGACCGTACTCGCTGTAGCGCTCGAACAGCGTGGAGGCGCTCCTGCGCCTGGTCGAACACGCTCTTCGGAGCGCGAAGCGCTGAGTACGACCCACGCCACCGCTGCGTGATCGCGGCCCGACCAACCGCCGAGCTACCGCGACGCGACGGCGTGGAACCGCGCCGTGACGTCCACACCGAGCCCGAGACCGGTGGTGATCCTGATCAGGCGCCCGTTGATGTGCGCGGAGTACCGGCCGGCCGTTTCGAGTTCAGCGGCCGGTACTCCGCGCGCCTGGAGCAGCGTGTAGGTGGTGCTGTCGAAGGTGAGTAGCACGGCGATGTCGAAGTCGAAGGAGCGGAACGCCGAGAACACCGCGCCCGCCCGAAGCGGTGGCGTGCCCGAACTTCAGCGACCCGGCCAGCCGCAGCAGGTCGTCCCAGTGCTCGGCGATCAGGTCGGTGTTCAGCTCGCGGGTCAGCAGCGGCCCGGTCAGCGGGAACGCCGACTCGGCCGCCGATTTCGGGCTTGTCCGGTACAGGGTGATCTTGCCCAGGTCCCGGATACGCGGCGACAGCTGAAGCCCGAGCAGGTCGAACAACCCGAAATTGACCAGCGTGACCCCGTGCGTGTCGGTTGCGTGCTCGGTGATCGGAATGTCGGTGGCGTTGCCGAGGATCTCGTCCAGGACGTAATGCGCCTCGCGTTTCGTCGCGACGATGATCTTCGTGCCGTAGGTGGTGTGCTGGTCGGTCACGTGCGTGTACGTCGACAGGCCCTCGTGCGCGAAATACCTGATCAACGCCCTAGCGGTGACCGACTTCCCGCGCGTCGGGAACCGCTGGCCGTCTGAAGAGGACAGGGTGCCGGTGCCGAAGACCGGGGTCAGCGGCAGGCGCTGGTGGTGGCCGATGAGCGCGAGGTTCGCCGCCCGCAACGTCTCCTCCCGCACGTACCACTCGGCGGTCCAGGCCAAGATGTCGTAAGAGATCCCGCACGCATCCGCCATCCGCGTCAAGCCGAGGTTGGTGGACTGGGCGAGCAGCACCGCGATCAGGTTCCGCTTCAACTCGCTCGTGCGGGCCTGCTTTCCGCCAGCGTGGTTGAAACAGTCCAGGAACCCGGTGCGCTTGTCCATCTCGATCAGCAGCGACACGATCGGCGCGAACGGCAGCATCTCGATCAGCTCCGCCTTCAACGCCAGCGCCTCGCCTGGCACGTCCTCAGCTGACAGCGGGGAGATCACCAGATCCCCGTCGGCGTCCAGGCGGACCGGGCCGTCGCCGTGGGCGAGCGTGGCCTCCAGCTCGCCCAGCGCGGCGTGCAACTCGCCTTCCGCGTCGGCCAGGCCCTGGTCGGCGTCGGCGGGTTTTCCGACCAGGCGGCAGAATTCCGCTCGTTGGTTGGCCCACTTGTCCTCGGTGAGCAGGTAGGCGGCCGGGTCGGAGTAGCGGCGGCTTCCCGGCACGAACACGTCGCCGGTGCGCAGCCCGTCCCGCAACGCCAGCAGCACAACCAGCTCCCAGTAGTGCCGGTACGCCGTCGCGCTGCCGTTCGCGGCCGAGGTCTCCAGGTAGCCGCGCCAGCGCGCCGGGACGAACCCGGTCGGCGCGTCGTCGGGGACCTTGCGGGCGCCGGTGGCGTTCAGCTCCCGCAGGATCGTCACGGCTTCCAACAGCTCGGCCGCGGCGGTGCCGCCGGCGAAGGTCACCGCGTCGAGGACCTGCGGGGTGAACTGGCGCAGGTACCCGTACGAGCCGTCCAAAGCGGCGAGGTGGCCGTGATCGCGCGGCAGCGGCGGCAACGCCGACGATTGGGCAGAGCGCAGCCGGTCCCAGCCGATCCGTTCGCCGCGGATCAGGCCGCCGACGTCCTCGTCCGGCACCGCGGGGTCGGCGACGATGGCCAGGATCGCGTCCAACAGCTCCTGGCGGTTCTCCCCGGACTTCGCGCGTTCGGCCAGGTAGTCCCGCATCTTGTGCGCGGCCTTGCTCTCCCGCGCCGAGACCGCCTGGTCGAACAGCTGCACCACCTCGTCCAGGACCTCCGTCGCCGACTGCGCCAGCAGCGTCAGCAGGATTGGATACCGGCGCTCCGGCTCCCGCCGCTGCAACGCCTGCGCGGTCAGGCGGCGGCCCACCGTGGCCAGGAACCGACGCCGTTCCGCCGGCAGCACCGACAGGTCCAGGGTGTGCGCGTCCATGCCCCGCAGGAACTCCAGCTTCGCGATCTCGGCCTTCACCGCCGCGGGCGAGGCCTCCACAGGACCCTTCCCCAGCCACCGCAGCCGGGTCATCCCGATCTCGGAATCGGTCACCAGCAGCCCGTCCAGCCCGGCGCGGCGGGCGTCGGTGAACTCGTGCGCCAGCCGGTCGAAGGTCTCCTGCCGCGCGACCTCGCGGGCGTGGGCGACCCGCTGGACCACCGTCACCGGGCCCGGCCGGATCACCCGCGCCGAGATCAGGAACTCGCACGCCAGCCGGAACAGCAGCGTCGGCGAGTCGTGCTCCAGCGCCCGCGCCAGCAGGAACTCGTCCAGCTCCTTCAGCTCCATCGTGGTTGGCGCCCGCCATCCCAGATACTGCGCCGCCAGCCGAAGATGCTCGGTGCGGGTCTTCGCCCGACGCCCGTACGAGCGGATCGCGGCCGGATCCACTTTCAGCTGCTCAGCCAGCCGCACCAACGCCGCCTGCGGCGCGGCCGTTACCTCGTCCGGCACGAACCCCAGCCACGGCAACGAGCACACCGCCACCGCCAGGCCGAGCCGGTCCGCCGCGCCACGGCCCGACCAGGGTCGACGAACGCAACGTCCGCCGGGGCGAGCGTGAAGAACCGGAACAAGTCCTCCCGGCCGATCTCCGGAAACCGCCGCAGCCCCTCCAGCTCCTCGTCCGTGAACACCGGAGCAACCACCCGGCAACTCCCACCAGAGCCTCAAGATCCCCTGGTCAGGAGCCTACTCAGCCATATCCGCCCGAAATGTCCCGGATACCACGGCGACCCCTACTACCGCCGCGACGAGGCGAACATCGCCCGTCTCCTGGAGACCCTGCGCGACGTGTTCTAGTTCTCCCGGCAACCAGCCGTGGTCAGCCGCTGGCCGGGTACCAGGCGTCGGCGACCAGGTCGACCGCGCTGCGCGCCGGGTCGCGGGCGGCGTGGTCGTAGACACCGCTGGTGGTGTCGATGCTGGCGTGGCCGACGTCGGCCTGCACGTGTTCGAGCGAGGCGCCCGCCTCCACCGCGGCCGTCACGTAGAAGTGGCGCAGCGCGTGCGGGTGCATCATCTCGGCCACCCCGGCCAGTTCCGCACCGGCACCGGCCGCGACCCGGCGCAGCAGCTGCCAGATCGCCTGCCGGGCGAACCGGCGGCCGCTGCGGGTCACCAGCAGCGGCGCGTCCGACGGCGAGCCACCGCGGCTGGTGCCCGCGATGACCGCGGTTCCCGTCCCGTTCGCGCGCAGCGCGAGGTACTGCAGCAGGGCGTTTTCCGCCGGCACGCTCAGGTACACGACGCGGACCTTCCCGCCCTTGCCCCGCACCCGCAACGCCCGCCGCCCCCGGGTGACGTGCAGATCCGCATCATCCAGCCCGCACAGCTCGCTGACCCGCAACCCCAGGGTGAACAGGGTGACGATCGCGGCGGCACGGGCGGTGTCGCAGGCGCTGGCACCCCGTCGCGGCGCGGCCGCCGCCCGGTGCAGGGCCGCGACCTGGCGGGTGGTCAAGGTGATCGTCGCCGACGTGCTCGCCGCGGCGGCCGTCAGCCCCAGCCGGCGCCGGTCGAGCGCCGCCGGATTCGCCGCCACGATGCCCGCATCGGCCAGGGAGGCGTACATCGTTTTCACCGTGGCGAGCATCCGGTCCCGCGTCGAGGGCGCGGCGCCCGCCTCCGCCAACTCCTGCAACCAGGTCTTGACGTGGGCCGAGGAAGCTGCCGCCGGATCCACTCCACGGGCGGCGCACCAGCGCAGCCAGTGCCAGTCCCGCAACCGGCCACGCCCCGCCGGCGGCGGCCCCGCCCGCCCGGGCGGATCGGACGCGGGTTTCACCATCACGGCCTCGGCGTAACGGGCCAGTGCCTCCGCCCACCGATCCCGGCCGGGCCCGGGGGAGCCCGGCGGCACCCACGCCTCGATGTCGGCGGCGGTGACCGGAAGACCGAGCCCCTCGGCGTAGGTGCGGCGGGTCTGACGGTTGCCGTACCCGGTCAACCACTCGGCGATGCCCGCCAGCAGCCCGGCCGGATCCGCGACCCCCGGCCAGACCTGTACCTCGAGCCCCTGGTCCTGGGCGGTCGCGATGATCACCTCGCCACCGTAGCGATTCGCCGCCCGTCACGCAGATCGTCACCGTGACGAAACGAGGTGACCAGCTGGATACCAGCAACGAATCACCTAATGTGACGCGCAGCAAAGTGAACTCAATAGACGCAGTCGCGCGGCCCAGCGACGACTTCGAAGATGACGGGGAGGAGCGGTACCCGGCAAGCGCGTTCGGTCGTGCCCGTCAGCGGTGGGCGGGACCGTTGGGGCCGGAGATGGCGCCGAGCTGGGACAGGCCGTCGAGGATGTCGGTGCAGGTCCAGTACTCGACGAACCGGCCGTCGCGGACGCGCAGGATGTCGTTGCCGCTGAAGGAGATCTTCGTGCCGGTGGGGGCGGTGGCCCGGGGGATGCCACCGGCGTAGGTGGCGCGCATGGTCCAGCGGGCGGAGATCAGGTCGCCGTCGACGATCGGGCCCAGGTCGACGGTGATGGTGATGTCGCCGAAGGCGGCCATGGTCTGCTCGATCTCGGGCAGCAGGCGGTCGGGGCCGGTGGTGGCCTCGGAGTCACTGCCGTCCGGGCGGGCCTGGTGGACGACGAAGCCGGGGTCGAGGATCTCTTCGGCGTGGCTGAAGTCGCCGCGCCAGATCTCGCTCCAACGGCCGTAGAGGGCGCGCGGCTGCTCGGGGGTGTGGGTGGTCATGGGTTCTCCCAAGGGGACGTGCTAGAAAGTATCTGCATCACACATTATCTGCGCGACGCAGATATCGTAGGACACGAGGGTGATCCCATGTCAAACCGGAACCGTGAGGAGCTGGTCAAGGCGGTCGTCATGACGGCCCGGCGCCACCACGCCGCCTACACCCTGTTCAACCAGGCCATGGCCGAACACCTCGGCCTGCACCCCACCGACCTCCAGTGCGTCAGCCTGCTCTCCCTGGAGCCCGGGCCCCGCACCACGGGTGAGATCGCGGAGCTGACCGGGCTGACCTCCGGATCAGCCACCCGCCTGGTTGACCGCCTCCAGAAAGCCGGTCTCGCCGAACGCCACCCGGACCCCCGTGACCGGCGCAAGATGCTCGTCACCCTCACCCGTGGCCGCGTCCCCGAGATCGAAGCCGCCTGGGACACCCCCGGCAAAGCCTTCGACCAGGCGCTGGAGGACTTCACCGACGATGAGCTCACCGTGATCGAGCGATACCTGCGGCGCACCACCGACGTCGGCACCGCCCAGACCGCACGCCTGCGCGCCGACTGACCCGGCAACCGCCCGGTCACCCTTCGGCAGCTCGACGCCGCAGGGTGCCGGACGATCTCCGAACGCCATGTCGGTGTCCATCCGCTCCACCTCGCGTGCGTACCGCTCAGAGCCGCGCTGGGCTACTCGATCGGCTCGCTCACCCCGCTGCAACAACGCGTATTCCGCTTTGGCGAGTCGGTTCGGCCCTTGCCGAGACCGGCGCGACCGGTCCCATCACCGGATGAAAGCGCTTTCGCTGCCTGTGCCGACCGTGAAAGTGCGGTGAAAGCTCCCGCCCCCACCATTGCCGGTGAACGAGTTAGCGCGTTCCACCCAGCCAGAAAGGGCATAGAATGAAGCGAATTCGCGCCAGGGCGGCGAGAATCACCGGCGCATTGGCCGCAGTGGGAGCTTTCCTCCTCATGGCCGCTGGAGGCGCGCAAGCCTCGGCCACGGACTCGAGCCTCCAGGCGGACATCGCACAGGCGCTCGAGCGGACGCCGGGTGGTGTGCAGATCAGTGCGAACCAGGTGGCCTGGCAGAACGGGAAGGTGGTGCTCACCATTCCGCTGCCCGGCGAGAAGTTCGCCCGTGGAGCGGCAGAACCCGTGTCAGCGCTGGGCACGAGGAACTGCCCATACACCTGGGTCTGCCTCTACGACGGCGAGGCTTACGAGGGGCGTCGGCTCCAGTTCAGCGACTGCAACGAATTCAACGACCTCAGCAGCTGGGACTTCAACGACAAGATGACGTCTTGGCACAACAACCAGACCTCGGGCACCAAGGCCCGGTTCTACAACTGGTCAAACGGCCAGTGGGTGCTGATCTACACCACCCCGGGGGCGGAATCATGGGACGCCCTCGTCTCCGCCGGCATCAACAACAAGATGGACGGCATCAGAGCCTGCTGAGTCAGCCCAGCCGGTCCGCGCGCCGCGGACCGGCTGCCCAGCCGTTCCTGCCGACATCCCGGCGAACTCCGATGCGCAGCAGCGCTTGGTTGTGACGGCGTGGACCGACCGCGGATGGGAGCGGCGGCGGGCGAGGCGGCAGGAGTCGGCTAGCGGTCTGGACCTGGAGCACGCGGGCGTAGGCTCTCAGGAATGCGGATCGGCGAGCTGTCCAAGCGCACGGGCGTGAGTCCGCGCTCACTGCGGTACTACGAAAAGCAGGGCCTGCTGACCAGTTCACGTTCCGACACGGGGCAGCGGCACTATTCCGATGCCGCGGTCCAGCGCGTGTCGCTCATCCGACAGCTGTTCGACGCGGGTATGTCCAGCCGGGTGATCGCGACTGTGCTGCCGTGTGTGGACCTCCCCGGTGACCTCGACGTCGCCGAGGAGACGTTCACGGCGATGACGCGCGAGCGCGACCGGATCGACGCCGAGATCGCGCACCTGGTCGAGACCCGGGATGCGCTCGACGTGCTGATCAAGGCCAACAGCCGGCACCGGGCGGAGCTGTCCACGGCCCCGGAGTCGGTGGCGCGGTCGGCTTGATGCTGTGACCTGCACCTCAGCCGGTTGCCTCTGACATCAATGTCAGAGGTGAGGATGGCGACAGCGCCCGGAATCACCGGGCCGGTCACCCGGGAGGCGGCAGAAAATGGGACAGGCGTGGGGTTTCGGCAGGTATGGCGGGCCCGAGGTGCAGGAGTTCTTCGATCGTCCCGATCCCGTCCCCGGTCGCGGCGAGGTGCTGATCCGGGTCACCGTGGCCGGTGTGAACCCCCTCGACCACCTCCTGCGCTCGGGGCTGGTCCCCGGGCTCGACGGCGGGCGTCCGTTCCCCCGCGTGCTGGGCATGGAGGCAGCGGGAACCGTTCTCGCCCGGGGTGAGGACGTCGACGGGCTCGAAGTGGGTGACGCGGTCTTTGGCTTCGCGCTCACCGGTGGCGGCACCTACGCCGAGACGACGGTGCTGTCCGCGCCGAACACCGCCCGCATTCCGGCGGGCCTGTCCGCGACCGTGGCGGCAACGCTCCCCGTGGCCGGGACGACCGCGGTGGACGTGCTCGACCAGCTCGGCCTCCCAGCCGGCGCCACGGTCCTGGTCAACGGGGTCGGGGGCGGGGTCGGCCTCGCCGTCGCCCGGCTGGCCGCCGCGCGCGAGCTGCGGGTGATCGGCACCGGGAGCACCGCCAAGCGCGAGCACGCCGAGGCCATCGGGGTGCGATTCATCGACTACACCGCCGAGAACGTCGTCGCCGCGGCACGCGAGCTGGTTCCGGACGGCTTCGACGGGGTCGTCGACCTGGCCGGAGGCAGCTCGCTGCGGACGGTCGCTCCGCTGGCCCGGGATCCCCGCAACATCATCGCCGTGGGGGATATGTCTGTGCCCGATCTCGGTGGGCGCTTCGTCGAGCGCCGCCTCGACCGGGAGAACCTGGAGCGGTCCGCCCGGCTGGCTCTCGACGGAGTCCTCGCACCCGTGATCACCGCGGTCCACCCGCTCTCCGACGCCCCGGCCGCCCTCGCCACCGTCGAGAACGGTCACGCCTCGGGCAAGGTCGTTGTCAAGGTGGCATGAGAGGTGCCCGGCCGCCGACCGCCCACAACCCGATCACCTGCGCGACCGCGGTCTTGAGGTTGTCGTAGCGGATCTGCCCCACAGGATGCGGGGGGCATCTGTCCGCCGCCCCCGCATCTGCCCAGATCGGCCACCGACCTTCCGGCTGCTCATCACAAGTTACAGCTGAGCGAACACTCTGCGTCATCATCTTCGATCCGAACTTAACTCAGCTACAAAATGTATCTTCTGTAGCTGAGTTAGGTTTTAGTTATAGATACAGCAACCTGAGTTAATGGTTGATAAACCTCTAACGTAGACTCCAGGAGTGGCGGAGAACCCGGGAACGGATGTGGAAGATCGAGGGCCTGAGCAGGCGCGATGCGGATTCCGGCGGTGTCGGCAGCCGCTGCCTCCGCCGGGCCCGCGTGGGGGACGGCCCTATGAGTTCTGCCCGGACCGGACGTGGCCGGGCGGGAAGAGCTGCAAGCAACTGGCGGCCGCCGAACAGGCGTTGCGGGAAGCCCTGGGTGAGGACGCCGTGCCGGCGGCCGCGCTGAGCGACGCGGGGGAGGCCTTCAGCAACGCGGCGACCGCGGTGCTCGGCCCCCTGCGCACCTTGAGCGACACGCTCGACGCCGTCACCACGCACCTGCGGGACGAGGTCGCGGCTGCCGTGGACCAGGCCGAGGCCGCCCGGCAGGCGGCGGAGGAAGCCATCCGGCAACGCGACGCCGCGCTGGTGCGAGCCGCCGAGGCCGAGCACGCCGCCGAGGCTGCGGCCGAAACGGCTCGGGCGGCCGAACAGGCGCGGGTCCTGGCCGAGGCCACCGCAGCCGAGGCCATCGAGGCCCGCTCGGCCGCGCAACTGGCTCAGGCGAAGGCGGAATCAGCTACCGCGGTGATCACCGAACGGGCAGCGGAAGCCGCCGAGCAGGCTGCGGCGCAGCGCGCCCGCGTCGACGAGCTGACCGCCACGCTGTCCGCGCGCGGAGAGGAACTGGCGACGCGGACGGCGGAACGAGACGCCGCCCGGACCGCTCTGCGCGACTCGCAAGAGCAGGGCAAGATCTGGGAACGGCTGCTCGACACGCAGAAGAGCGAACTGACCGCGGAGCTGGAAGCGGTCGGGGGACAGCTGCGCGAACAGGAAACCCGCTACCACGATCTCCGCGCCGCGCACGAGACTCATCAGACCGAATCCCGCGCGCACCTGGCCAACCTCCAGGCCGAGCTGACCACCACGCGCGGGCAGCTCGACACCACCCAGCTGCAGCTCGCCCAGTCGCAGGCACAGCACGAGCAGGTCACCGGGTTGCTCTCCCGGGTCCGGCAACGCGCGCTCGCCGCGGCCGCGGAGTCCCCGACACCGCTGCGGGACGACCTGCTGACCATCCTGCTCGGCGACGAGCCCCCGGGCCCAGCAGCTCCGGCGGGTGAGCGCTCCTGATGCAAGGGGCAGCACAACGCGCCATCGGCTTCTCGCTCGGTGGGTAGCGGTTGACGTCGTGGGTTTATGCGAGCGCCGGTAGGGCGTAGGCAAGGTCGGTCCCCGGCGGCACGAACTCGCCGATACGGTTGGGACTTATTGCCCCATCTGGCTCTTCTTGAGCAGAAATGCTGCCGCACTACGCGTACCGCCGAGGACTCCGCGCCTCTACCACAACGAGAACCCCGCGGCCACAAGCAAATCGGCCGCGGTGATCCCGATCTTGGTGAGACCGGCTCATTGTTGCCCACCCCTCCGGTGATCAATTTTCGAATCACCTGAATGTCGTCGCAGGCAACGAGAATTCACCGAGGGCGGGCAACCTGAACACGCTTCGTGGCGATCATGAAGAAGCGGATCGGTCGTTTTGGCCCCACCGAGACAACGTCGTGTGGCGCCAGTCTCGACGGCACCCTCGTGTGGTGCTAGCCTCGACGAGGTGGCCAGGCCGCGACAATTCATCGTTGAATTATTGCAGCCCCGCGCTCAGTGACCATGGGGGGAACTTTGCAAGTCACTTATGATGCTGCAAACAACAATGTGGCCAACGGCGGTATCGAACACACGGACTCCATAAATAGTACAATTGATGGGGAACGCCGGAAACCGCCGGTCCGCGAGGTGCGCTGGCCGATCGACGTTCCGGTCGAAGCTCTGGGGTTGCCGTCGCTGCCCGACCACTTCCGCAAGCAGCTGGACGAGGCGTTGGCTCGCCCAGCCGACCAGCAGCCGGAGTGGCCCGACGCCGAGGCGGTGGCCGACGTCCGCACGATCCTCGAACACGTGCCGCCGATCACGGTGCCCGCCGAGGTCGACCGGTTGTCCGGACAACTGGGCGCGGTGGCGCGGGGTGAGGCTTTCCTGCTCCAGGGCGGGGACTGCGCCGAGACCTTCGCCGACAACACCGAACCCCATGTGCGCGGCAACATCCGCACGCTGCTGCAAATGGCCGTCGTGCTGACCTACGGGGCGTCGACGCCGGTGGTGAAGATCGGGCGAATCGCTGGGCAATACGCCAAACCGCGGTCCTCCCCGGTCGACTCGCTGGGACTGCCGTCCTACCGCGGCGACATGGTCAATTCCCTGGGCGGCCCGGCCGAGCGCCGGATTCCCGACCCCGGGCGCATGGTCCGCGCCTACGCCAACGCCGCCGCCACGATGAACCTGGCGCGTGCCTTGACCAACGGCGGAATGGCCAGCCTGCACGAGGTCCACGACTGGAACCGGGAGTTCGTGCGCACCAGCGCCGCCGGCGAGCGCTACGAGGCCGTCGCCACCGAAATCGACCGGGCGCTGCGGTTCATGTCCTCCTGCGGGGTCACCGACCGGTCGCTGCTCTCCACCGAGATCTTCGCCGGGCACGAGGCGCTGGTGCTCGACTACGAGCGAGCGCTGCTGCGGCTGGATTCCCGGCGGAACACCGCGCAGCACACCCGGCTGTACAGCCTCGGCGCGCACTTCCTCTGGATCGGGGAGCGCACCCGGGCGCTCGGCGGTGCCCACATCGCTTTCGCGGAACTGCTGGCCAATCCGATCGGGCTGAAGCTCGGCCCGTCCACCACACCGGAGCAGGCGGTCGAGTACGTCGAGCGCCTCGACCCCCGCAACGAACCCGGCCGCCTGACGTTGACCGCGCGCATGGGCGCGAGGCAGGTGCGGGACGTGCTGCCCGCGATCGTGGAGAAGGTCACCGCCTCCGGGCACCAGGTGATCTGGCAGTGCGATCCGATGCACGGCAACACCTATGAGGCCACCACGGGGTACAAGACGCGCCACTTCGACCAGGTTCTCGACGAGGTGCAGGGTTTCTTCGAGGTCCACCGGCACCTGGGCACCCATCCCGGCGGCATCCACGTCGAACTCACCGGCGAGGACGTCACCGAATGCCTCGGCGGCGCGCAGGCGATCTCCGACGCCGACCTTTCCGGACGCTATGAGACGGCCTGTGATCCCCGGTTGAACACCCAGCAGGCCCTCGAACTCGCCTTCCTCGTCGCCGAGATGCTGCAAGCACGTGTCGCGGCAGGAGAATCCGCCTTCGCCGCGTCGCGGGAGACCGGGCGCGAATGAAGATCAAGCACATCGTGCTGTTCACCTTGAAAGAAGGCATCAGCACGGACGACGACCGCGTTCGGGAGGCCGCCGACTTCTCCGCCTCCCACGCCCGGCACATCCCCGACATCCAGAGCTGGGAAACGGGATTCGACACGTCCCGCCGCGACATCTCTGCGGACTTCGCCATCGTCGGCACCTTCGCCGACGCCGAATCCGTCGCCCGGTACCTCGATCACCCCCACCATCGCACGGGCGTGGCGAAATGGCGCGAGATCGCCCACTGGACAGTCGTCGACCTCACTGTTTGACACGCGATTCAACAGGCAGAAAGCCGAAATCATGTTCGAACTGCTGAATTCCGAAATACGAGTATTCGCTGAGCAGACCCTGTCCAGGCACCTCGCCTTCGAGCGGTCGGAGTGGAGTGACGCGAGTCTTGCCATGCACCAGCTGACCCAGCTTCGCGAGACCGTCTCGCACGTCGTCGACGGCTCGCCGTTCTACCGGCGCCACCTCGGCCCCGCCCTCGCCGGCCGGCAGGCCCACGAACTCGACCTCGACAGCATCCAGCGCCTCCCGTTCACCACGAAGGACGATCTGCGTACCCACGGGCTCGACGTGCTCTCCCGGCCGGTCAGCAGCGCCTGGATCTTCTACGAGACCACGGGGACCACCGGCCGGGCGACGCCCTGCCCGCGGGACAACGTCGACAGCACGCTCAGCAACACCGCGCTCACCGTCAACTACGCGGACGTCCTCGCCCGGCATCCCCGCCAGCAGATCATCGGCGTGCTGGGGCCGACCGAACTCCACTCGACCGGGGACGCGTTCGGTGAGGTCTTCCGCAACCTCGGGCAGTGCGTCGTCAAGATGTGGCCGCACTCGCCGGTGGTCGGTTTCCAGCGCGCGCTCGAGGTGATGGGCGAGATCGGGGTGACCGCCCTGGTCTGCACCCCCGGGATGGCGATGTCCCTCGCCCGTGCCGCGATCGAGCGGGGACGCCGCCCGGAGCAGGACTTCGACCTGGATTTCCTCATGGTCGTCGGGGAACTGGCCAGTCCCGCACTGCTGGCGAACATCGGCTCGATCTGGTCCACGACCGTCTACAACTGCATGTACGCCTCGCAGGAGGCCAGCATCATGGCCGCGGTCCGCGGCGACGGGAAACTGCACACCGTTCCGCTGAACAACTTCTACGAGGTGGTCGACCCCCGGACGGGAGAACGGGTGGAACCGGGCGAGTCGGGTGAGCGGGTCGGCGAACTCGTCGTGACACACCTGTTCCAAGGGTGCAAACCCCTGGTCCGCTACCGCACCGGGGACCTGGTCCGGCTCGAACCGGCCGCCGCGGGTGAAGCCTATCCCTCCGAGATCATGACCCCGCTGGGGCGGACTCGGGACGTCACGCGCATCGGATCGGAGATCTACCCGGCCTATGAGCTCGAACAAGCGATCCTCTCGGACGTGACGGGCTGCTACGGGTACCAGATCGTGGTCGACACCGAGGACGGCGCCGACACCGTCCGGGTCGTCCTCGAATTCATCGACGAGCGCGCAGCGGTGGATTTCGACGCCGCCGCCTATCGTCGGCGACTCGCCGAGGCCCTGGGCCTGGAGCCCTCGGTCGAAGTGGGTTCCCTGGGGACCATCGCGACCACGGGGGCGATGGTGAGCTGGAAGGCCTCGCGGATGCACGACAAGCGGGTCCCGGACGACCCGGAGCGGCTCGCGGCCCTGGCCATCGCCGACCAGCGAGACAGCGCACGCCGATGACCTCGACCGCCATCCCCGCCCCGGTTCCCGATCCGCTGCTGGGCCCCGGTTCGCCGGTGTCGTGCTGCTGGGTGGACGGGCGCTGGACCACCGTGCCGCAGGCCGGACTGACCGTGGCGACCCAGGCCCTGCACTACGGCACCGGGGTTTTCGAGGGCATCCGCTCGTACTGGAACGCGCAGCGGAACGTGTCCTACCTGCTCCGGCTGGGCGAGCACGTCGACCGTTTCCTGCGTGGTTGCCGGCTCCTGCGGATCGATCCGCAGGTCTCGGCGGCCGAGCTGCGTGACGTGATCGTGGCCCTGGTCGAACGCAGCGGGTTCCGCGGCGACCTCTACATCCGCCCGCTCGCGCTGAAGTCGCGGCTCGCTCCCGGAACCCCCTTCGGCGTGGGGCTCTCGGGCGTCGAGGACCTCGTCGCCGTGTACGCGGTCCCGATGCCCTCGCGAGCGACCCTGCGGGCGGTCAGCTGCTCGATCTCGTCCTGGCGCCGCGTGCCCAGCGCGGCGGTGCCGCCGCAGGCCAAGCTGACCGGCTCCTACGTCAACGTCGCGCTGGCTGTCGACGAGGCCAGGTCGGCCGGTTTCGACGAAGCGATCATGCTCAACACGGGGGGCACAGTTGCCGAGGCGAGCACCTCCAACGTGTTCGCCCTGCACGGGAACGCGTTGACGACACCCTCGCGTGATTCGGACATCCTGCCCGGCATCACCCGGGACTGCGTCCTCGAGCTGACACGGGCGTATTCGGCTGCCGAGATCCGGGAGGCGCCGCTGCCGGTGCCCGACCTGCTGATGGCCGACGAGGTCTTCCTCAGCGGAACCGGCGGCGAACTGGTCGCCGTGACCAGCATCAGCGGGCGCGCCATCGGCACCGGCGCACCCGGTCCCTTCACCGCGGAACTGTTCACCCGCTACCGGGCCGCGGCCCAGGGCACCGACGACGCGCTCGCGCACTGGAACACCGCGGTCCCGGCCGACCGCGCACACACCGACCAGAAGGACCCGTGATGCCCACAGTCGCAGCCCCTGTCATCGATCTGGCGTTACCGCACCCCCGCGGTGACTCGTCCCGGGGAATCGCGACCCTCGGACCGGCCGGCACCAGCAGCGAGCAGTCCGCCTGGTTCCTGCGCGACTACCTCGGCCTCGGGTGGCGCGATCGCCGCCCCTCGGCGCGGCCGGTGACGCTGTACCCCCGGTACGAGGACGCGGCACAGGCCGTCATCGCGGGCGAGAGCGAGTTGCTGCTCGTCGCGAACGCCTACCACGGTGTGTCCAACTTCTACATGTCGGCGGAGCTGCGGTTCGCCGGGGCGTACCTGTTCGACACCCCGCTCTACGGCATCGCCACCCGCGACGGCGTGCTCCCCGGCGGCACCATCTCCATCGCGAGCCACCCGGCCCCGATCCCGCTCATCGAGCAACTGCTCGCCGGGACCGGGACCACGGCCTGGAACGTGGTGCGGCACGATTCGACCAGCGCGGCCGCCCGTGCCGCGGCCGAAGGTGCGGTGGCGGCCGCGTTGACCACCGCCCCGGCCGCCGCGCTGCACGGACTGGAGTTCGTGACCCGCACCCGGACGATCCGGATGCTGTGGTCGGTCTTCACCGCTGCCGAGCGCCCCACCGGGAACCTGTTCGCGCAGGGGAGTGGCGGCTAGTGCGAGTGCTGTCGAAGGACGACGTCGAACGCCTGCTGCCCATGCCCGAAGCCATCGACACCGTCCAGCGCGTTTTCCTGGCCACCGGGACCCCCGTCCTCGTCGAGCCGGTGCGGACCGTGGTTCGCGTACCCGGTCAGGCGGGGATCCTGGCCAGCATGCCCGCCTTCCTCGATGGCGGGTTCGGGCTCAAGACCGTCGTCGTGAACCCGGGTAACGCAGCGCGCGGGCTCGAGACCCACCAGGGCGTGGTGATCACCTTCGACGACGTCACCGGGGTGCCGAGCGCGGTCATCGAGGCGGGTTCGCTCACCGCGATCCGCACCGCGGCCGCCTCCGCGGTCGCCACGCGCGCACTGGCCAAGGCCCGCACCGGACGGATCGCGGTGCTGGGCACCGGTCTGCAGGCCCGGCTCCACCTGCGGGCTGTCGCCGCGGTCCACGACGTTTCCTCCGCCGCGGTCTGGGGCCGGGACCCGCACAAGGCCGAGGAGGTGGCGTCCTGGGCTCGGCAGGACCTCGGGCTGCCCGTCGAGGCGTGCACCACGGTCCGCGCGGCCACGCACGACGCCGACGTGGTCTCCACCGTGACCAGCACGCGCGAACCCATTCTCGCCGCCGCGGACCTGCGGGCCGGGGCTCACGTGAACGCCGTCGGGGCCTGCTTCCCCGACGCCCGCGAGCTCTCGACGGACCTCGTCGAACGAGCGCGCCTCGTCATCGACCGGCGCGAGGCCGCCCGGACCGAGGCCGGCGACCTGTTGCTCGCCGCCGCCGAACTGGGGCCGGTGCTCGACCGCGCGGTCGAACTCGGGGAAGTCCTGCGCGGGGAGCACGCGGGGCGCGAAGCCGACGACGACATCACGGTGTTCGAATCGCTCGGATTCGCGGCGCTGGACGTCGCGACCGGCCGGTGCCTCGCGCGCCGGGCGGTCGCGCGGGGCTTCGGCACCGACCTCGCGCTCGACGCCGGGTCAGGTCGATCCAGGTGACCGAGGTCCGGCCGTCGAAGGTCCCCGCCGATGTTCGAACAGCCAAGGCCCGAAAGCCGAAAGATCTGGAGGAACCCGGAGATATGACCAGCGAAGCGTCTTCTGCATCCACCGCCCCCTACTACCTGATCTTTGACGCCGATGTCCACGACCTCGACCGCTTCCGGGCCTACAAGGAACTGGCGCTGCCCCTGCTCGAGGACGCCGGTGGCCGGTTCATCGTCCAAGGTGGGGCTTCCCAGGTGTACGAGGGGGACTGGAACCCGCCGCGAATCGCCATCATGGAATTTCCTTCGCGGCAGGCATGGGAGGACTTCTACTCCAGTGAGGCGTACGAAAAGATCAAGGGAATGCGCCACCAGGCGAGCACCGGAAGCCTGCTCGGAGTCGAGGGGCTGGCTCAGGCGGACGAAAAATCCTCGAACGATTGATGTTGTCAGAGTCGGGTAGCACGGGAGGCGATCAGTGTGACGAACGAGTCGGCCAATCAGGAGAATCCGAACTTCCCCTCGGTGGACCAGTCGGACAGAACAGTCCCGATCAACCTGCGTCAAACGGGTCGGCCGGACATCAAGCTCCTGATATCGACGCGCGCTCGGAAGTCGCCGTATTGGCACCTGGCGGTCGAGGCGGGCTGCTGGCGCGCAGAGGTGTACAACCGCATGTACCTGCCCAGGGGGTACGCCACCAGCGAGGGGGATGGCCGGGCCGCCTCCGACTACGAGGCGCTGACGCGCCGGGTGACGTTGTGGGACATCGCCGCCGCGCGGCAGATCCGGGTGCAGGGACGCGAGGCCACCGAGTTCGTCAACTACGTCGTGACCAGGGACGTCACGCGCCTGGCGCCCATGCGGGCGGCGTACGCGGTGCTCTGCGACTCCGATGGCCGGATGATCAACGATCCGCTGCTGCTGAAGATCTCCCCCGAAGAGTACTGGTTCAGCATTTCCGACTCGGAGCTTTCGCTGTGGCTGAAGGGGGTGAACGTCGGCAAGGGGTTCGACGTGCGGATCCAGGAGATCGACGTGTCGCCGGTCCAGATCCAGGGGGTGGAGGCGAACAAGTTGATGGTGGACCTCATCGGTGACGCGGCCTCCGAGATGCCCACGTTCGGGCTGTTGGAGACCGAGCTCGCCGGGCTGCCGGTGCTCGTTTCGCGGACCGGGTTCACCGGTGAAGCCGGCTATGAGGTCTACCTGAAGGATTCGAGCATTCACGCGGAGAAAATGTGGGACGCGATCCTGCAGGCGGGGGAGAAGTACGGGTTGACGGTAACCGGTCCCATCCAGCCCCACCGGATCACGTCGGGGATAATCGCGTGGGGTCAGGACGTCGACAACGAGATGGTCCCGTTCCAAGTCGGACTGGCGGCCCACATCCCTCGCAAGAAGGCGTCGGACTACATCGGCCGGGACGCTCTCGAGCGGATGCGGACCGAGATCGACGCCGGAAACCACCCGTACAAGCTCACGATGGTGGGGTTGAAGATGGAGGGGGAGCCGCTCGCGGACTACCTGTCCGACTTCTGGTTGGTGGCGCCTTCGCCGGACTCGGAGCCGGTGGGCTTCGTGACGTCCGCCGCTTACGCCCCGAAGCTCCAGACGAACGTTGCCTTGGCTCGCCTGCCGGTCGAACTCGCGACTCCGGGGACGCAGGTGTACGTGTCCCAGCCGACCGATGATTCGACGAGGAGCGTCCCAGCAGTGGTATCGGCTTTTCCGATCGAGTGAACCTGGGTGGCTGCACGTGAGGTGCCGGGTGCACCGATGAGCCCGGTTCTTCTCGTGCAGCCTTCAGAACCAGTGCAGGCGGTGCGGTGAGCGCTCGGCGCGGAACAGGGCATCGGCGAGGGCGGGCGCTGCTGGGCGGTGCGGGCGCACGCGCCCGGCGCGGAAGTCCGCCAGCTGCCAGCGCAGGAATCGCGCCAGGGCGGTGAAAGCGGCGTCACCGGTGGCGATGGTTTCGTCGACGGTCACCGTGTCGGGGTCGCCCACCGCGTAGCTCGCGTACCCGTCCGGGACACCTTCGGCGTCGCGGTGGACCGCGATGTAACGCGGCGCCGCGGTGACCGGCGGCTGTCCCGCGCGCAACGCCGCACCTCGACCGTGCCCGGGTCGCCGTCCGTTCCGCGCGCGGAGCGAGGTCGGCCTGACGGCGGGCACGGTCAGCCGCTGCGTGCAGGTCGCCGGTCCGTAGCCGAACCGGCCGTAGATCAGCACGGAGAGGAACTCGCCACGGGCTCGCCGGACGCCCACCGCGCTGACCCCGGCGGCCGGGACGCGGACTTCGCCGGGCAGCGTGAGTTCGAAGGAATACGCACCGGCGGTGCCGACGGGCCGCCCGTCCACCGGTGTTTCCGGGAAGCGCCCGAACGCGGCGTGGACCTTGCCGAAGAAGGCGCCGAGGTCCTGGTCGGTGGTGGCACGGATCTTCACGTCCACAGTGCACCGTCGGCTCGTGATCGCGGTCAAGCGGATCACGCCTGGCAACGAGTGGCGGGCCCGCCGGAACCGATCGTGGTGGAGGTTCCGGCGGGCCCGCACCATCGCGGGCTACTGCTTGATGTAGAGGTCCCACGACCAGTGCGACGCGGAGCAGAAGTAGTCCGACCACCGGCCATTCTGCTTGCCGAAGTAGCCGTTGATCTGGCAGTCGCCCTCTTCCGGCCAGCTGGACTCGTAGTGGTACCTCGGGTCGACGCCCGCGATGGCGGCCGGCGCGAACGCGATCGATGACGCTACCGCGCCCATGACGGCGGCTGCCGCGATCTTCTTCACCTGTGTAACCCCAGTTCTCTCTTGGAACACGTGCGCGCACAAACAACCATGGAACGGGCCCGCTTGTCCGCCGAACGGGAGAATTTCAGGGGTCGCTGACGCTTCGGGGGCAGAACGCCGCCTTCGAGCGAGGCCGGCCCACGGGCCGCCGCGTGGCCGGCGAGGCCGGGGGCAGGTCGGGTGGGAAGCGTAGACCGGCGGCCGCGGCGGTTCCCAGCGGACGTGTTGTTCGGCGCTATGCGGACCTCGGCCAGCTGCGAACCGCGGTGATCGCTCCAGGAGCCGAGGCCGAGGTTCCGGTCGCGGTCGGCCACACCACCGCTCCGGCGGGGTGACGCCCCAGTGCGCCAACCGCGCACCGGCGTCGCGCGCGTGTTGCCCGGCGCATCCACCCTCTACTTGTAACCCTTAACAAGCCGCAGTACGGTTACAGCGAATGCGGAGGAGGCGTGATGACCTCGCCTGAACTGGCGGTAAGGCCGTTGACGGAGCGCACCTGGGACGACTTCGAGGCGGTCATGGGCTCCCGCGGCGGTGCCCGCGGCTGCTGGTGCATGCACTGGCGGCTGAGCATCAACGAGTGGATGCAGAACAAGGGCGAGGGCAACCGGGCTGCCATGCGCTCGCTGGCCGAAGGGGCCACACCGCCGGGCGTGGTCGGCTATCTGGATGCCGAGCCGGTGGCGTGGTGCGCGTTCGGCGACCGCGCGTCCTTCCCGCGGATGCAGCGCTCGAAACTGCTGGCACCGGTGGACGACGAGCCCGTGGTCTCGCTCGCCTGCCTGCTGATCAAGAAGGGCCACCGGGGCGGGGGCCTGTCGGCGCCGCTGATCACCGCGGTGTGCGGCTACCTCGCCGAAACCTCGCGGACCCGGACGGTCGAGGCGTACCCCGTGGACCCGCCGAGCGGGCGCAAAGCGGGCCCGGACACGGCGATGACCGGCATCGCCAGCGCGTTCACCGCGGCCGGGTTCACCGAGGTCGCCCGGCCCAGGCACGACCGTCCCGTGATGCGGTTCCGGCTGCCGTGACCACGGTCTGGACCGAGGGGCACTTCATCGCCGGGAACGTCGCGCTCGACTTCGCCAACACGGTTTTCCGGCGCCGGCCGGAACTCGGCGCTGACCTGCTCACCGACACCGGGGCACTCGGCCGGTGGCTCGGCCGCACCCGCCTGCTCTCCGCCGACGGGCACCTCCCCGAAGCCGCATTGCCCGAAGCTCGAGCACTACGAGCGCTGCTGTGGACCGTTTTCGACGCGCAGAAGGACGGTCACGCGATTCCCGCGCGCGCCCTCAGCCGACTGCTCGACACCGCCCGCCGCGGCTCCGGGGACCTCGCACTGCACGCCGACGGGTCCATCGCCCCACAGGGCGCCGACGGCGCGTTCGCGGCCCTGGCCCTGAGCGCCACCAAGCTGCTTCTCGACCCGCCACCGCAGGGCGTGCGTGCTTGCGACCGATGCGGCTGGTTCTTCATCGACTCCTCGCGCGGGCGACGGCGGCGCTGGTGCAGCATGAAAACCTGCGGCAACCAAGCCAAAGTCGCCCGCCACCGCGCCGTTCGGCCGTGACGGGTCAGTTCGTGGCGACGCCGACCCACGGCTCACCGTCGAGCGCCGCGGCCACGGCTTCGGCGAGGCCGCCCACGATCGGGACCCCGAGCGGTGTCAGGTGGTCCATCGTGTGCAGGGCGTCGTCCCCGGCGTGGTAGAGCATGCACGCCACGCCGCATTCGCGGGCGGCGAGCGCGTCGTCCACGCTGTCGCCCACCAGCAGCACCCACGCCGGGTCGGTGCCGAGCCCGGCCCGGTGCCGACGCAGGGTGCAGGGCGATCGACTCCCGGCGGGTGCGGTAGGCCAGCTGGAACCGCTGGTCCAGCGCGGCCTGCTCCGCGGCGGTCAGGGAACGGCCGAGCAGCGCTTCGCAGAAGGCGGGGATCGGCTGGCGGTGCTTGGCCTGGTAGTCGGTCCGGGTGATCGGCGGCAGGCCGAGCTCGCGGAACGCCTCGATGGTCGCGTCGATGAGAGCCGGGCCGTCGGCGAACAACGTGCCGTTCCAGTCCCAGACGATGTGCTCCACGGTGGCCGATGCCGTTCTCCCGTCAGATCTCGATGCGGTCGGGGTCCGCGCGCCGGCCGGCCGGTGACCGGCGTCCCCATGACGAGCAGCGTGGCACGACCGCCCGCCAGCCGGACCGGTGCCGTGTGCGTGGCTCACAGGGTGATGCGCTGCCGTTGCCGTGCCGGGCGCACCAGGCAGGTGGGCACCGTGGCGTGCCGGGGTGCCGGATCGGGCACGGGATCCTGGCCGCGCGGGCTGGTCAGGCAGCGCCAGCGCCGGCGGGCGCCGAGCACGGTGCCGCGCAGGGCACCGTACCGGGTGATGACCTGCTGGGCGTAGTCGCTGCAACCGGGGATGAACCGGCAGCGGGCGGGCCACCGGGGGACCGGCAGCGCGCGGTACCAGCGCAGTCCCAGCAGCAGCAGGCGGGCGAGGCGGCGGGGCGGTGGTAGCGGGTGGGCGGGCCGGCGTTGCATACCGGCGACCCTGGCGCGACGGCGGCGGGCCTTCAGGCAGCGCAGGCCAAGGCGGGTACCGGTCAGCACCAGCAGGGCGCTGACCGGGAGCAGCGCGAGCGGCCAGACCGAACCAAGGGCGAACCCGCCCGCCGCGCAGAGGACACCGAGCAGGAACGTGCTCCACGCACTGACGAGCCGAGGCGCCGGAGGGGACTGGGACAGGCGGCGGCGCCGTGGGGCGCGCACGGCGAACAGCGGCGTGTTCGCGTGCAGTTGCGCGGCCACGCGCAGCAGCACCGCTTCACCGGGATCGCGCCGGCCGGGGTCGTGCAGCGGGCCGCGAGCGGTGTGGGCGCGGGTAGCGGCTTCGCTGATGCCGAGCGCGTCGGCGATTTCGGTGATGCTCCAGCGTTCGCACCAGCGCAGGTAGCTGACCTGGCTGCGGTGGTCGGGCAGTTCGCACACGGCGTGCCCGGTCACGATGGCGGCCAGGTCGACTTCGGTGACGCTGGGCCGGGCCACCGCGGCCGCGGTCCAGGTCACCGGCCGCGGCTTGCCGGGGTCCGAGTCGGTGCGCTGGTCGTCGGCCATCAGCTGCAGCTGGTGGCCGGCCACGGTGTAGAGCCAGGTGCGGGGCTGGCGGATGCGGCTCCAGCCGGTGGCGAAGGCGGCGTCGAACACCTTCTGCACCACGACGCTCTCCGCGCGCTCGGGCAGTTGCACGCGGTCGTGCAGAGCGGTGGCCCGGCTGCGGACGAACCGGCACAGCGGCTGGAACAGGTGGCTGTAGGCCTCGTCGAAGGTGCGGGGCTGGTAGGTCGGGCTGGGGGACACGAGCTGCTCCTCGGTGGTGGGGGGTGTGCTCACCAGGTGCGCCAGTTGCGCTGGCGCGGGACGGGGACGCCGGTGACCGGGTGCAGGTAGCGCAGGTAGCAGCTGCTGCACGGCACCCCGCGGTGCTCCCCGACGAACTCGAGGTCGGCGCGGTGCAGCACCGTCTCGCACATGGCGGTGGTGGTGCCGCTGGTGTCCACGGCCTCGGCCGCGGGGATGTAGTGGACCTCGCGATCGGTTTCACCGCAGGCCCGGCCGCTGGGCAGGGCGGTGCCGGCACGCAGGCGGACCGCGACCACGCGCGGGAAGTCGGTGCGCGGGCGGGGCACGAAGGAGGGGGAATCGGAGAACATGCGCGAAAGTTCCTCACTCGACCGTGTGCAGGTCGACTCGGTCCGCGCGCCGCGGTGTAATACTCACCGGTGCGCGGGAGATGTACCTCGTGCGAACGGGAGCGGGGCCGGCCACGGCCGACCCCGCAGTGGACCGGTTCTCGGGCCGGTCGTCAGCCGATCAGGGTCACGACCTGGTCAGCGACGGTGGCCAGCAGGGCTGTCGCGGTGACGATGAGCAGTGCGATCACCGCACATCCCTTGCTGGCCTCCTTCCGGTGCTTTCCGCCCATGCGGGCTCCTCCTTCCTCTTGAGCGCGGGCTGCGGTCGCGGCCCGCCGGCTCTCGCCGGGTGCGAGAGCCCGTCTTCGGCGGGCACCGGGGTGCCCTGGCGCGCCGGGCGAGGTCGTGGTGGTGCCGGAGTCGGCATGGGGGTTCTCCCGTCGTGAATTGCGAAGGGGATTGGCGAGTGCCGTCCAGAACATATTGGGCGGCGCGGTCCGCGGGGAAGAGCGAATTGCCCGGCCACGGCCAACGGCGCCGGTGCTGCGTTAAGCGGAAGCCGAACGGGAAAAGCGCGATCGGGGACTGATCAGCGGACTGAACGCCGAAGGGCTTTCGCTCGAAGTCGGCACAACACCGCGGAATTTCGGCTGATGCGGGAGTGAAACGCGGAGTATTCCAAGCCGTTTTGCCCTTCACTCCGCGAATCACTCCGCGGCCTCCAGGTCCACTCCCCGTTCACTCCGTGTTCATTCCCCATTCACTCCCGAAACGAGCAAAGAGCCCCGTACCGGGTCATCGGCACGGGGCTCTTGTGGGAGCTCGTTCAGGCGAGAATGTTGCCTGTGGGCTGGCGCAGTTGCTCGTAGATCAGATTGCGCACCTGTTCCGGGCTCAGCTGCGGGTACCGGGCGGCGATGCCCTCTTCGGCCAGCCGCCAGAGCGTGGATTCCTCCGGGGACGCGGTGGCGTTCCGCTTCAGGTCGCGGGCAGCCTCGCTCGCCCGGAGCCGGTCCTCGGCCTCGTGCAACTCGGCTTCCTGCTCGCCGACCCTCCGGTCCAGGGCCATCACCGCCCGATTGCTGGTCGCCAGGCAGATCTTGTACAGCTCGCGCTCTTCCTGCCAGCTTTCCCGCGTGTTGCCGGTGGCGGCGTCGTCGACGGGGCAGGTGGCCGCGGGGACCGGGGTGAGGTTCTCGATGGTCGTGCGGATCGTGACCGCGGAAACCACTGGTTCGGTGAGCCACTCGGGGCGCAGGACCCGGCCGGTGTAGCCGGGCGGGTCCTCGCCGTAGGCGTGGGCATAGGCTCCCGCCACCAGCGCCAGCAGCGGCTCCCGCCGGGCCGGCGGGTGGTAGGCGGTCAGCAGTTCCTGGATCTCCGGCCAGCTCGGCGGGCGGCGGGCGCCGCGGCCGAGGCAGTCGGCCAGCCGTTTGGTCAGGCTCGCCGTGTTGTGCCGCCGGGTCCAGTGCTTCTCGTCCCCGGCGTGGGCGGCCAGCAGGTTCTCGCTGACCTGCCGGAGCGTCCCGGTGCGCCCGGTGACGCCGAGCAGGACGACCAGCGCCAGCACGCGCTTGCCCGGGGACAGGTACGGATTGCTGAACTCCGCGGTCGAGGGCAAGCCGTCGACCGCGGCCCGCCCGCGTCGGCCACGTGACCGCGGCGCCCGCGGGGCGGGGATGGCAGGAAGGGTCGCGTCCTGGTCGCCGGACAGCGCCCCGGAAGTGCCCTCTGGACTGGGCATTCAGGTTGATCTTTCTACGCGGTCCCCTGCGCGGTGGTGATCCGCCGACCCCGGCCCCGATCCGGGTGGTCAACAGGGAAGCAGCCAACAGGTGTCGTCACACCGCCCGTCCGCATGCGGGCTTCATCCGCCTGGACCCTCCTCTCCCGAGTCGCTCGGAGCTGCGCCGTAATCTATCCGTTATCTGCTGGAAAAGTGAGCTTGAGCAGCAGTTTCGCTCAAATGGATCATTCGGCCCGGCAAACTCCTCCGGATGGGGAAACCAGTCACGCCCACAAGTGTGAGCTTCGGCCGCCGAAGCCACTGGAGCGGACGAATGCGGCGTAGGCCACCACCTGTCCGGAGCAGTTTCTGGGAAATGATCTTCAATCAATGCTGGGTACACCTTACAGAGAGCCAACAGTACGTGCACGGGCAAGCGCAACGCCCCCGGGCGCAGAAAGACGCGCCCCAGCCGTGGCTGGGGCGCGTGAGGTGGAGCCGAGCTACCGGGGGATCCCGTCGGTGAACACGATGCGGTTGCCCTCCGGGTCGGTCAGCGGCAGCACCCTGGTGCACGTGGCGTCCTGGACGCCTTCATGGGCGATCCCGGCCCGGTCGAGCGCGGCGAGGCGGTCGTCGAGCTCGGTTTCCGCCAGGACGACCGTGCCGCGCCCGGCGCGCCCGGGTTCGGCCCACACCTGCACCCCGGAGGTGCCGGTGAAGTGCCATTCGGCCAGGCCGTCCATCGGCCGCGCGTCGGGTGCGCGCCCGAACAGCCCGGAGTACCAGGCGATCGCGCCGTCGAGATCGGCCACGGTGAGCTGGGCGAGGATTCCCGCGATGGCCATCTGCCCGTCCTTTCTGTTGCGGTCACCGGTACGGACCGGGCGGACGGGCAGAACTCAGCGGAGCGAGGTCGTTCCACTGCCCGGCAACCCGCCGGTGGGGGCGAAGCGTTCGACGCACCCGCGACGACTCACCGGGTGTGGCCAATCGGCATCGCTGCGGAATCGGTGGCAGGTGGGGGCGAGCATGGAGCTGCGGCACTTCCGGTACTTCACGGCGGTCGCCGAACAGGGTGGGTTCACCAGGGCCGCGACCGCGCTGTACGTCTCCCAGCCGACCCTGAGCCAGCAGATCCGCGCGCTGGAGCGGGAACTCGGCGTGCCCCTGTTCGTGCGGGCGCCGGACGGGGTCCGGCTGACCCCCGCCGGTGAGATCTTCCACGAGCACGCCGGGGCGGTGCTGCGGATGGTGGACGAGGCCGCGCGTGCGACGCGGCGCGCCGGGGCCGAGCCGAGCGTGCTGCGGGTCGGGTGGAGCCCGCCGATCCCGCGGGCGCTGCACGTGCCGATCGCGAGCGCGTTCTCCGCGGCCCACCCCCACGTGCGGTTGTCGTGGCGGGAGACCACCCTGCCCGATCCGGAACGGCCACTGCTCGACGACGAGGTCGACGTCGCGCTGCTGCGGTTGCCGGTGGACCCCGAGCGGGTGCTGTGGGCGCCGATCGTCGCCGAACCGTGCGGGCTGGCGGTTCCGGTCGGGCACCCGTTGTGGGACCTCGACGCGGTGAGCGTCACCGACGTGCTCGGTGAGCCGATGCCGAACGTCGGGGCCGCCGTCCCGGAGGCCATGAAGCGCTGGTGGCTGCTGCCCGACGCGCGCAACGGCGAGTACCCGCGGGCGGTGGGCGAGCCGGTCAGCACCGTGACCGAGCTGGCGTTGTCGGTGGTCCTGAACGGCGTGGTCTGCCCGGCTCCCCACCTGTACGTCAAAACCGCCTCGATGCACGGGTTCCGCGCGCTGGAGTTGCGTGGCGGCCCGGATTCGTCCACCGGTGTCGCCCGGCGGCGGGACGACCAGCGCGCGCTGCCCCGCCAGTTCTGCGAGCTGGCCACCCGCATCGCGGCCGAACTGCCGCTATAGCCGCGGCCGATCGGCGCATAACCACCACGACTTCGACGTGGACCGGTCCGCGGCCCGATGCTCGTGGGGACACGACGGGAGTGCACCGACGATGCACCGCACCCTGGGACTCCTGGCCACCGGGCTGGGCGTCTTCCTGACCCTGACCGCGGCACCACCGAAAGCGGCCGACGACCGCTTCGCCTACTCGGGCAACCAGGCGGTCGGCGGCTGGTTCACCGTCGACGTGCTGGCGAACGACGACTTGGCGGGCACCGAGGCCGGCGCGGTCGAGCTGGTGTCCGGTCCGGACGACGGCACGGTGCAGCCGACCGCGGACCCGGTCGGCTTCCGCTGGCGGCCGGGGTCTTCGCTGACCGCGCAATGGACCTACCGCGTCGTCGACGCCGAGGGGAACCGGAGCGACACCGCGGCGGTGTCCGTGGGGGTGCGGCCCGGCCCGCTCCCGCGTGACGACGGCTTCCAGGCCACGACGGGCGTGCTGCTCAAGGTCCCCGCGCCCGGCGTGCTGGCGGGCGACACCCATCCGGCGGGAGCGCAGCTGCGGGCGGAAGCCAAGCCGGGCAACGGTTTCACCGCCAAGGGTGGCCGGGTCGTGCTGCAGCCGGACGGTTCGTTCGAGTACGCGCCACCGCCCGGCTTCACCGGCACGGACTCCTTCGCCTACCGGGTGGTGGACCCGCAGGACGACGCGGCCGAGGCGACCGTCACCATCGCGGTCCAGCCGAGACCGGCCGAGCCCGCGCACCCGCACCCGGGTGGTGACCGGCCGTCGGGCAAGGCGGAGATCACCACGCACCTGCACGGCTACCCGGCGGCCTGCCGATCCGGGCCCCTGCTCATCGGCGGCACGGAACTGGACACCTGGCTGGACGAAGCACGGCAGGGCTCGGGCGGGACCGGCTGGGAATTCATCGACCTGCACGCGTTCCTCCCGGACGGGCTGGCGCCCGGGGTGCGCGAGGTGGCGTTCCGGTGCGCCGGGACCACCCATCCCGCGGGCACCATGCGGCTGCCCGCCGGTCCCGGACTGACGACCTTCGAGCTGACCTGGACGGCGGAGGCCACCACGACCGCCCCGGAGACCACGGAACCACCACCGCCCGGGGAGGAGCCCGTTCCGGAACCGCGGGCACCACGCCCGCCCGGGCTCCCCGACATCCCCGTCCCCCACGAAGTCCTGACCGATCCGCGGTCACTGGCGGCGAGCGCGGCCCAGGCGGCCGCGATCATCGCGCTCGTGCTGCTGCTGGAGACGGCGTTCCCGGCGGACCTGGTCAACAAGGTCATCGAAAAGCTGCGGACCCGGCACGCGCGGGACCGGCTGAGGGCGGCGACCCCGCGGGTTCCCGGGTGGATCCGGGCGCTCGGCTACGCGGCGCTCGGCGGGGTGCTGCTGGTCTGGGCGGACGCCGGCATCAACGCCCGCACCTGGGACTGGGGTGTCGTGCTGCTGAAGGCGGCGGCGGGTGCGGTGGCGCTGCTGCTGGTCGTCACCGCCTACGAGAAGCCCAAGGACGCGCTGCTCACCGCGAGCCGTGGCCGCGGGTACCTGCGGGCGATGTGGCTGGGTTTCCTCCTCGCCGCGGTCCTGGCCACCCTGTCGCGGTTCCTGGACTCGCCGGTGCCCTACGTCTACGGCCTGGTGATCACCTTCATCGCCCTGGGTGCGGCGCCCCCGCCCCGGCAGGGACGGGCGACGCTGGGCGGCGGGATCGCCGTGCTGGTGACCTGCGCCGGGATCTGGGTGGCTTTCGCGCCCCTCGTGGTCGCCGGGCGGAACGCCGATCCGAAGTCGCTGGCCTACGGCGTCGCCCTCGCCGTCTGCGTGGTCCTGGCCGCGGGCATCCAGGTCGTGGTGTTCGGGCTGGTGCCGGTCGAGCCGCTGGACGGGTCCGCGCTGAAGGGCTGGAGCAGGGTCGCGTGGTGGTTGCTGTATGCGCCCGCGGTCTTCTTCTACGTCCACGTGGTCCTGGAGAGCGTGCATCCCGCCGTCGAGGAGGAGCCCGCGGGCGAGCGGATCTTCGTGGCGTCGTGCCTGTTCGTGGTCGCCGGTGGGGCGAGTTTGCTCCTGCGCCGGCTCAAGGCGGTGTCCAGGAGTTGAGTGCGGTCGGTAACTCCGGAGTGGGCCCGACGATGTTCACCGGGTGACGAGTTCTCCGGTGCCCAGCCCGAACGACCGCCCGCGCCGATGAAGCCACCGTCGGCGCGGGCGGTCGCCGCGTCACCGACCTCTACACCCAGGCCATCGAACAGCTCGGCTCAGGACCACGAGGAACACCGCCAGACCATCGTCAACGTGCTCTGCGCCTACCTGCGCACGCCGCTCGACCTCCGGCGGACGACCTCCGCGAACGCACCCAGGAACGGGAAGTCCGGCTCACCGCTCAGCGCGTCCCCGCCCGGCACCTGCGCCCCGACCCGGCCGCCACCCACTGGGCGGACCTCGACCTCGACCTGACCGGTGCCGACCTGATCGACTGCGACTTCTCCGCCTGCGCCGTCCGTGAAGTCAGCTTCCAGGGCACGGAGTTCACCGGGGAAGCCCGGTTCGACCGGGCCACCTTCACCGGCGCGGCTCGGTTCACCGGGGCGAGTTTCACCGGCGCTGCCTGGTTCGAACGGGCCGTCTTCCGCGATGCCGCTTGGTTCGACGGCGCGACTTTCACCGGCGACGCAGCTTTCGACGATGAGTGGATCCGGCTGGCGCTCCGGCCCCACGGTGACGACCGCTAGCGCGGCAGCCGTGCGCTTCGGCTGCGGCACCGAGGGGTGCCGGAAGCCGCCGGGCCGGCGCAGCGCCCAGCGGGTGCTCTTGGGGCCGTTCGCTCGATCCGGTGTCGAGGTGTGTCGAAGTGCCTGGCCCGCCGATCTCTGCAAGACACTGCGGCGGTGATGAACACGTCGATGGAGGACGCCGGGCGCTGCCTGCTGTCCGTGGCCTGGAACATGCACGGCGACCACCCACGGGAGTACCGCCGCGGTGAGGAGATCCGGGACCACCTCCGCCTCGTGTGCCGCACCACCGGGCACGCCGCCTGCGCCTGGGCCCGCGCGCACGGCACCGGCTCCGAAAAGGACTACCGGCCCCTGCTGCGGCTGGCCGACCTGGTCTTCGAGATCGACACGCTGCTGCTGCTGGTGACCAGCCGCCTGGTGCCGGACGCCGAACGCGAACTGCGCCGGTGGAACGAGATCGAGGAGCTGGTGGTCCGCGCCGAGCAGCTGGCCGAGCAGGCCACGCGCTTCCTCGCGGTCGACGCGACCTGCTGAGCCCGATCGCCCACGGATCGTCGGTGGTTCCGGGTAGGTTCTCTGTCGTGGACGCTCGGGAACGCATAGCGGAACTGGCTGATCAGGTCGTGGCGATGCGTGACGCCTACTACCGGGGCTCGCCGGTGGTGGCGGACGCGGAGTACGACGCGATCGAGGACGAGCTGCGTGCTCTGATCGCGGCGAACCCCGGCCTGGCCCCGGACCCGAATCCGCTGGAGCAGGTGGGGGCGCCGGCGGTGCTGCACGCCCCGATCCGGCACTCGCGGCCGATGTTGTCGCTGGAGAAGGCGACCAAGCCCGAGCAGGTCGCGGCCTTCTTCGACCGCTTCCCCGGGCAGCCGGTGGTGGTGATGCCGAAGCTGGACGGGCTGTCGCTGGCGCTGGTCTACGAGAACGGGCGCCTGACCAGGGCCATCACCCGCGGCGACGGCACCACCGGGGACGACGTGACCGTGCTGGTGCGGGCCCTGACCGACGGCATCCCGGACCGGGTGGACGCACCGGGCCGGGTCGAGGTGCGGGGCGAAGCGGTGATGCTGCGCTCCACCTTCGCCGCCTACAACGCCGAGCACCCGGACAAACCGCTGATCAACCCGCGCAACGCCGCCGCGGGCACGCTGCGGGCCAAGGACCCGGCCACCGTGGCCGGGCGCAACCTGCGGTTCTTCGCCTTCGACCTCTACGCCGAGGCCACCGAGTCCGACTTGGACAGTGCACTGCGGACGCTGGGGTTCACCGCCGCGGACATGCGCCACTGCACCGACGCCGAAGCGGCCCAGGCGGTGATCACCACGATCGAGCAGCAGCGCAACGACCTGGACTACGACCTCGACGGTGCCGTGCTGCGGCTGGCCGATCGCGACGCCTACGCCGCGGCGGGCACCCGGTCGGCGTCCCCGCGCGGGGCGCTGGCGTTCAAGTTCGCCGCCGAGGAGAAGACCACGGTGCTCTCCGATGTGGTCTGGGACGTGGGCAAGACCGGCAAGATCGCGCCGGTCGCCTGGCTGGAGCCGGTTTTTGTGGGTGGCACCACGGTCACCAGGGCGACGCTGGCCAACCAGGAGGTGATCCGCGCCCGCGGCATCAAGATCGGTGACACGGTGCTGGTGCGCCGCGCCGGGGACGTGATCCCGTTCGTGGCCGGGGTGCTCGACGAGTCGAAGCGCACCGGGGCCGAGCGGGAGATCGTGCCGCCCAGCGTGTGCCCGTCCTGCGGGCAGCCGCTGATCGAGCAGGGCAACAGCCGGGAACTGTTCTGCACCAACGTCGCCTGCCCGGCGCAGACGGTGCGGCGGTTGATCCACTGGGCCTCGCGGGCGGCCGCGGACATCGACGCCATCGGCAAGGTGTGGATCGAGCGGCTCGCCGAGGCCGGGATCCTGGAGCACCCGTCGGACTTCTACCGGCTGACCAAGGAGCGGTTGCTGGAGTTCGACCGCATCGGTGAGGTGTCGGCGACGCGGATGATCGAGTCGATCGACGCGAGCAGGCAGGTCGGCCTGCGCCGGGCGCTGATCGGGCTGTCGATCCCGATGGCCTCCGAGGGCACGGCCGCGCGGTTGTGCCGGGCGGGGTTCGCCTCGCTGGAGGAGGTCGCCGAGGCCGGGGTCGAGGGCCTGGTGGCGGTGGAGGACATCGGGCCGCAGGTCGCCGCTTCGCTGGTCGAGCACCTCACCCGGCTGCGGCCGGAGCTCGAGCGGTTGCGGGAGCGCGGGGTTTCGCTGGACGTGCGTGAGGAGGACCTGCCGCCGGTCGTGGCGGCGGGGGCGCCGCTGGCCGGGAAGACGGTGGTGATCACCGGCGCGATCAGCGACCCGCGGTCGGGGGAGAAGGTGCCGCGGCCGACGTTCCAGCGGTTGTGCGAGCAGGCGGGCGCGACGGCCGCGTCCTCGGTGTCGGCGAGTACGGACCTGCTGATCACCGGGGCCGGGGTGGGTGCGGCCAAGCTGACCAAGGCGGAGAAGTTCGAGGTCGAGGTGGTCGACCAGGAGGTGATCTGGCGCCAGCTGATCGACGCCGGCGTGGTCTAGCCGGTGAGCTGGTAGAGGCGGAAGCCGGGATTTTCGTAGATCAGCCGGAAGGGCGGCCGGTCCAGTTCTCGCAGGCCCGGGACGCGGTCCTTGCCGTAGAGCATGGGGGTGGTGACCACGGCGTATTCGATGCCGTGGGCGCGGACGAGGGCTTGGACCTGCGGATCGGTGGCGACCTCGTCGAATCGTTCGAGCAGGACCGCGCGGTCCGAGCCGGGTGGGTAGTTGCCGAAGTAGGGCACCACCGTCCGGCGGCCGACCAGGCCGTAGGTCCAGGTGGAGCCGTCGCCGTTGTCGTTCATCACGCCGGTGCCGGGTGGGACGAGTTCGGTGAGCCGCCGCATTCCGGTGGCGACGTCGGTGGTGATGGGGCCAGGGCGGTACACCTCGCGCACCCGGTCGCTGTTCACCGCGACGTAGCCGCCGGTGGCGCCCAGGTAACCGGTCACCAGCAGCACGCCCACCCGCCAGTCGCCGAGGCGGCGGCGGACCTCGTCGAGTAGGTGCCCGGCGGCGATCGCGCCGACCACGGGCAGCACGGCGGCGAGCCGGAAGCTGTCGTTCCACCAGGGTGCTGTCAGATATCTGGTCAGCCCGTGATCGGTGCTCACCGACAGCACGTACAGCCCGGCGAACACCACCGCGGCGGCGGTGGCCCAGCGCCAGGCCGGTACGCGCACCAGCAACAGCAGCCCGCCGAAGACCAGCACGGCCAGCACCCACTGCGCCGGGGGTGCCGCCTCGCCGGGTTGGGGGTCCACGCCGACCAGGGTGACCACGCGCAGCAACGCGGTTCCGGCGTCACTGCTCGCCGCCCAGAACGGCTGGAAGGCGGCCACCCGCGGGGTCACGGTCAGCAGGCCGCCGAGCTGGGGCAGCAACGCCAGCCCGCCGAGCCCGCCGAGCAGGCCCAACCTGGTCCAGTGCAACGGGAAGGTGGCCCGGTCGCGCAGGAGCAGCACCAGGATCCCGAACACGGTGAACACCACCGCCGCACTCGGGTGCACCACCAGCACACCGTGGGCGGCGAGCACGGCCATCGGCAGCACGCCGGTGTCGCCGTCCTTGAGCCAGCGCACCGCCAGGGCGAGCGCGGGGCCGACCAGGCACAGCGCCAGTGCGTAGGGGTAGAGGCCGCCGTAGCTCCACAGCAGGTAGGGCAGCGCGCTGAAGGTGGTGCTGACCGCGACGGCGGCGGCCACCGCACCCGGGCGCAGCCCCAGTCCGGCGGCGAACCCGGCGGTGCTCAGCGGCACCAGCAGCGTGGCGACCGCGACGACGAGTCCGTTGAGCACGTTGGGCGGTGGCTGGCCGGTGCCGCTGTGGACCAGCGCGCCGATCAGGTGGAACCCGTTGGGGTAGAAGAAGTCCGGGTGGTCCTCGGCGATCGCGGACAGGGCGCCCTGGCTCGGTGCGCCGGAGTCGGCGATGTGGCGGACGGCGTTGCCGTGGAAGCTCATGTCCCAGATCTGCGACGCCGCGTCCATCCCGCGCATGCCCAGCGCCAGCACGACGGCGCCGACCGCCGCGGCGACCAGCACCGCGGCGCCGATGGCGGCGAACCCGGCGCGCCGCCAGGTGCCCGGTTCGGGGTTCTCCCCGCCGGGCAGCCATCGCCGGGCTGCGGCCGCCAGGCCGACCACCGCGGCGAGGAAGGTCAGGCAGGTCCACGGCCGCCACGGCACGCCGAGCCAGCCGAACAGGGGCCCGGCCAGTCCGGCCAGCCCGAAGGTGATCGCCGGGGCTGCCCCGAGCACCGCCCAGCCGGTGCGCCGCACCGCCGTGGCCACCGCGAGCCCGGGCAACCAGAGCACGCCGACCACGACCACCAGCAGCAGCACGGTCGCCATGTGAGCACGCTAGAACCCGGGCTGCCGCGGCACAGCGCCCGTTCGTGCCACCGGGCAGGCCGGAAAAGTGCCCACCGTGCAGGGTTTCAGGCCGCCGGGCCGTGGGCGGTGAGCACATAGCCTCCGGGTCCGGTGAAGGAGAACACCGGGCCGAACGGGCTGTCCCTGAGCGGGGTCAGGACCTCGACGCCGCCCGCGGTGAGCTGGTCGTGCAGGGCCTGGGCGTCGGGTGTGGAGAACCACAGCGCGACGCCGAGGCCGGGGCGTCCGGCGTCGAGGTCGGTGCCGGGCAGGGGTTCGCGCACCGCGATCGGGCAGGGCCGGGTGCCGAACACGACCGCTCCTGGCGGGGCGGCGGGCGTGCGGACCAGCCCGAGGTGCTCTTCGCAGAAACGGGCGGCGGCTTCGACGTCGCGCACCTGCAAGGCGATGAAGTCGGGGCCGTCGATGGTCGCGGGCATGGTGTGCTCCTCAAGGTGAATGTCAGGAATTTGACATACTCGAACCTAGGGCAGCTGCGCCCGGATGTCAAAATGCCGACATGGAGGACAGGCGAGTGGCACCCCCGCACCCGGCCGCCGACGTGCTCGACCACGTGGGTTACCGGCTCAAGCGCGCGCACGCCGCCCTGCGCGGCGCCATGGACCGCGCGCTGCGTGAGCACGGCCTGACCGTGCCGCAGTACGCCTGCCTCGAGGTGCTCGACGCCCGGCCCGGGCTGTCCAACGCCGAACTCGCCCGCGCCACCTTCGTCACCCGCCAGTCGGCGAACGTGGTCATGCGTGGCCTGCAGGAGGCGGGGCTGATCGAGCGGCCCGACACCGTCGAGTCCGGCCGGGCCCGCCCGACCACGCTCACCGCCGAGGGGCGGCGGGTGCTGCGGGCAACGCAGGAAACCGTCTACGCCATCGAAGCCCGCATGGTCCGCGCGATCCCCGAACGGCGCCTGGCCGCGCTGCTGGCGGATTTCGACCGCATCGCCGACGCGCTCGACGGCTAACCGGCGCTGACGCAGAACCCACCCGGGGCGTCGGCGAGCGCGGCTCTGATCGCGGGCTGGCCGGTGAACTCGTCGCGGATGCGCTCGGTGCGGAAGGCGATCTCGAAGGCCCAGCCGCCCCGGCACCGCCGCCAGGACCACGACACCGCCCGGTCGGCGATCGCCGTGGCGAAGAACGCCTGCGCGTGCTCACGACGCCAGGCGCTCGCCGGTCTGGCGCCGTCGAGCACTTCGATGCGCAGTCAGGGATCCGCCACGCCGTCGAGCCTAGCGGCCGCGGAACAGCGCCCGTTCGAGTTCGTCGGCGGCGCACCGGTGTTCGCGGGCCCAGCGGGCGAGCAGGTCGCAGTAGCGCTGGTAGGTGCTCGCCGGCCAGGGACCGCTGGGGTGCAGCGACTTCCAGTCGGTGGCCTTGACCAGTGCGGTGGCCACGACGCGGTCGAGGATGAGGCACGGGTGCGCCGGGGCGCCACCGCCGGCGAAGTAGAGGAACTTGGTGAAGAACGACGGCCCGAAGCCGGGAATGGCGTTGCGGCCACCCGGTCGCAGCAGTTCGTAGGCGGCGGTGGGGTCCAGCCGGGAGGCTTCCGCGGCCGCGCGCAGCACGGTTTCGGCGTGCGGCAGGTTCTCGCCGATGCTGTCGAGGCGGCGGGCGTTGTTGCGCAGGTACGACCCCGACCCCCAAGCCAGGGTCCGCCACAGCAGGGTGAAGACGTTGTCGGCGGGTGCCCAGACGTCGGCGCGGGTCAGGGCCGGTCCCTCGGGCGGGGTGCCGGGCAGGCCGCGGCTGGCGATCGCCTCGCGCCACCAGTGCGTGCGGATGGTGATCCGGTGCCGATCGACGCTGTCCTGGCGTGGCTGAGCGGGCGTGGCCCAGCTCGGCAGCGCGAGCGGGGCGAGGTCTGTCATCGGCATACAGCGTGAGTCGCGGGGCGTGCCCGGTCGTTACTCGCGGGCAGGCACCTCTTCGGCGACCGGTTCGCTGAGCTGCCAGGCACCGCGACGCCGCCGCATCAGCAGGTAATAGCCCACGGCGAGCAGGGCGATGCCTGCGGTGACGAGCAGGCTCGGCCTGCCGACCTCGGGGTCGCGCGCGTTCTGGTACAGCACGAAAGCGAGCGCGGCCAGGGCCAGCACCGGCGCGAGCGGGAACCACGGCATGCGGTAGCGGGCGTGGGCGGTGGCACCCGAGCGCCGCCCGGCGATGGCGCCGAGGCACAGCGCCGCGTACACCACCACGATGGCGGTGCTGGTGAGCACCAGCAGCACCCGTTCGTCGGCGAAGCACAGCGCGGCGGCGACCACGCCGGTGCCGATGGTGGCCACCCACGGGGTGCCGAAACGGGGGTGCACCCTGGCCAGCGCGCGGTTGACCGGGGCGGGCCAGGCCCGGTCTCGGCCGCTGCTGAAGACCAGCCGGGAGCTGATCAGCACGATGGCCAGCACCGCGTTGACGATGGCCAGGGCCACGGCCAGGCTGATGACCGTGTCGAGCGTGGTCCCGCCGCGTTCGGAGACGAACTGCGACATCATGTTCGGCGCGGCGAACAACGCGCCGAGGTCGGGGGAACCGAGCAGCACCGCGGTCACCGGGACCAGTTCGGCGAGCACGGTGATGCCCAGTGCCAGCAGGATCGCGCGGGCGACCCCGCGGCCGGCGTCCTGGGTCTCCTCGCCGAAGTAGACCGCCGAGCCGTAGCCGTTGTAGGCGAAGATGGCCACCGAGGTGGCGACCACGATGGCACCCAGCGTGGCGGGTCCGCCGTCGGCGGCGACCGGCTGGGTGAGCAGGTCGGTGAACGGCCGGGCGGGGGCGAGCAGGCCCAGCGCGCTGACCACGGCCAGCGCGAGCAGTTCGATGGCCAGGAAGACGCCGGTGACCCAGGCGTTGAGCTTGATGTCGAACACCGCGACCAGGCCGGCCAGCACGCAGGTCACCGCGGCGGCCACCGGCGCGGACAGGCCGGGGATCAGCACCCCGAGATAGGTGCCGACGCCGAGCGCGATCACCGCGACGATGAGCACCTGGGTGACGATCATGATGCCGAGCACGACGAATCCCGGCAGCCGGCCCAGGGTGCGGGCGGTGATCGCGTATTCGCCGCCGGCCAGCGGGAACGCCGAGGCCAGTTCGGCGTAGACGAAGGCCATGAACACCCCCACCACGCCCGCGCCGACGAAGCTGAGGAAGGCGCCGGAACCGGCTCCGGAGAGCACCCCCGGCGCGATCACGAAGACCGAGGAGGCCGGGCTGATCGCGGACAGCGTGATGAGCAGGGTGCCCAGGGTGCGAAGCCCTCGGCGGAGTGCGGGAGCGGCCACGTCGACCTCCAGCTGTCACGTTCTTCGAAGGAACTTCAAAGAACTGATGACCCGACATCAAAGGCTCTCGCCAGCGACCCGTCAAGGGCCGGGCTTGCGTTTTCTGAACGTCCTTTGAAGAATGACGGGCATGGCGAGACCGAGCAGGGCACCCGCGCGGCGGGCCGAACTGGTGGCGGTGGCGCGGCGGGCGGTGCTCGACCGGGGGGTGCTGGACCTGCGGCTGCGGGACATCGCCGACGGCGCGGGCATGTCCTCGGCGTCGGTGCTGTACTACTTCCCGAGCCTGGCCGAGTTGCTGCAGGAGGTGCAGCGGGAGGCGGTCGAGCGGTTCTGCGAGGCACGCGAGCGCGCGGCGGGCGGGCACCTCAGTCCGCCCGCGCGGTTGCGGGCGATGATCGGCAGCGGCCTGCCGACCGGCCCGGACGACGAACTGTGCGTGCTGCTCTACGAACTGGGCACCATCGCCCGCCGCGACCCGGCCTACGCCGCCCGGCACATCACGCTCTACGAACGCCAGGTCCGCGCCTACACCGCCATCCTCGAAGCCGGTGCCGCGACCGGGGTGTTCGACCTGGCCGACGAGCCGGTGGTGCTCGCGCGCAACCTCGTGGCCCTCGAAGACGGCTACGGCCTGCACCTGACCCAGGCGGTGTCACCGCTGGCGACCGCGACCGCCGAGGCGATGCTGCTGTCCTACGCCCGCACCGCGACCCGCTGTGCTCTGGCGGAACTGCCGTGACCCGCGCCCGTGACCTGCTTCCCCACCTGCCCGGGACACCGGGGCCGCACAACGCGATCACCGACGTGCCCGGGGTGGAGGTCGGCTGCACCACGCTGATCGAGGGCGAGTCGGTGCGCACCGGGGTGACCGCGGTGCTGCCGCGTGGCCGGGACGGGTTCGACGTGCCGTGCGCGGCGGGAACGTTTTCGCTCAACGGCAACGGGGAGATGACCGGCACGGCGTGGCTGGCCGAGACCGGGTCGCTGTCGCTGCCGGTGCTGCTGACCAACACCCACGCGGTGGGGCCGTGCCACCGCGGGGTGATCGACTGGGTGGTGCGCGAGCGCCCCGGTGCCGCGGCGGAGTGGCTGCTGCCGGTGGTCGCCGAGACCTGGGACGGTTACCTCAACGACGTCAACGCGTCAACCGTCCACACCGGACACGCGGTGGCCGCGATCGACGCGGCCCGGCCGGGTCCGGTGGCCGAGGGCTCGGTCGGCGGGGGCACCGGGATGACCTGCTACGGCTTCAAGGGCGGGACCGGCACGGCCTCGCGCGTGCTGACCCACGGCGGTGAGCGCTACACCGTAGGCGTGCTGGTGCAGGCGAACTTCGGCAGCCGCGCGGAACTGAGCATCGCCGGGGTGCCGCTCGGGCGGACCCTGGCCGGTGACGACCCGATGGCCGACACCGCCTGGCTCGCCCCGCCGGGGGCGGGCTCGGTCATCGTGCTGGTGGGCACCGACGCGCCGTTGCTGCCGGGGCAGTGCGCGGCGCTGGCACGCCGGGTGCCGCTCGGCCTGGCACGCACCGGCACCACCGGCTCGCACTTCTCCGGTGACCTGTTCCTGGCGTTCAGCACGGCCAACGCCGGTGCGCTGACCAGTCGTTTCCCGCGCCCGGACGACGCGGACTACGAAAGCCTGACCTTCGTGCCGTGGGGCCGGATCGACCCGTTCTTCGAGGCGGTGGTGCAGGCGGTGGAGGAGGCGGTGCTCGGCGCGCTCGTGGCGAACCGCGAGATGTCCGGCTACCGGGGCCGCCGCGTGCCCGCCCTGCCCCACGACTGGGCGCAACCCCGTGATTCGGGGAGGTGAGCCCCTTCCCCGTCCCGGGCAGACTTCGGGTCGTGCGGCGGCGTCGGCCGGGGAGCGGTCGGCGGAACCGGCCGGGTTCACGATCGCGCCGGACCTGAACAACCGGCAGCACACCAGCTGAGGCCGGTGGTGCCCTCGGCCCGGTCCGGGCCGAGGGCACCGCTCGGGTTCACCAGGGGTGCCAGGCCCCGTTGAACCACTGCTCGTGGGCGGTGTCGTTGTGGTGGTCGACGTTCCAGTCCTGCGGGTAGTTGTACATGTGGTTGTTCGGGTAGGTCCAGATGCCGGCGGATTCGTCGCAGACGTAGTCCCAGTGGCAGATGGACTTCACCGGCACGTTGCCGAAGTAGCGGTCGGCACCGGCCAGGGGGTAGCCGACGATGCCGCCGAAGGGCACGCTGCCGCCGTTGAGCCCGGGCGGGGCCTGGCGCTTGGGGTCGGCGATGAGCACGGCGTTGACGTTGCCGAAGGTCTGCCAGTTCTCGGTGACCCACACGTGCACCACCGCGGCGCCGAGTGAGTAGCCGACGGCCTTGGCGTGCTGGCCGGGGCACAGGTGGCGCTGCTCGCGCAGCAGCCGGTTCAGCTCGTCGACCCCGGCGCGGACGCTGGCGCCGTTGGGGATGGCGGTGGGATAGCCGACGTGCTGCTGGATGTTGCCGGTGAAGCCGTCGTTGTTCCAGGAGCTGCCGGTGCCGCCGACCACGATCGTGTAGGTGCCTTCGCACGGCGCTTCGGCGGCGGCGGCCGGGCTCGCGGCGGCGGCGAGGCCGGTGCTCAGCAGGATTCCGGCCAGCAGTGCGGGAATTCTTCTCTTTTTCACGGTGTCCCCTCGTCATGGCGGAAGTTCACCGGGGGAAGTTAGCGCCGGGCGATGAATTCGGGATGAAACAGCAACTATAGTGCTAGCTACCTAGTCAAGTGGAGGTAGCGTGCTGGAGTTCCACCTGGACGGCCGGTCCGGGTTGTCGCCGTACCAGCAGCTGGTGCGGCAGGTCCGGCACGCGCTGCGGCTGGGCGTGCTGGCCGAGGGCGACCAGCTGCCGAAGGTCAAGGACGTGGTGGCCGCGCTGGCGATCAATCCCAACACGGTGCTCAAGGCTTATCGGGAGCTGGAGCACGACGGACTGGTCGCGGCGCGGCCCGGGGTGGGCACGTTCGTCACGGCGACGCTGTCCGGGGCGCCGCCGGGGGCGCTGGGGCCGTTGCGGCAGGACCTGCGGCGGTGGCTGGTGAAGGCGCGGCGGGCCGGGCTCGACGACGAGAGCATCGAGGCGTTGTTCACCGCGGCCTTCCACGACACCGCCCGGGAGGACATCGCGTGAGCGTGCTGCGGGCCAGGGGGCTGGGACGGCGGTTCCGGCGCCGGTGGGCGCTGTCGGGGTGCACGCTGGACATCCCCGCCGGGCACGTGACCGGCCTGGTCGGGCCGAACGGGGCGGGCAAGTCGACCCTGCTCAACCTGGCCGCGGGCACGCTGGTGCCCTCGGCGGGCACGATCGAGGTGTGCGGCGGGGTGCCGGGCAGCGGGCCGGGGCAGCTGGCGAAGGTGGGTTTTGTCGCGCAGAACGCGCCGGTGTACGCGTCACTGACCGTGGCGGAGCACCTGCGCCTCGGCGAACGGCTGAACCCGGGCTGGGACGCGGCGCTGGCGCGGGAGCGCGTCGCGCGCACCGGGCTGGCTCCGGCGCGGCGGGCGGGGCAGCTGTCGGTGGGGCAGCGGGCGCAGCTGGCGTTGACGCTGGCCGTGGCGAAGCGGCCCGAGGTGCTGCTGCTCGACGAGCCGGTCGCGGCGCTGGATCCACTGGCGCGCCGGGAGTTCCTGGGGGAGCTGATGGCGGCGGTGGCCGAGCACGGGCTCAGCGTGGTGCTGTCCTCCCACCTGGTCGCCGAGCTGGAGCGGGTCTGCGACCACCTGGTGGTGCTGGGGGATTCGCGGGTGCGGCTGGCCGGTGCGGTGGAGGAGCTGCTGGCCACCCACCACCGGCTGACCGGGCCGCGCCGTGCGGTCGACCGGTTGCCCGGGGTGGTCTCGGCCAGCCACACCGAGCGCCAGTCCACCGTGCTGGTGCGCACCGCGGCGCCGATCCTGGATCCGGTGTGGACGGTCGGGCGGCTGAGCCTGGAGGACCTGGTGCTGGCGTACCTGGCGGAGTCGGCCGCCGCGCCGCCGTCGCTGGCGGTGGTGCGGTGACCTGGCTGGCGTGGCGGCAGTTCCGCCTGCCGCTGCTGTCGGTGCTCGGCGTGCTGGTGGTACCGGTGGCGGTGCTGGTGGTGGCCGGGCGGGTGGAGGCGGAGCTGCTGTACCGGGGCGGGCAGGTCGCGGTGTACGCGCTGCCCGCGCTGCTGGGGGTGTTCTGGGGTGTTCCGCTGATCACGCGGGAGCTGGAGGCGGGCACGCACCACCTGGTGTGGAACCAGAGCGTGAGCCGGGGGCGCTGGCTGGCGGTCAAGCTGGCGGTGGTGGTGCCGGCCGCGGTGGCCGCCGCGGGGTTGCTGAGCGCGGTGGTGAGCTGGTGGGCGGCTCCCTTGGACGAGGCGGCGGCGGTGGACCCCGACGCCGAGTTCGAGCCGCGGGTGGCGGTGGCGATCTTCGCCGCACGCGGGGTCGCCCCGGCCGGTTACGCGGTGTTCGCGGTGGTGCTGGGCGTCGCGGCGGGTTTGCTGCTGCGGCGGACGGTGACCGCGATGGCGGTGACGCTGGTGGTGTTCGCCGCCGTGCAGCTGGCTGTGCCGTTGCTGGTGCGCCCGCACCTGCTGCCCGCCACGGAGCAGTCGGTGGTGCTGACCGCGCAGACCATCGAAGGCGTGCAGTCCGAGGAGGGCCCGTCGGGGGATGTGCCCGTCACGTTGCAGGTGAGCAGGCCCGCGGGTGCGTGGGTGCTCACCGATGAAACCGTGGACGCGCAGGGGACCCCCGCCCGCCCCCTGCCCGAGGCGGTGCGGGGCTGCCTGCCACCTCCCCCGCAGCCGCCGGACCTGCACCGGGTGCACACGTGCTTCGCGCAACTGGCCGAGCTGGGCTACCACCAGCGGCTGGTCTACCAGCCGGGGTCGCGGTTCTGGCCCTTGCAATGGCTGGAAACGGCGTTGTTCGCGGCTTTGTCGGGGGCGCTGGTGTGGTGGTGCTTTCGCAGGCTGCGTCACGTGTCCTGACGCCGCAGAGCAGACAGGGCGAGCAGCAGCGCGACCACGCGGCTGCTGAGCGCCTTGCTGGTTCCGGCGACCACGATGGAGCCGGCCCGCGCGCTCGGTGTCACGCCGAGCTCACCTGAGGTGGTGCCGGTCCAGCCAGCCGGTGAGGGCGGCGGTGACCGCCTCGGGCTGGTCTTCCGGGGTGTGGTGGCCGGCGACGAGGTCGTGGGCGGCGAGGTCGAGGCCGGTGATGTGGGTGGTGCACCAGTCGATGAGGTCTGCGGTGAGCATGGTGCCGAAACCGGGGCGGAAGGTGATCAGCAGTTTCGGCACCTCGGGGCTGGTGGCGAGCCAGTCGACGTGGTGCTCGACGCGGCCGGCCACGTCGGCGGGATCGCCGTCCAGCGGCATCATGCGGGCCCAGCGCAGCAGCGGCAGGCGGCTCTCCCGCGTCGGGTAGGGCTTCCGGTAGGCCGGGGGCAGGCCGTCGAGGAACACCGCGCGGTCGAGCATCAGCTCCTCGCCCACGCCCGGGGTTTTCAGCGCCCGGAACAGCTCGCGCCCGGCTTCGGGGAATTCGGCCCAGGTCATCGGTTTGACGATGGTTTCGGTGACGGCGATGCCGCGCACCCGCCCGGGGTGGCGCGCGGCGTGGTCGAAGGCCAGCGCACCGCCCCAGTCGTGGCCGACGAGCACCACCTGGTCCAGGCCGAGCGCGTCGAACCAGGCGTCGAGGTAGCGGGCGTGGTCGGCGAAGGTGTAGCCGATCGGGGGTTTGCCGGATTCGCCCATGCCGATCAGGTCCGGGGCCAGCCGCCGGCCGGGGCCGACCGCGGGCAGCACGTGGCGCCACAGGTACGAGGAGGTGGGGTTGCCGTGCAGGAACACGATCGGGGCGCCGTCGCCGAGCTCGCGGTGGGCCATGGTCGAGTCGAGCACGCGCTGCACGGCCATCACTGGAACGCGGCGGCGTTGCGGGCGGCCCAGGCGGCGAAATCCCGGGGCGGGCGGCCCAGCACGCGCTCGGCGTCCGGGCTGACTCCGCGTTCGGCGGGCAGCGGCGCACCGAGGAGGTCCAGGGTGGACTCGACGACCGGCTCGGGCATGAACCGCACCATCGCCGCCTTGGCTTGGGCGCGGGTCAGTTCCTCGAAGCGCACCGGCTGCCCGAGCGCGGCGGCCAGGGCCGCGACCCGCGCGCGCGGGGTGAGCGGAGCCGGGCCGGTCAGGGTGTGGGTGCGGCCGTGGTGCCCCGGCCGGGTCAGGGTGTTGCGGTGGAAGCCGCCGGGGCACAGCACCGTCCATTCCGGACTCAGCGTGGTGACGGCGTGCTCGGTGGTGGCGGGGTGCCTGCCGGTGGCCACCCCGAGCGAGGACAGCACCACGATGCGGCGGATCCCGGCGGTGACGGCCGTTTCGACGACCCCGGTGGCGTCGAAGTGGCCGGGGGTGAGCAGGAACAGCGCCGAGGCGCCGTCGAGGGCGGGCCGCAGGGTGTCCGGGCGGGTCAGGTCGGCGTGGTGGTGGCGCACGCCCGGCGCCGTTCCGCGGCGGGACACCGCGGTCACCCGCGCGTCCGCTCCGCTCAGTGCCCGGACCAGTGGCTGCCCCACGTTGCCGGTCGCTCCGGTGACCACGATCATGTTCGCTCCTGGTGTCTGTTGTGGACTGCGGAGCACGCTACTGGCGCGGATATAGTAGGTACCTAGAGGAAAGTATCGGCGAGAGGCGGTTCGCGTGATCGAGAGCACATCCCCGGAGCTGGCGTGCCCGATCGCGCCGGTGGTGGACGTGGTGTTCAGCCGGTGGACCACGCCGATCCTGTGGGCGCTGCACGAGTACGGGCGCCAGCGGTTCGTGGAGCTGGAGCGCCGGATCGCCACGATCACGCCGAAGGTGCTGACCCAGCGGCTGCGGCAGCTCGAGCGGGACGGGCTGGTGGTGCGCACCTACCACCGCGAGGTCCCGCCGCGGGTGGAGTACGAGATCAGCGAGCTGGGCCGCAGCCTGGCGCCGTTGTTCGCGGCGCTGGCGCAGTGGTCGGTGCACCTGCCCGAGGTCGAGCGGTCCCGGGCGGCCTACGACGCCGCCGGTGGCCGCCGCTGAAACCCGGCTGCAGCGGACACCGCGTTGCCGGTCACCTACCGGTGTGATGACCGTGAGAGCGAAACGGGTGAAGGTGCCACCTCCTGCCGAACCCGACACCGAACTGTGGGAGCGCGCGGCCTCGGGTGATGCCGATGCCTTCGGCCGCCTGTTCGACCGACACGTGCAGGCGGTGTGGAACCACGCCTACCGGCTGACCGGCTCGTGGTCGGTGGCCGAGGACCTGGCTTCGGCGACCTTCCTGACCGCCTGGCGCCGGCGGGCGGAGGTCCGGCTGGTGCACGAGTCGGCGTTGCCGTGGCTGTACGCGGTGGCCGGGAACCTGGCGCGCACCGAGCACCGGAGTTCGGCGCGCCGGCTGCGGCTGGTGCGCCGGGCCGAGCCGCCGCCGCAGGTGGCCGACCACGCCGATGCCGTGGTGGAGCGGGTCACCGCCGGTGACCGGTTGCGGGAGCTGGCCGCGGCGGTGGCCGGCCTGCCCAAGGCGCAGCGGCGCGTGGTGGAGCTGTGCCTGCTCGGTGAACTGCCGCCCGCCGACGCCGCCGAACTGCTCGGCCTGGCCGAATCCTCGGTGCGGGCTCACCTGTCGCGGGCTCGGGCCCGCCTGCGCCGTGATCTGGAGGGGAAATGACGACCGAGTTCGACCTGCCGCCGCGGCGGGAGCTGCCCGACGCGGTGCGTGACGGGATCCGGCTGAAACTGCAGGCGGGCATGGACGGGCCGCGGCGGCGTTCGTGGCGGGGCCCGGCGGTGGCCGCGGCCGCGGTGGCGGTGCTGGCCGGTGGCGCCGTCGTGCTGACGGCCGACTCCGGGGAACCGCCACCGGTGTCGGTGGCCGCGTTGCCACCGGGGTTGAGCCTGGATCCGCAGCTGGCGGCGGAGGCGCTCGACCGGTGTTGGGCGGCGCTGCGCACCGCGGGCAAGGACGGGGCGTTCCCGGATCGGCAGCAGTGGCGGCCGGTGGCCAACACCAGGCCACGGCCCGAGCTGGCGCCGTACCAGGTGACGGTGCTGGCCCGGGCCGAGGGCAAGCCGGTGGTCTGCGACACCACGGAGACCACGGTGACCGTGTCAGACCCGAACGCGCTCCCTGCCCACGCGCCGGGGACCTCGACCGCGGCGCTGCTGGCGAGCCCGAACGGGATCCTCGCCGGGATCGGCGAGGGTTCGGTGCCACTCAGCGCGAGTTTCCCGCCCCGGCCGGGCGGTCCGTCCGGCATCAACACCGAGGTGCCCTCGGTCGACGGCCTGTTCCTGTGGCGGAACGCGCCGAGTCCGGTGAAGGCGGTGTTCACCACGAAGGGTGCGCCCCTGGTCGCACCGCCGCCCGCGCTGAGCGTGGTCGACCGGCCCACCTCCGGCGTCGACCGGACCAGTGAACGCGGTCGCCTGCTCGGTACCTGCCTGGCCGAGTCGGGCGCGGTCATCCTCGACCCAGGCAGTTTCCAGCCGAAGGCGTCGCTGGCCGAAGGCCCGGCCACGGTGCTGACCGGGACTTACGGCGAACGCATGGTCTTCTGCGAGATAACCGAACGTGACGGCTTGCGGCACTACCACGCGGAGGAACCGCTGCGCACCGGGTCCGGCCCGCTGCGCAGCTTGAGCGGGTTCGCCAACGGGATCAACTGGTCCGAGCCGGACGGCGGCCGGCCGGTCGCCGGGGGTTTTGTGCCGCCGGAGACCACGCGGATGGAGGTGCGGCGGGGTGGTGGCAAGGCACCGCTGAAACCCGTGGTCGCGAATGGCACGTTCCTCACCGTGCTCCCCGAGGACTTCGCCGTGGATCCGGAGCTGAGCATGCCCCGGGAGGAGGTGACGGTCGCCCTGTACGACGCGCGGGACACGCTGATCCTTGAGCAGCCCCTGCGCTTCCCGATGGGTTAGCGTGGTTTGAGCCGGCGCAGGGTGAAGCCGTGGCCTGCCGGGTCCAGGGCGCGGGTGGCCTGCTTGAACAGGTATTCGGCGCGTTCGTAGGACAGCCTGCGGCGGCCGGTCTCGGGGCAGAGGTCGGCCGCCGCGGGGGTGCGGGCGGGGCCGGGGCGGCGGCCGGCGAGGAACAGCGGGCCGCGGGTGCGCCCGTCGAGCAGGCCCGGCAGCAGGCGGGCGGTGCCCGAGCGCCAGGTGACCCAGGTGCGCCCCGCCTTGGCGCGGCGGTCGTCGAGGTCGAGGTCTTCGACGTTGAGCGAGAGCACGGTCCGCACGCCGGCCCCGGATTCGTGCAGCAGCCGCCACAGGGTCCGTTCCCGCAGCGCGTGCTCGCCGGAGCACAGCGCGTCGAGGGTGCCCGGTTCGATCGGCGGGGTGCGCGGGCGGGTTTCGGCGCGGCGGGCGAGTCCGGCGCCGAGGTCGTCCATCCCGGTCCAGGTGGCGAACGAGCGCACGGCGGCGCGGTGCCGGTTCCAGGTGGCGCCCGCGGCCTGGCCCCAGGCGGTGGTGCACACGCGGGTGACCTGGTCGGCGGTCAGCGAGGCGAGGGGGAGCTGGTCGCCGAGGGTGGCGCGCAGGCGCCGCAGGGTCTGGCCGTAGGAGCGCGCGGTCTGGGCGTCGAGGGTGGCGAGGAACTCCGCGGCGGCGTCGGCGAGGGTGCGCACCGGGGTGCCGTCGGCGGGCAGGGCGCCGGCGCGGCGCAGCAGGAAGGCGCGCTCGGCGGCGTTGCGGGTCAGCGCGGCGGCGCGCTGGAACTCCAGGCGGGCTTCGTCGTTGCGCTCCAGTGCGGCCAGCAGGTCACCGCGGACGCCGGGCAGCAGGTGGTAGTCCTGCAGCGCGGGATCGGCCAGCAGCGCGTCGGTCATGGCCAGTCCGGCGGCGGGGCCGTGTGCCCGGCCGTAGGCGACCGCGCGGTTGAGCCCGACGATCGGGGTGGGCAGCAGCCGGATCAGTGCGTCGTAGAGGGTGGCGATCTGGGCCCAGTCGGTGTCCTCGGCGGTGCGGGCCTGGGCGTGGCACACCGCGATCGCGGCCTGCAGCAGGTACGGGCCGGGTTTGCCGCCGGCTTCGCGGGCCTTGAGCATGGCGGTGAAGCCGCGGCGGATGAGCAGGCGGTCCCAGCGGCCGCGGTTCTGCTCGTGCAGCGGGATGGGTTCGCCGGAGGGGCCGGTGCGCGCGGCCGAGCGGGAGGCCTGGATCTCCATCAGCGCGACCAGGGCGTGCACCTCGGCCTCGTCCGGGGCGAGCTTGGCCAGCAGCCGCCCCAGCCGCAGGGCCTCCAGGGTGAGGCCGGGGCGCATCAGGTCGTCGCCGGAGGTGGCCGAGTAGCCCTCGTTGAAGATCAGGTAGACCACTTCGAGCACGGAGGACAGCCGCCCGGCCAGTTCGGCGCGGGCGGGCAGTTCGAAGGGCACGCGTTCCTCGGCCAGCGTGCGCTTGGCGGTGGCCACGCGCTGGGCGATCTTGGCTTCGCTGAGCAGGAACGCCCTGGCGATCTCGGCGTTGGTGAGCCCGCCGAGCAGGCGCAGGGTCAGCGCCACCCTGGCCGGGGCGGGCAGCACGGGGTGGCAGGAGAGGAACATCAGCCGGAGCACGTCGTCCGGCTCGGGTTCGGCGGGGGCTTCGGCGACGGCGGGCTCGGCTGCCTCGTCGAGCCCTTCGAGCCGCTGGGACCGCCGCAGGTGGTCGATCGCCCGCCGCTTGGCCACGGTCATCAGCCAGGCGCCGGGGTTGTCCGGCACCCCGGACTCGGGCCACTGCTCCAGCGCGGCCACGAGCGCGTCCTGCGCCATTTCCTCGGCGAGGCCGACGTCGTGGACGAGCCGGGTCAGCCCGGCGACCAGCCGGGCCGACTCCAGCTTCCAGACCGCGTCGATCGAGCGGTGGGCGTCCATCCGCAGCTCAGCTGTAGACCCGCTGGATCACGCTGCGGCTGTTGCCGACCATCTTGACGAAGCGGCGGGCGAGCTCCACGACCTCCTCCTCGCTGCGGACCTCGACCAGCGCGAAGCCGCCGACCTCTTCCTTGGCCTCGGCGTAGGGGCCGTCGGTGACGGTGACCTCACCGCCGCTTTCGGCGACCTCGATGCCGGCCAGGGCCATGCCGCCGGTGGCCAGCAGCACCCCGGAGGCGGTCAGTTCCTCGATCCAGGCACCCATCTCGGCCTCGAGGTTGGGGTTGGTGGTCTCGCCGGTCGGGGTGGACATCATCAGAAAGCGCATCGTCTTCTCCTCGGGGTTTCGGGGCCTTCGCTGACACGTCGGGCGGGCGATGTGACAGGGAATGTAGCCGTTCCCTGTCACATCGCGGGCACGACGTGGTGGTGTCCGGAGAAGATTTCGACGAAAGGCACCACGATGACCCTCACCGCTTCCCGCCCCGCGCTCTCCACCCGTTCCCTGCTGACCTGCGCGGTGGTCGCCGGTCCGCTGTGGGCTTCGGTCTCGCTGCTGCAGGCCGCCACCCGGGAGGGCTTCGACCTGACCGTGCAGCCGCTGAGCATGCTCAGCGTCGGCTCGCTGGGCTGGGTGCAGATCCTGAACTTCCTCGTCGGCGGCCTGCTCTCGGTGCTGGGGGCGGCCGGGCTGAGCCGGGTGCTGCCCGGGCGCTGGGCGGCGCGGCTGCTCGCGGTCAGCGGCGCCGGCATGGTCGCGGCGGGGGTGCTGGTCATGGACCCGGCGAACCCGTTCGGCGGGGCGAGCCTGGGGCACATGGTGGCGGGCACGGTCAGCTTCGGCACCGGCATCGCCGCCTGCTACGTGCTGGGCAGGCAGTTCGGCCGGGCCGGGCAGCGCCGCCGCGCGGTGGCCTCCTACGCGGCCGGGACCGCGTTGCTGGCCGGGGACCTGTGGGCGATGAGCGGCGGCACCGCCGGTTCGCTGACCCTGGCCGCCGGCTGGATCGCCGCGATGGTGTGGCTCTCCCGCGTCGCCGCCCTGTACCGCTGACCCCCTCCTGCACGGAAAGGACACCGATCATGCCCAAGTTCACCACCGTCGAGGACTACCTCGGCGCACTGCCCGAAGCGCAGCGGGACCTGCTCGGCGAGCTGCTGCCGCTGATCGAAGCCGAACTGCCGGGCGCGGGTGCGCTCTGGCACGGGCACCCGGTCTGGAGCCTGGGACCGGCGCCGGGCAAGTCGCCGGTGTGCCTGGTCAAGGCCCACGGCGGATACGTCACCTTCGGTTTCTGGCAGGGGCAGGCGCTGGCCGACCCCGCCGGGCGCCTGCAGCCCGGGGCGCGGGAGATGGCCGGGGTCAAGCTGCGTGCCTCGGAGGACATCGACGGGGAGCTGTTCACCGGGTGGCTGCGCCAGGCCCGCGAACTGGTCCAGCCCGCTCATTGATAAACCGAGTACGCGGTCTATTATTCGCCGACATGACGCGCACCTCCTCCTCGACCGTCGTCGCGCTCGCTCCCGGCTGGCGGGTGCTGGGCTGGCTGGCCTGCCCGCTGCTGGGCGCGGCGCTGCTGTGGGGCCTGCAGCGGGCCGCGAGCTGGGTCACCACGCTGGCCTGGTTCCCGTTCCAGGGCCCGTTCCGGCTGGTCGACTCGATTCCCGAGCCCGCCGCCACGCTCGGCGCGCTGGGCCTGGGCGCGGTGGCCGGGCTGGTGCTGGCGCTGCTGGGCGAGCTGGACCTGCTCCGCATCGAGGTCGGGGCGGAGCAGGTGATGCTGAGCCGGGGCGGGAAGAGCCAGCGGTTCGACCGGGCCGGGGTCGGGGCGGTGTTCCACGACGGCAACAAGGTGGTGCTGCTGGGCACCGCCGGTGACGAACTGGCCAGAGAAGCCTCGGACCTGGGCAAGCGGCGGGTCCGGGCGGCGTTCGAGGAACACGGTTATCCCTGGCACGCCGAGGGCGACCCGTTCCGGGAGGACTACCGGCTCTGGGTCGAGGGCACCCCCGAGCTGTCCGGCCGGGCCAACGCGCTGCTGCGGGCGCGCCAGCAGGCGCTGGCCGAGGACCAGGGCGAGGAGGTGCGGGAGCTGCGCCGGGAACTAGTCAAGGCCGGGGTGTTCGTCCGCGAGGAGAAGAAGCGGCAGTACTGGCGCACCACCGGCTGACCGCCTGCTGACCGCACTGACAGCCGGTGGTGCGCATTCGGTCAGCGCCGCGGCCCAGGCTCACGGCCATGACGAAGAAGATCCTGATTTCCGGCGCCAGCGTCGCCGGTCCCGCACTGGCCCACTGGCTGCACCGCTACGGCTTCACCCCGACCGTGGTCGAGCGGGCACCCGGACTGCGCGGGGGCGGGTTCGCCGTGGACTTCCGCGGGGACGTGCACCTGCGGGTGCTGCGGGAGATGGGGGTGCTCGAGGAGGTGCGGCGGCGGCAGACCGGCATGGGTGACCAGGTGGTCGTCGACGCGCGGGGCAGGCAGGTGGCGAAGCTGCCCTCGGCGTTCATGAGCGGCGAGGTCGAGATCGAGCGCGACGAGCTCAGCCGCCTGCTCCACGACCGCACCAGGGACCACACCGAATACCTGTTCGGCGATTCGATCGCGTCGATGACCGAGGGCGCCGACGGGGTGCGGGTGTGCTTCGAGCACGGCGAGCCGCGCACGTTCGACCTGGTGCTGGGCGCGGACGGGCTGCACTCCAACGTCCGGGCGCTGGCCTTCGGCCCGGAGTCGCGGTTCATCCGGTTCCTCGGCCACTACGTCGCCGCGTTCGAGGTGCCCAACTTCCTCGGCCTGGACCACAGCGGGGTGCTCTACAACGAACCGGGGCTCGGGGTGAACCTGGGCAGCGCGGGCGGCAAGACCGACGGCGGGTTCGTGTTCCCCTCGGCGCCGCTGGACTACGACCGGCACGACCTGGCCGCGCAGAAGCAGCTGGTCGCCGACCGCTGCGCGGGGGCGGGCTGGGAGGTGCCGCGGCTGCTGGAGGCGATGTGGGCGGCGCCGGAGCTGTACTTCGATTCGATCAGCCAGGTGCGCATGCCGCACTTCCAGCGCGGCCGGGTCGCCCTGGTCGGCGACGCCGGGTACGGGGCCACGCTGGGCGGGCTGGGCACGGGCACCGCGATCGTCGGGGCCTACGTGCTGGCGGGGGAGCTGGCCATGGCGGGCGGGGACCACCGGGTGGCGTTCCCGCGCTACGAGGAGCGGATGCGGGACTACGCCGCGGGCTGCCAGAAGCTGGCCGAGGGCGCGGGCCCGTTCCTCGCCCCGCCGACGAGGTTGCGGATCTGGCACCGCAACCAGGTGTACAAGGCGCTGGCGTGGCGGCGGCTGGCCGGGATCTTCGACCGGATGACCACGAAGGCGGCCAGGAACATCACGCTCCCGGACTACCCGGTGCCCGCACCCCGCAGCCGCGCTTGACAGCGGCGCTGAAGGCGTCGGCGCAGCCGGTCCTTCGACGAGTTCGCGACCGGGAGGTCCGCCTCACAAGCCGTCCAGGCCCGAGCGCAGCAGGCCGAACGCCTGGTCGGCTTCGGCGGCCGCTGCGAGGTAGCGCTGCGCGGCCGCCTCGCCGGCGGTGATGCGGCGGTGGTTCTCCAGCGCGAGCAGGCGCTGCACGGTGACGATCTGCCCGGCGGCCAGGCGCGGCACCAGGCCGCTGCGCCCGGTCACCTCGCGCAACGCGGTGGTGAGCGCCTCCACGGCGTGGTCGTGGAACCGGGACATGCCCGCGACCAGCGCCGGGGTGTCGTAGATCAGCCGGTTGAGCGCGAGCACCTCGGGCTCGTCGCACAGCCCGGTGATCGGGTCGCGCCGCTCCAGCCCGGCCAGGAAGTGCGCGTGCAGGGCGGCCAGCGGCGGCTGCCCGGCCGCGGCGCGCACCACCGCGGCGGCTTCCTCGCGGTGGTCGGCCAGCCGGTCGATGACCAGGTCCTCCTTGGCGGGGAAGTACTTGAACAGGGTCGGCTTGGACACCTCGGCGGCCGCGGCCACCTCGGCCACGGAAACCCGGTCGAAGCCGGCGTCGAGGAACAGCGAGATCGCCGCGTCCGAGATCGCCTGCCGTGTGCGCAGCTTCTTCCGCTCCCGAAGGCTCATGGCGGCATGCTAACTCCCGGTTGTCCTGGTTCAAAACTTGACCGAGTTAACTTTGGTCTGCCAGGCTGCCGCCATGACCACCACGACCACCCGCACCGCCCGCCGCTGGCCGGGCTTCGCCCTGCTCTGCACCGCCCAGCTGATGGTGCTGCTCGACACCACGATCGTGCAGGTCGCCCTGCCCACCGCCCAGCACGACCTCGGCATCTCCGACACCGACCGGCACTGGGTCGTCACCGCCTACCTGCTCGCCTTCGGCGCCCTGCTGCTGCCCGCCGGGCGCCTGTCCGACGCCGTCGGCCGCCGCCGCGCCCTGCTGATCGGCGTGCTCGGCTTCGGCCTGGCCTCAGCCGCCGGGGGAGCGGCGGTCAACGGCGGCCTGCTCATCGGCGCCCGCGCCGCCCAAGGCGCCTTCGCCGCCCTGCTCGCCCCCACCGCGATGGCCCTGCTCACCGCGTTGTTCACCGACCCGGTCGAACGCGGCCGCGCCTTCGGCCGGTTCAGCGCGGTCGTCGGCGCCGGGGGAGCCGCGGGCCTGCTCGCCGGCGGCCTGCTCACCACCACCCTCGACTGGCGCTGGTGCCTCTACGTCAACGTGCCCATCGCCGTGGTGACCGCCGCGCTCACCCCCGCCCTGCTACCCGAAACCCCGCGCCACCCGCTGCACCTGGACCCGCTCAGCGTGCTGCTCGGCGTCCCCGGCGCCGCCGCGCTCGTCCAGGCCACCACCGGCCCCCTGCTCTGGCTCGTCCCCGCCGCCCCGCTGCTCGGCGCCTTCGCCCTGCGCCAGCGCCGCACCACCCACCCGCTGCTGCCACCCCGCCTGCTCACCGACCGCCGCCGCCTCGGCGCGCTCACCGCGATCGCCACCACCATGGCGGCGATGTTCGGCACCATGCTCGTGCTGACCTACCAACTGCAGGAGGTGCTCGGCTTCGACCCGCTGCGCACCGGGCTGGCCATCCTGCCCGGCACCGCGGCCACCATGCTCGCCGCCTCCCAGCTCTCCGGCAGGCTGATGGCCAAACTCAGCCCCCGCCTGCTGGTCGTACCCGGCATGCTGCTCACCGCCGGCGGGCTCGCCCTGCTCACCGGGCTCACCCCCGAAAGCACCTACACCGGCGGGATCCTGCCCGCCCAGCTCGTCTTCGGCCTCGGCACCGGACTGGTCGTCTCACCCAGCATCAGCGCCGCCCTGACCGGCGCCGGCCCCCGCGACACCGGCACCGCCTCCGCGCTGGTCAGCACCGCCCAGCAACTCGGCGGCTCGATCGGCATCGCCGTGCTCAACGGCATCGCCACCGCCGGAGCCGCGACCACCGCCACCCAGGTCCACGGCCACGCCCTCGCCGCCGCCGTGGCCGCCGGGCTGGTGCTGGCCGGAGCACTGCTCAGCGGAGCGCTCTTCGGCCGCTAGCGCGTGCAACCGCGCGGCCAGTTCCCCCGGCCGCGACAACGCCACCCCGTGGCTGCCCTCGATCACCTCCGGCTCGATCCCGAGCCGCTCCCGCGCCACCCGCCGCATGAACCCCAGCGGGAAGAACCGGTCGTCCCGGCACACCAGCAACCGGGTCGGGACGACCGGCCACGCCGCCAGCGGCCACGGCTGCTCCCACTCACCACCCGCCGGCGCCCGCCCCTTCGCCAGCGCCAGCTCGGCCAGCTCACGCGGCACGTCGTGCAGGAACGCCCCGACCGGATCCACCTCCACGTCCACAGCGGACTCATGCCCGGTGTTGGCCCACCACCGCGACGGCGGCTCACCCGGCCGCGGGATCATCCCGGCCAGCAGCACCAGCAACCGCACCGGCAGCCGATCGCAGACCAGGGGAGCGACCAGCCCGCCGTAGGAGTGCCCCAGCACCACCAGGTCCTCACGCGCACCCACCGCGGACACCACCGCGTCGGCGAACTCGACCAGCCCGCAGGCCGGATCCTCGATCGGCAGGTCCGGCGCCACCACCTCGTGCCCGAGCGCCCGCAACTCCGGCGCCAGCAAGTGGAACTCCCACCCGCTGCCACCACCACCGTGGATCAGCACAAAAGTCGCCATCGGCCCTCCTCGACCACCCGGCCCGCCCGGTCTTCCAGCCCACCGACGAACGCACTACGCCCGGACCGACACCTCCGCCAGCCGCTTCTCCAGGAACCGCCGCTCCACCCCGGTCGGCGCCAGCTCCAGCGCCTGCCGGTAAGCCACCGCCGCCTCCGCCACCCGCCCCAGCCGCCGCAGCAGATCGGCCCTGGCCGCCGGCAGCAGGTGATAACCGGGCAACACCCCGGCCAGCTCGTCCACCAGCAGCAACCCCGCCTCCGGCCCCTCCGCCATGCCCACCGCCACCGCCTGGTTCAACCGCACCACCGGCGAATCCACCACCCGCGCCAGCCGCTCGTACAACGCCGCGATCTGCGCCCAGTCGGTGTCCTCCGCCCGCACCGCCGTCGCGTGGCACGCCGCGATCGCCGCCTGCAACTGGTACGGCCCCGGACGCCGCCGCCGCAACGCCGACTCCAGCAACCGCGTGCCCTCCTCGATCCCGGCCCCGTCCCACCGCGACCGGTCCTGCTCCTCCAGCAACACCAGCTCACCGGCGGCATCCACCCGCGCCTCCCGCCGCGCGTCGTGCAGCAGCAACAACGCCAGCAACCCCAGCGCCTCCGGCTCGTCCGGCATCAACCCCACCAGCACCCGCGCCAGCCGGATCGCCTCCGCACTCAGGTTCCGCCGCACCAACTCGGCCCCCGCCGACGCCGAATACCCCTCGTTGAACAACAGGTACAACACCCCCAGCACGGCGTTCACCCGCTCCGGCAGCAGGTGCGGCGGCGGCACCCGGTAGGGGATCCCGGCATTGCGGATCTTCCGCTTCGCCCGCACCAGCCGCTGCGACATCGTCGCCTCCGGCACCAGGAACGCCCGCCCGATCTCCGCCGTGCTCAACCCCGCCAGCGTCCGCAACGTCAACGCCACCCGCGCCTCGAACGCCAGCGCCGGATGACAGCAGGTGAAGATCAACCGCAACCGGTCGTCGGCCACCCCGCCCTCGTCGGGCACCTCCTCCTCCGGCGGCGGCGTGCCCATCGCCGCCAGCTCCCGCAACTTCGCCGCCCCGACCGCCTCCCGCCGCAGCACGTCGATCGCCCGGTTCCGCGCCGTCGTGGTCAGCCAAGCCCCCGGTCGCCGCGGGACCCCGTCCCGCGGCCAGCGCCGCAACGCCGCGGAAAACGCCTCCTGCGCGCACTCCTCGGCCAGCTCCCAGTCACCGGTCACCCGGATCAGCGTGGCCACCACCTGACCCCACTCCTGCCGGAACGCCGCCGCGACCGCCTCGCGGACCCCAGCGCTCACCGCGCCTCCGGCGGCAGCTCCGCCGGATCGACCACCGGGCGCACCTCGATCACCCCGAACCGCGCCACCGGATGCGCCGCCGCCACCCCGACCGCCTCGTCCAGATCCGCGCACTCGATCAAGCTGTACCCGCCGACCTGCTCCTTCGTCTCCGCGAACGGCCCGTCGGCCAGCAACACCTCACCACCACGCACCCGCAACGTCGTCGCGTCCTCCGCCGGGTGCAGCAACTCCCCGTCGAGCAGCACCCCGCGCCGGGTCATCTCCTCGACCCACGCCTGCACCTCCGCACGCCCGCACACCTCGACCGATTCCTCCCCGGTGTCCTCGCCACCGATCAGCAACAGGTACTTCACCGCGTCCCTCCTCCTCCGCTTCCCGCCCGGTTTCTGTCGGTACGGGCGCCTACCGTACGTCGAGCAGGCGACAGCCACAGCCAGAAAGGCAACCCATGTCCCGCACCCTCGACGTCCCCGGCGCCACCCTGCACTACGACGTGCACGGCAGCGGCCCCGCCCTGCTCTGCATCCCCGGCGGCCCCGCCGACGCCGGCTCGTTCGCCCGCTTCGCCCCCGAACTGGCCACCAGCCACACGGTGATCACCTACGACCCCCGCGGCCTCTCCCGCAGCGCCATCGACGGAGCACCGGGGGAGGACCTCATCGGCCAGCACGCCGACGACGCCCACCGCCTGCTCACCGCCGTGTCCACCGAACCCGGCCACGTCTTCGCCAGCAGCGGCGGCGGCATCACCGCACTCGAACTCCTGCGCCGCCACCCCGGCCGGATCCGCGCGGCGATCCTGCACGAACCCCCGATCACCTCGCTGCTGCCCGACCAGGAGGACGAAGCCCGCCGCACCGCCGCCATCGACGAGGCCTACCGCACCGGCGGCGCCTTCGCCGCCGTCGGCGTGTTCGCCGCGGGCGCCGGCCTCGGCGGTGACAGTGGTGACGGTGGCGACCAGCAGGCCGAACCCACCCCCGAACAACGCGAGCAAATGGCCAGGATGAAACCCAACCTCGACTTCTTCTTCCAGCACCTGATGCACGCCCTCGGCGACTACCGCCCCGACTACACCGCCCTGCGCGCCCTGCCCACCCGCATCACCATCGCCGTCGGCGAAGACTCCCACGGCCAAACCGCCCACCAAGCCGCCCTCGCCGTCGCCGAAGCACTCGGCGTCCAACCGGCGTTCTACCCCGGCGGCCACGGCGGCTTCGACGAACACCCCGCCACCGCGGCCGCCCTCACCCGCAAGATCCTCACCACCTAAGCACCGCCCGGCGCACCGTAGCGACGCGTCAACTCCACCCCGATCCGAGCCAGCTCGGCCCGCACCGGCTCCGACTCCACCACCTCCACCTGCGCCCCCCACCCGGCCAGCTGCTGGGCGATCATCACCGGAGCCGGCGCGGCCAGCCGCACCCGCGCCCGCCCATCCACCGCCACCCCCACCACCTCGCAGTGCCGCCCGAAATGCGACCGCAGGACCGGCACGAACCGCTCCTCGATCAACACCGTCGCCGACACCAAACCCCGGCGGCGCTCCACCTCCTCGACCACCCGCCGCCACGCCCGCGCCAGCTCGAACCCCGCCGGCCGCGCCGCCGGCTCCTCGGTCACCACCGCCTCGGCGATCCGATCCAGCCGGAACGTCCGCTGCCCACCCTCGGTCCCGGCGATCAGGTACCAGAGATCGTCCTTGTCCACCAACCCCCACGGCTCCACCAGCCGCGTCCGCCGCTCACGATCCCGCCCGGTGTAGACCAACCGCACCTTGCGCCGCCGCACCGTCGCCTCCTGCAGCAACCCCACCAGCTCCGGCCGCTCCCGCTCACCCTCACCCCACCGCGACGAATCCACCACCACCGCACTCGCCGCCACCTCCGCCTCCGCCCGGAACGTGTCCGGCAACGCCCGCACCAGCTTCCGCAACGCCGACCGCGCCTCCGCCGACACCGCCGCCCCCGGACCGGCCAGCAGGAACAACGCCCGCGCCTCCACCGAGGTCAACCCGCTCAGATCCGTCCGCGCCCCACCCACCAGCGACCACCCCCCACCCCGCCCCGGCTGCGGGTACACCGGCACCCCCGCCGCCGACAACGCCTCCAGGTCCCGCCGCGCCGTGGCCACCGACACCTCCAGCTCACCAGCCACCTCCGCCGCGGTCACCCGCCCCCGCGACTGCATCAGCAACAACGTGGCCACCAGCCGATCCGCACGCATGCCCCAAGTCTGGCAAACAAAGTGCGCACAAGATGAGCACTTTACCCGGAAGACTCCTCCCCAACACCAACGGAAAGGACCCCCAAATGCTCCGCGGACTCGCCCAGACCACCTTCTACGCCGCCGACCTCGAAGCCGCCAAAACCTGGTACACCGAACTCTTCGGCATCGAGCCCTACTTCAACCGCATGCCCGGCTACATCGAGTTCCGCATCGGCGACTACCAGCACGAATTCGGCATCGTCAACGCCGCCTACGCCCCACACCGCGGCCAGTCCGAACCCGGCGGCGCCATCGCCAACTGGCACGTCGACGACATCGAAGCCGCCTTCACCCACCTGCTCGACCTCGGCGCCACCGAATACGAACCCATCACCGAACACGGCCCCGGCTTCATCACCGCCGCGGTCACCGACCCCTTCGGCAACGTCCTCGGCATCATGTACAACCAGCACTACCTCGACATCCTGGGGGAGAAGCAGTGACCACCGTGCTCGACACCGCCGACCCCGCCGAATGGCGCGACTGGCTCGCCCGCCACTGCACCACCGCCACCGAAGTCCAGCTCGTCCTGCACCGCCAGGACAGCGGCACCCCCACCCTGCGCCAGGACCAGGCCGTCGAAGAAGCCCTCTGCTACGGCTGGATCGACAGCACCTCCGTCCGCCGCGACCACCACAGCCGCTACCAGCGCTTCAGCCCCCGCAACCCCCGCAGCCACTGGAGCCGCATCAACCGCGAACGCGCCGAACGCCTCATCGCCCAAGGCCGCATGACCCACCACGGCCAAGCCCTCATCGACCTCGCCCACCGCACCGGCACCTGGACCGCCCTCACCGACGCCGAAAACCGCCTCGTCCCCGCCGACCTCCAACACCGCCTCGACGACAACCCCACCGCACTCGCCAACTACGAACGCTTCCCACCCTCCTCCCAAACCCGCATCCTCGCCTGGATCCTCACCGCCAAACGCCCCGAAACCCGACAACGACGCATCAACCGGACCGTCGAACTCGCCGCGGCAGGCATCCGCGCGAACCACCCCGGCACCACGGTGTAGCGTCCCGGCCCCGTGCACGAAGTGATCAACAGACTCCGCCAGGCGGGCTGCGTCTTCGCCGAAGACGAAGCCCGCCTGCTCACCCAAGCCGCCACCACCCCCGCCGAACTCGACGACCTCGTCACCCGCCGCGTCGCCGGCCTACCCCTGGAGCACCTGCTCGGCTGGGCCGAATTCCACGGCCACCGCATCACCGTCGACCCCGGCGTCTTCGTCCCACGCCGCCGCACCGAATGGCTCGTCGACCAAGCCACCACCCTCGGCGGCCACGTCGTGGTCGACCTCTGCTGCGGCACCGGCGCCATCGCCGTCGCCCTGAAAGCCCAACTGGGAAACATCGAACTGCACGCCGCCGACCTCGACCCCGCCGCCGTCCGCTGCGCCCGCCGCAACGTCGAACCAGCCGGGGGACAGGTCCACCGAGGCGACCTGTTCACCGCCCTGCCCCCACACCTGCGCGGCCGCATCGACCTGCTCGTGGTCAACGCCCCCTACGTACCCACCGACGCCATCGCCACCATGCCACCCGAAGCCCGCGACCACGAACCCCGCACCGCCCTCGACGGCGGCCACGACGGAACCGACCTCCACCGCCGCATCACCACCGAAGCCCCCGGCTGGCTCACCCCGGGCGGCCACCTGCTCATCGAAACCAGCCGCGCACAGGCACCCCTCACCGCCGCCGCCTTCACCGACGCCGGACTGCGACCCCGGATCACCCACTCCGAAGAACTCGACGGCACCGTCGTCATCGGCACTGTCATCGGCACCGTCATCAGCACCCGCTGCTAACGTCCACCGCCGTGACCGAACCCACCTACCTCACCAACACCCGGCACGGCTACAACGCCATCGCCACCGCCTACGCCAAGGAATTCGACGGCGAACACGACGCCATCCCACTCGGCCGCGCCATGCTCACCGCCTTCGCCGAACTCACCCGCGACCACGGCCCCGTCCTCGAAGCGGGCAGCGGACCCGGCTGGGTCACCTGGTTCCTCGACTCCCTCGGCGTCAAAGCCACCGGCATCGACCTGTCCCCGGCCATGGTCACCCTCGCCCGCGAAACCTACCCCGGCCTGCAGTTCGACGAAGGCTCGATGACCGCACTCGACCACGCCGACAACTCACTCGCCGGCCTGGTCGCCTGGTACTCGATCATCCACATCCCCGCCGAAGAACTGCCCCGCGTCTTCACCGAATTCCACCGCGTCCTCGCCCCGGGCGGCCACCTGCTGCTCGCCTTCCAGGGCGGCGACGAAATCCGCCACTACGACGAAGGCTTCGGCCACCCCGTCAACCTCGACTTCCGCCGCCTGCAACCCGACCGCATCGCCGAACTGCTCACCGAAGCCGGGTTCACCGTGCAAGCCCGCCTGGTCCGCGAACCCAACGCCAGGGAAACCTCCCCCCAGGGCTACCTGCTCGCCTCCACCAGCCAAGCCGCCGAGTCGTAACGAACCCCGTGCTCACCCAGGTGCCCGGCCAGATCCGCCCGGAGCTCCCCGGGCACCTGGGCCCGCACCTCCTCGGGCAACTCCCGCGCCATCCACCCGAACTGCGCCTCCACGAACTCCGCCGCGTCCTCCACGTCCCGCCCGAAGAACATCGGCTCACCCACCCCCGTCACCCGCACCCCGCGAAAACCGGCGGCACCCAGCACCTCACGGATCGACTCCGGATCGTTCAGCCGGTTCGGATCCGGGGGAGCGGCCGACACCGGACCACCCGCGGTGAAGATCCGGCGGAACGTGCTCACCCACTCGTTGCGCACCGACGGCTGCCAGGTCAGCAACACCAGCCGCCCACCCGGGCGCACCGCCGACGCGAGATTGGTGAACGCGGCCTTCGCATCCCCGAAGAACATCGACCCGTGCCTGCTGATCAACACGTCGAACGCGGCGGTGGGGAAGTGGTGCACCTGGGCGTCCGCCTGCAGGAACTCCACATTGGCCAGCCCAGCCGACCGCGCACGCGCCACCTCCACCAACCGCGACGACAGATCGACGCCGAGCGCACGCCCATCGACCGCCAACCGCGCCGCAGCACGCGTCGTCTGCCCAGCCCCGCACCCCACATCGAGCACCGTGGAAGCGGACTCGATCGCCGCCGCCTCGAAGAACCGCTCGTGGTAGGCAGCCACCCCGTCGTCGAACCGGTCCGCCCGCTCCACCCAGAACGCGCCCTGATCACCGTCCCACGCAGCCAACTGCTCAGCATTCAAAGGATCAATACGCACCCGGCCACCTTAGTGACGGGGGAGCCCGGCAAGGAAGTTCCGCCAGGGGAGAGACCAAGGGGTCGCCGAGCGAATCGACGACCCCGCAACTCGATCAGGTCTTGTCGCTCGTCCATCCGCTGCACTTGTCGATGAGCTTGTCCACACAGCCCCGGTATTCGATCCTCTTGTTCTCAGCGAAATCCAGGTTGATCGTGGAGGAGTTGTTGCACCCGCCACTGAACGTGTGCTTCACCTCGCTGCCACCGTTGTACTTGTAGTACATGAAGACCGGATTCGCGTCGCACGCCGTGTCTTTGAGCGTGAACACCTCGCCCTCCGACTTGAAGGTGACCGTTACCCCGTCGATCTTCGCCGAACCGTCCGCCAACGCACTCGGCGCGTTGAGCATCGACACGCTGACCAACGCGGCGAGAACGGTTCCTCCGGCTGCCCACCGTTTCGTGTTCTTCATGTGCTGTTCCTTCCTGTGTTGGCGAACGATGACTACATGAGCATCGACAAGCCGCTTTCAGGAGACTTTCGAGCACTTACCTGCCCGTGTGAGCAAGTTGATCCCGGCCTACCCGGGGGGCAGCGGGTGGCGTTTACTTAACATAATGTCGCTTATCGGCGTTTGCGTGAGCTGGCACAGGCCGCCTCAGAGGAGGTTTCCTGGCGGAGTCTCCGGGCGGCTGAACGCGTGCCGCGGATGGCGCGGCGCCTGCAATCAAACGCGAGCCGGGTCGGGCGGCGGCCAGTGGTCGCAGCAGCCCGACCGGGAAGCCCTCGGGCTCGACTGGCCGAACGAGCCCCCGGCGGAGATGCATCCGGGTACACCACCTCAAAACGTCACTGTGACGAAACTGGAGTGGGTAATCCGGGCAGACCGAGGCGAGCTGTCGAGTCATCGAATTCACCGAGCCGTCCGAGCCATCCGGCCCAACCCGGCGCCTCCAGCCCGCGAACACCAACCACATGGCGAACGCACCAAAAACGGGACGAAACGCGCCGGAACACGTCCAGGAGGCACCCTCAGGGAGCCCCGAAGAGACACCGTCCCCCAAGGGGCGCCCGCCTCGCTCACACCGGCGTTTCATGCATAATGGCGATTATGCATGAAACCGGCAGCAACCGAACCCAAACCGTCGGTGCCGTGCGGTACAAGATCCACATGCGAGTTCTCGACGCCCAGCAAGCCTTCTTCGCTGCCCGCCGCCCCCGCAAGGACTCGCCGCACACCACGGCTGCCTATCGCCGGGATCTGGCCGGCCTCACTTCCCTGCTGGCCGAGGCCGCCGGTCGCGCCGTCGAGGAGTTGCGCGTCGAGGACCTGACCACGGCCTCGTTGCGCACGGCGTTCGGGGCGTTCGCCGACGGGCACGCCAAGAGTTCGGTGTTGCGCGCCTGGTCGACCTGGAACCAGTTCCTCACCTTCTGCGTGTCCGACGGCCTGCTGCCCGGCAATCCGATGGGCGCGGTGGCCCGGCCAAGGACCCCTCCCCTGGTGCCCAAGCCGCTGCGGGGTGAGGACACGCCGGAGCGGCTGCTCGCGGCGGTCACCGAGGGGGCGCGGCGGAACCGCGACCCGTGGCCGGAGCGGGACGTGCTGGTGATCGCGCTGGGGCTGGTGGCCGGGCTGCGGGCGGCGGAGATGCGGTCGCTGAGCGTGGAGTCGCTGATCGGGCGGTCCGGTGAGAAGCGGTTGCACGTGCAGGGCAAGGGCAGCCGGGACCGGTCGATCCCGGTGCAGCCGGTGATGGAGAAGATCATCGACGACTACCTGGCCTCGTGCCGGCGGCGGTTTCCGCACCAGCGGTTCGGGCGGTCGGCGCCGTTGCTGCGGGACCGCGCCGGGGAGCCGATCGGGCGGGGCGCGCTCGACTACCTGGTGAAGTCCTGCTACCGCGCCGCCGGGTTGCAGGACCGGGTGCCGACGGGGGCGAACCTGCACGCCCTGCGGCACACCTTCGCCACGCGGCTGGCCGAGGACGGGGCGACCGCGTCGGAGATCATGGCGTTGCTCGGGCACGCGAGCCTGGCGACCAGTCAGAACTACATCGAGGCGACCGGGCGTGAGCAGCGGGCGGCGGTGGCGAGCAATCGGACCTACCAGGCGTTGAACACCGGTTTCACGGGATCAGCCGGGTGATTTCGCGGTAGCCGGGGAGGTCTTCGGGGGCCTCTCCCCCGTCGCGGATGGTTTTGGCGAGGTTGGTGGCGGTGTGCACGGCGGCGCGGAAGAGCAGGGAGCCGAGGCTGACCCGGCCGACGCCGAGGTCGGTGTATTCGAGGCCGCGGGTGTGGAGGATGTTGATCGGGATGGGGATGCCGCCGACGAGGGCGGTGATGTCGGCGGGGTCGGTGAGGCCGGGGACGAAGATGCCGTCGGCGCCGGCTTCGGTGTAGTGGCGGGCGCGGTCGAGGGTGTGGGTCAGGGGTGGTGGGTTGTCGGTGAGCCAGTGGGTGTCGGTGCGGGCGTTGAGGAACAGGCGGGGGGCGCGGTTCTTCACGGTTTTGATGAGGGTGGCGTGGTCGCGGGGGTCGGCGAGGCCGCCGGGGCGGCTGTCTTCGAGGTTGAGGCCGGCGATGCCGTAGGAGTCGAGTTCGGCGGCGAGGTCGGCGACCTCGCCCGGGTCGGGGCTGAAGCCCGCTTCGATGTCGACGGTGATCGGGCAGGGCAGGCGGCTGAGTGAGCGGGCGAGGGTGAGGGTTTCGGTGCGGGTGCGGCCGTGACCGTCGGGCAGGCCGTTGGCGGCGGCGACGCCGAGGCTGGTGGTGCCGATGGCGGGGAAACCGGCTTGGTGCAGGGCGGCGGCGGTGGCGAAGTCCCAGGCGTTGGGCAGCAGGAGCGGGGTGCCGGTGTGGTGGAGGGCGGCGAAGTCGGTCATCGGGTGGTCTCCAGTGCGGTGGCGAGGGTTCGGCCGGGGCATTCGTGGGGTCCGGCGCCGAAGCGCAGGCCGGTTTCGAGGAGGTCGATTTCGATGGTGTGGCCGTCGGGGGTTCGGCGGCGGGTGGTGCGGACGGGTCCGGAGAGGCCGGCGTGGGCTTGGACGAGGATGCAGATGCGGGCGGCGGTGTGTTCGTCCCAGGTGCCGCCGCAGGCGTGCACGAGGCGGGTGAGGGCTTGTTCGGCGGTGGGGTCCGGGGTGTGGTGGGGGTGGGTGACTTCGGCGATGTCGGCGGGGTCTGCGGGGATGCCGAGGGCTTGGGCGAGGGCGGCGGCGGGTGGGGTGTGGCGGAGTTGTCCGGGGTCGATGCCGTCGAGCAGGGTGGTGACCAGGGCGCGGCGTCGCCGGTGGGGTTCGCCGTCGCAGAATCTGGGGACGTGGTCGCGGAGCCAGCCGATGGGGCCTTGGTGGTGGTTGGCCGGCATGGGGAGGTGGAGGGCTTCGGTGGTTTGCACGGGGGTCAAGTTAGGGCGTGGTCGGTTCGGTGGGGGCCGAAGTGTGGGTGCGGGAGGATGGGGGCATGACCAGTGCTGAGCTCGCCGGGTTGGCGGGTTTGCTCGCCGATCGGACGCGGGCGGCGTTCTGCTTGGCGTTGCTGGATGGGCGGGCGTGGACGGCGGGTGAGCTGGCTTCGCACGCGGGGGTGGCGGCGTCGACGGCGAGTGAGCACCTGCACCGGTTGGTCGAGGGTGGGTTGCTGGTGCAGCGGCGGCAGGGGCGGCATCGGTACGTGGAGTTGGCGGGGCCGGAGGCGGCTCGGTTGATCGAGGATCTGGTGGGGTTCCTGGGGCCGCCGCGGGTGCGGGAGCGGACGTTGCGGGCGGTGAGCGCGTCGGCGGCGATGGCGCGGGCGCGGACGTGTTATGACCACCTGGCTGGTGGGTTGGGGGTGGCGTTGAGTGATGCGCTGGCTGGTCGCGGGTTGCTGGATCAGGTGGGTGGGTTCGCGGTGACCGAGGCGGGGCTGGGGTGGTTCGAGGGGGTGCTGGGGGCGGATGTGGCGGGGTGGCGGTCGTCGCGGCGTCCGGTGGCGAAGGCGTGCCTGGATTGGACGGAGCGGCGGTCGCACCTGGCGGGGTCGGCGGGGGCGTTCCTGTGCCGGTGTCTGCTGGAGCGGGAGTGGGTTCGGCGGGTGGGGTCGGGGCGGGCGGTGCGGGTGACGCCGTCTGGGGTGGTGGCGTTGCGGGAGTTGCTGGGGTTGGTGCTGACTACTGAGTAATCGGTGCCGGGGTGGTGGTGTCCTTTTTGGTAGGTAGTCGAACCCCCGTCGTCGGTAGGCAAGCGGGGGTGCGGCCGACCTTCGTCGGTTCCGGTGGGGCGGGGTGGTTGCCTAGTTTTCGGCGCAGCCGCCGGGATCCCGGCGGGTTTCCGCTGTCTGAAAGGACCTCGACCGTGAGCCGAGTCCGCACCCTTGGCACGCTTTGTGCCGCTACGGCCACTTTGGCCATGTCGTTGCTCGCCGGTGGGACGGCCACCGCGGGTGTGCAGCCCGACATCGTCGGTGGTGGTGCTGCGCCGTCGGTGCCGTGGGGCGCGCAGGTCTACGTCAACGGCAATTTCAACTGTTCGGGCACGATCATCGCGCCGCAGTGGGTGCTCACCGCGGAGCACTGCCTGGGTAGTTCGATGAGTGTGCGGTTGGGTAGCAACAACCTGGGGGCCGGTACGCAGGTGGCGGTGGATCAGCAGCGGGTGTCGCCGGTCGGGGACATCGCGTTGTTGCACTTGTCGCGGGCGTACAGCACGACGTACATGACGCTGGGGAACGCGGATCCGGCGGTGGGGTCGACGAACCAGATCTACGGGTGGGGGCGGACGACGCCGACGGGGCCGGCGTCGTCGGTGTTGAAGACGGCGAACGTGCGGGTGACGGGGCGTTCGACCGATGCCTACGGTGGTCCGGCGATTCAGAGCCGGGGGGTCGACGGTGCGGCGTGGAAGGGTGATTCGGGCGGTCCGCAGGTGTCGGGTGGGCGTCAGGTGGGGGTGGCTTCGACGGTGCAGAACCAGGGTGGGAGCAATCCGACGGGGACGAACAACTACGCGAGTGTGGCGAGCAGCCGGTCCTGGATCAGCCAGACCGCGGGCGTGTGAGGTGGTGGTGTCCGCGGGCGGTGTGGTCCGCGGGCACCACCGGGTTCAGCGGAGTTGTTCGAGGTTTTGGGCGTTGCGGGCGAGTTCGTGGGCGAGTTCGCGGAGTTCGGCGGTGGTGGCGCCGTCGTCGGCGGCGGTGACGAGGTCTTCGGCGGCGCAGCGGAGTTGGTAGAGGCGGTCCTGGAGGCCGGCGATTTCGGTGTCGGAGAGCACGACGGCGTCGTCGGGCAGGCCGCTGCGCTGGAGTGCGGTGCGGCGTTCGTAGGCGCGCTGGCGGCAGGATTGGCCGCAGTAGCGGCGGCGGCGGCCGCGGTTTTCGCCTTCTTCGAGACGCCTGCCACACCAGCCGCAGTGGGTGGCCGGGCCGGGTCGGCGCATGCGGGTGAGTTCTTCGCGGGTCACGCTGGGTTTTTCGGCCACCTCGGTCACGGGGTCGACCTTATCCGGCCACCCGGTGCTCATGCCGGGGCCACGCCGGGGAGGCAGACTGTGCTGGTGAAGTCGTCGCACCCGTATCTCGCTGAGCCGCTCCCCCGTGCCTTCGCCCACCGGGGGTGGCATTTGGACGAGTTGGCGGACATGGAGAACTCGTTGTCGGCGTTCCGGCGGGCGGTGGCGGAGGGGTACCGGTACGTGGAGACCGATGTGCACGCTACTTCGGACGGGGTGGTGGTGGCGCAGCACGATGCGACGCTGGATCGTACGACGGATGCGTCGGGGGCGGTGGCGTCGTTGCCGTGGTCGCGGGTGCGGCTGGCGAGGATCGGTGGTCGTGAGGGGGTGTCGCGGCTGGAGGATGTGCTGGAGGAGTTGCCGGAGACGCGGTTCAACGTGGATTTGAAGTCCGACGCGGTGGTGGAGCCGTTCGTGCGGGTGCTGGAGCGGATGGGTGCGTTCGACCGGGTGGCGGCGGCGTCGTTTTCGGATGGGCGGCTGGCCAGGGTGCGGCGGCTGGCGGGGCCGCGGTTGGTGACCGCGCTGGGGCCGCGGTCGGCGGGGGTGTTGTGGGCGAACGGGTGGTTGCCGTTCCTGCGGCTGGGGTTTCTGAGCCGGGGGGTGATGGCGCAGGTGCCGGTGCGGCAGGGGCGGGTGCGGTTGGTGGATCGGTCGTTCGTGCGGGTGGCGGGTTATGCGGGGGTGGAGGTGCACTGCTGGACGATCGATGACGCGGCGGAGATGCGGGCGTTGCTGGATCTGGGGGTGCAGGGGCTGGTGACGGATCGGCCGGATGTGTTGCGTGGGGTGTTGATCGATCGGGGGGTGTGGGAGGCGGCGTAGTGGCGGGGCGCTTGCACTCCCCTGGTTTGGGGTGGGTGCACCTCAGCGTGGGGGTTTGCCGTCCCAGGCGGCGTTCCAGGTTTTGGGGCCGAGCAGGCCGGAGTCGTTGATGCCGTTGGCGCGCTGGAGGTCGAGCACGGCCTGCTTGGTTTTGTCGAGGTAGCAGCCGGTGCCGGTGAAGCCGTAGCCGAATGCGTTCATCCGCAGTTGGAAGGTTTTCAGTGGTTCGGCGCAGTCGCCGTAGGCGTAGACGACGCCGGGCCACGGGGGTTTGCCGGCGGGTTGGGGTGGCGGGGTGGGGTGGCCGCCGATGTAGGCGGATTCGGCGTAGGTGGGTTTGCGTTTGCTCTTGGCGTCGGCGTCGGGTTGGAGGCCGAGTTTGCCGGCGCATTCCCAGGGTTGCCAGCCGCGCATGCGGTAGAGGTGGAGGGCGCGGTGGTCCTGTTCGGCGGGGGTGGCCTGGTCGGGGCGGCCCGCTCCCCCGACGCTGCGCCAGGTGGGCAGGTCGAACTGGTAGGCGCCGTAGTAGCCGTTGCCGGTGTTGGCGTGGTAGCGGTCGCCGGATTCGCACGTGCGGAGCTTGGCCCAGGAGGCGGCTGGTGGGTCGGCGGTGGCGGCGGGGGCTGCTGCCAGGTGCAGGGCGAGCAGTACGGCGGTGAGCACGCTGGTCCGGATGGGTCTGCCCATGCTGGGGACAGTAGGTGTGACGGTGGGTAGTCACAAGGTTCCCGGGTGCAACATCAGCCACTCGTGCACCGGTCGCGATCCGGACACGTTCTCCGGGTCCTGGCCGCGCGGGGGTGGGTGCAGGCCGTAGCCTGCCCGCGCAACCACCCCTTCGCACGCTCGGAGTTCCCGCACGCCATGAGCACGACCTCCCCGGACACCGCGCCGGTCGATCCGGTCCGCGACCGGCGCCGCCAGCAGCGCGGCTGGTACTTCTACGACTGGGCGAACTCGGCCTTCTACACCACGGTGATGGCGGTGTTCGGGTCGATCTACATGAGTTCGGTGGCCGCCGCCGACGCCAGGACCGATCTGGGGCGCAACGGGCCGGTCCCGTGCGTGGACGGTGATGGTGTGGAGTCGACGCTGGTCAACTGTGACATCAGCGTGCTGGGGCTGACCTTCCCGGCGGGTTCGCTGTGGGGGTACCTGCTGTCGGTGGCCACGGTGATCCAGGTGGTGGTGCTGCCGGTGTCGGGGGCGATCGCCGACCGCAGCCGGTACAAGAAGCGGTTCCTGGCGGGGTTCGCCTTCCTCGGTGCGGTGTCGTCGTCGCTGCTGTTCTTCATGGCGGGCACGAACTGGCAGATCGGGATCGTGTTCTTCGTGCTGGCCAACATCGGTTACGGGGCGTCGATCGCGATCTACTACTCGTTCCTGCCGGGGATCGCCTCCCCCGACGAGCGGGACGCGGTCTCGACCAGGGGGTGGGCGTTCGGTTACCTCGGTGGCGGGGTGGCGCTGGGGTTGCAGCTGGCGTTCTACCTCAACCACGAGGCGCTGGGGGTGGAGCAGTCGATGGCGGTGCGGATCTGCTTTCTGACCACGGGGTTGTGGTGGGCGGGGTTCACGCTGGTGCCGGTGCTGCGGTTGCGTGAGGCGCCGCCGGTGCCGCGGGAGCCGGACGGGCGTTCGGTGCTGACCGCGGGGTTCGCCGAGTTGCGGGACACCTTCCGCTCGGCGAAGGCGTTTCCGCTGACGCTGGCGTTCCTGGGCAGTTACCTGGTCTACACCGACGGCATTTCCACGGTGGTGACGATTTCGGCGCAGTACGGCAAGGAGGAGCTCAAGCACCCGACGGAGGTGCTGATCGTGACGATCCTGGTGATCCAGTTCGTGGCTTACTTCGGCGGGCTGGCGCACGGGTTGCTGGCGCGGCGGATCGGGGCGAAGAGGACGATCGTGGTGAGCTTGGCGGCGTGGATCGTGGTGCTGGGCGGGGCGTACTTCGTCGAGGCTGGTCAGGCGGTGCAGTTCTACTTGGTGGCGGTGGGGATCGGGCTGGTGCTCGGGGGGACGAACGCGTTGTCGCGGTCGTTGTTCAGCCAGATGATCCCGGCGGGCAAGGAGGCGCAGTACTACGCGCTCTACGAGGTCGGTGAGCGGGGTACGTCGTGGCTGGGGCCGCTGGTGTTCGCCGCGGTGGGCCAGGCGACGGGTTCGTTCCGGCTCGGGGTGCTGGCGCTGGTGGTGTTCTTCCTGGCCGGGATCGTGCTGGTGGCGCTGATCCCGGTGCGGCGGGCGATCGCCGCGGCGGGAAACCGTGAGCCCGCGCTGGTCTGATCACCGCGACCGATAGGGTCGAATTTTGTGACTGTGCCATCAACGCCCGTGCCCGTGCCCGACCCGACCGACGCGTTGTCCTCGGTGCCGGTGGCCGGGTTCCGGCGCGGCACCCCGGCGGCGGGGAAGCTGAAGTTCTGCTACGGCCCGATGGACTGCGGCAAGTCCACGCTGGCGCTGCAGATCGACCACAACCACGCGCGGCAGGGGCGGCGCGGGGTGCTGCTGGTGCGCCACGACCGGTCCGGGGCGCCGCAGATCAGCAGCCGGATCGGGATCACCCGGCGCGCGGTGGAGGTGGGTGAGCACACCGATCTGCGGTTGCTGGTGCGCGACCAGTGGGTACAGGGGCAGCACGTGGACTACCTCATCGTCGATGAGGCCCAGTTCCTGTCGCCGGAGCAGGTCGAGCAGCTCGCCGAGCTGGCTGACGACGCGCAGCTGGACGTCTACTGCTTCGGGATCGCGACCGATTTCCGGAGTTGCCTGTTCCCGGGGGCGCGGCGGTTGTTCGAGCTGGCCGACGAGTTGCAGCCGGTGCAGGTGGAGGTGTTGTGCTGGTGCGGGCTGCCGGGCCGGTTCAACGCCAGGGTGGCTGACGGGGAGGTGCTGCGGGCCGGTGACACCGTTTTCGTCGCGGATACCGATCACGCGGAAGTTGAAAATTCACCCTCGGCACCCGATCATCCCGAGGCGATCACCGTGCGTTACCAAGTATTGTGCCGCCGGCACTTCCGGCGCGGGGAACTGGGCCCGCGCGCCGGCGACCACGGCCAGCTCCGGCTGACCTGAATGGCCTCGACCTAGCCCAATTGGGGGATTTCCCCAGAAAGAAGGCCGAATGCGCGTCACATCGGCGCGCCGGCCGACTCCCTTGAGAGTAAGCCGTTGACGACGGGTGACCCACCTCATCGTGAGCGACGACATGCCAGTCCGGGAATCCTGCGGACCCGCCGGTCGTTGCATAGGGTGAGCATCGCCCAGGCTCCACCCGGAGCCGACTGAAAGGACCCCATCATGGCCGACCGTGTACTCCGAGGAAGCCGGCTGGGAGCCGTCAGCTACGAGACCGACCGGAACCACGACCTGGCCCCGCGCCGCGCGGTGCGCTACGCCTGTCCGAAGGGGCACGAGTTCGAGGTTCCGTTCTCCGACGACGCCGAGATCCCCTCGGTGTGGGAGTGCCGTCTGCACGGCAGCGAATCCGAGATCGTCGACGGCGGACAGCCCGAGCAGAAGCAGGTCAAGCCGCCGCGCACGCACTGGGACATGCTCCTGGAGCGCCGCTCCATCCCGGAGCTGGAGGACCTGCTCAACGAGCGGCTCGAGGAGCTGAAGGGCAGGCGGACCACCCGTTCGGCCTGAGTCCCGGCCCGTTCCCACCACCGAAGAGCCCCCGCGCCCTCCCGCCACGGGGGCTCTTCGCTGCCCCCGTGTGGGTGAGGTCACCGGTGTTCGACCGGGGGCCGGGAAGCGGGGTGGGGCAGAATCCCCCGCGTGACCGAGAACTCACTGACTCCGGATGAAGCCCTCGCGACGCTGCTCGAAGGCAACCGCCGCTTCGTCGGCGGCCGCCGGGAGCACCCGCACCAGGACGCCGACCACCGCACCGCGATCGCCCCCGCCCAGCACCCGTTCGCGGTGCTCTTCGGCTGCTCGGACTCGCGGCTGGCCGCGGAGATCATCTTCGACCGCGGCCTGGGCGACCTGTTCGTGGTGCGCACCGCCGGGCACGTGCTCGGCCCGGAGGTGCTGGGCAGCATCGAGTACGGCGTGGAGGTGCTGGGTGCGCCGCTGGTGGCCGTGCTCGGCCACGAATCCTGCGGGGCGATCGCGGCCGCGCAGGAGGCGATGACCACCGGTGCCCGCCCCGGGGGGTACACCCGGGACGTGGTGGAGCGGGTGATGCTCAGCGTGCTGGCCACCCCGGAGGGGGTGCCCAGCCCGGACTCGGCGGTCGAAGCGCACACCCGCAACACCGTCGACCTGCTGCTGGACCGCTCCACCGCGATCGCCAAGCGGGTGGCCGACGGCACCTGCGCGGTGGTGGGCCTGACCTACCGGCTCGACGAGGGCACCGCCCGCGTCATCGCCGGGCACGGCCTCAAGACCGGCTGAACCACGGCACCGGCGGTGGGGTGTTCCCGCGGGAACACCCCACCGCGTGCGTTCAGGGGCGCTTCTTGCCGCCGAAGAGGCCGCGCACCTGCTGCCAGCGGTGCCGCAGGCCCCACACGCCGACCCGCAGGATCGCCTCGAACACGATCGAGCTGCTCATCTTGGAGTCGCCGATCTCGCGTTCGGTGAAGGTGATCGGCACCTCGACCACCTCGAAGCCCTGGCACTTGGTCTGCCACGCCAGGTCGATCTGGAAGCAGTACCCGGCCGAGGCCACCTCGTCGAGCGGGAGCTTCTGCAGCACCTCGCGGCGGTAGGCGCGGAACCCGGCGGTGATGTCCTTGATGCCCGCGCCCAGGCAGATCCCGGCGTAGACGTTGGCCAGCTTCGACAGCAGCTGCCGCCGGAACGGCCAGTTCACCACGCTGCCACCGGGCACGTAGCGCGAGCCGATGACCAGGTCGGCCTCCTTGAGCGCCTCGAGCACCCGCGGCAGGTCCTCCGGGCCGTGCGAGCCGTCGGCGTCCATCTCCACGATGGTCTGGTAGTCACGCGCCAGGCCCCAGCCGAAACCGGCCACGTAGGCCGCGCCGAGCCCGGCCTTCTCCGTGCGGTGCAGCACGTGGACGCGGTCGTCGGCCGCGGCCAGCTCGTCGGCCAGCGCGCCGGTGCCGTCCGGGCTGCCGTCGTCGACGACCAGCGCGTGTACCCCGGGCAGGGCCTCGTGCAACCGGCTCAGGATCGGTGTCAGGTTCTCCCGCTCGTTGTAGGTCGGGATCACCACCAGCACCGGTTCGATCGGCTGTGCCCCCCGTGGCGCCTGCGCCATCCGCTAGTCCTCCATGTTTCCGCTTGCCCCGGCGTCGGCACGCCGGGCTCGTATCCGGACGATGCCGCCGGCCAGCACCCCTGCCACCGCCAGCCCGGTCACGCCGATGTCCGTCCACGCTCCGAGTTGATCCGACAGCGTAGTCTGCTGCCGCAGCGGCACGCGTTCGACCAGCGATGCCGCGGTGAACAGGCCGGTCGACCGCGTAACGCCGCCGTCGGGTGCGACGATAGCGCTCACCCCGCTGGTGGCGGGCACCACGACCGCCCGGTCGTGTTCCACCGCACGCAACCGCGAGATCGCCAGCTGCTGGTAGCTCATCTCCCCCGGCCCGAACCAGGCGTTGTTGGTGGGGGTGAACAGCACCTCCGCGCCGGCGAGCACGGCGTCGCGGGCCGGGTAGTCGAAGGCCACCTCGTAGCAGATGGTGGTGCCGAAGACCAGGTCGCGGCTGTGCAGCGCGGGCGGTTCCCCCGAGCCCGGGAGCATGTCGCCGGTGTCGTCGACGAACGGGGTGACCAGGCGGGCGAGGTCGCGGGCGGGCACGTACTCGCCGAAGGGCACCAGCTGCTGCTTGGCGTAGCGCTCCCCCGGCCCGGTCCGCGGGTCCCACACGATCATCGAGTTCTGCACGGCGCCGTCGGCGGCGCGGTGGAGGGCGCCGACGAGCATCGGCACGCCGAACTCGCGGGCGAGCCGGTCGAGCTCGGGGTCGCGGCGGCCTTCGGTGACGTCGGTGGCGGTTTCCGGCCACACCACCAGGTCCGGCTGCGGCACCCGCCCGGCGCGGATGTCGGCGAGCAGCCGCTCGCTCTGCACCAGGTGGTTCTCGCGCAGTTCACGGCGGCGGCCCAGCAGCGCCAGCCCGACGTCGGGGGCGTTGCCCTGCACGATCGCCACGGTCAGCGAGCCGTGCGGGGCGGCCCCGCCCAGGAAGGGCCACACCAGCAGCCCCGCCGCCAGCGGCAGCGCCGTGGCCGCCGCGGCGAGCACCACCGCACCCCGGCGGCGGGCACGCAGCAGCGCGGCCAGGCCGAACCCGGTCACCGCGACCGCGAACCCGACCAGCGGGGCGCCGCCGAGCGAGGCCAGCGCCAGGAAGGCGCCTTCGGGCTGGGTGAACGCCACCCGGCCCCAGGCGAACCCGCCCAGCGGCCACACCGAGCGCGGCAGCTCCACCGCCACCACCACCAGCGCCATCCACACCGGGGCACCGGGCAACCGCGCCACCCAGGTGTTCACCCCGCCGCACAGCCCGGCGAAGGCGGCCAGCACGGCGGAGACCCCCAGCCACGGCAGCGGCCCGAAGTCGGCGCCGAGGAAGTCGTTGAGCCAGGTGAACAGCGGCAGGAACCAGCCGAGGCCGAACACGAAGCCGTAACCGAAACCACCCCAGAACCGGCGGCCGTGCGCGAGCAGGCCCCAGCCGGCGAAGGCCAGCGGCGCCAGCCACCACAGCGGGCGGGGCGCGAAGCTGAGGTAGAGCAGCACCCCGGACACCGCGGCGGCGAGCAGGCGCAGCAGCCACGGGCGCCACGGCCGGCGCGCGCGGCCGGGAACCGGCTCCACGGCGGTCGCTGTCACGGTCACGACCTTAGGCACCGGAGGTGAACTCGTCGTGCAGGATCCGTCCCGCGTGGACGGTGCGCAGGCAGCGCGGCAGTTCGGCACCCGGGTCCAGCGGCGGCAGCGACGGCACCCCGGACCGCGGGTCGGTGGACCAGCGCTGCACCCGGGCGTCCGCGGCCGGGGCGACCAGCTCGGCGGCGGCCCAGATCGCGTAGTGCGCGGGCGCCCCGGGCTGCAGGGTGCCGGTGACGCCGTCGCTGATCCCGGCGGCGCGGTGCCCGCCGCGGGTGTGGGCGCCGAACGCGGCCCTGGCCGAGATCCCGGAGCCGGGCGTGTGGTGGTGCACCGCCGCGCGGACCGCGGCCCACGGGTCGACCGCGGTCACCGGGCAGTCCGAGCCGAAGGCCAGCGGCACGCCCGCGGCGGCGAGCGCGGAGAACGGGTTGAGCGCGGCGGCCCGCTCACCGAGGCGGCGGGCGTACATGCCGTGCTCGCCGCCCCAGTAGGCGTCGAACAGCGGCTGGACCGAGGCGGTGACCCCCCAGCCGGCCAGCGCCGCGGCCTGCTCGGCGGTGACCATCTCCAGGTGTTCCAGCCGGTGCCTGCGGGCGGCCAGCGCGCGGCGGCCGACTTCCCGCTCGGCCAGTTCGAACCCGCGCACCACCTCGGCGGCCGCGGCGTCGCCGATGACGTGGAACCCGGCCTGCAGCCCGGCTTCGGTGGCCGCGACCAGGTGCGCGGCGATGCCCTCGGCGTCGCGGTAGAGCGAGCCGCGGCCGGGGCCGTCGGCGTAGGGCTCGAGCAGGGCGGCGGTGCGGGAGCCGAGCGCGCCGTCGACGAACAGGTCACCGGCCAGGCCGCGGGCCCCGAGCCGGCGGGCGGTCTCGACCGCGCCGGGCTCACCCCAGTAGCCCACGACCTCGGGCAGGGCGGGATCGGCGGCCAGGGCGAGCAGGTCGGCCAGGTCCTGCTCGCCGGAGATGTCCGGGCCGGCGCACTCGTGGACGCTGACGATGCCGCGGGCCGCGGCGGTGCGCAGGAACGCCTCCTGCGCGCGGCGGCGTTGCGCGGCGGTGAGGTTGTCCCGCATGGCCCGGCGGGCGTGGTGGTGCGCGTCGCGGGTGAGCGGGCCGGTCTCGGACCAGCCCCCGGCCTGCTTCGCCGCGGGCACCAGCTCGACCAGCGCGCTGGAGACCAGGGCGGAGTGCACGTCGACGCGGCTGAGGTAGACCGGGGCGCCGCCGGCGGCTTCGTCCAGTTCGGCGCGGCTGGGCAGGCGCGGGCTGGTCCAGCTCGACTCGTCCCAGCCGTGGGCGATGAGGACCTCGCCGGGGCGCACCGCTTCGCTCACCGCGGCGAGCAGCTCACCGGCGTCGTGGACGGCGCTGAGGTCGAGGCCGTCGAGGTGCAGGCCGGTGGCGGTGCTGTGCACGTGCGCGTCGACGAAGGCGGGGGCGACGAACGCGCCGTCGAGCTGGACGACCTCGGCGCCGGGGTGCAGCGCCCGGCCGGGGCCGTCCTGGCCCACCCAGACCACGGTGCCGCCGGTGACCGCCATCGCGGTGGCATCAGGTGAGCCCGGCGTGTGGATGCGTCCGCCGAGCAGGAGCGTCGTGCTGCTTTCCGTCACGGGCCCCAAGTCTGCCCGGTGCACCCGACCGGGTGAGCAACCAGGGCAGTCCAGAAGATTTTACGTTTTATCGCCGGTGTGACAGGATATTTTAACGCGTTCCCGACGACGAGGAGTACAAGTGACTGCGACCCAGGAACCTGTGGCCCCCGCCGAAACAGCCGGCCCCGCTGTCGACACCGCGGTCGAGCAGCCCTACGCCTACGCCCGCGAGGAGCTGGTCGAGCCCGACTGGCGGCGCTTCCCCGGCTGGCGGGACGTGACCGAGGCCGAATGGCGCGACCCGCAGTGGCAGCGGGTCAAGTGCGTGCGCAACGTCAAGCAGCTGCGGCTGCTGATGGGTGAGCTGCTCGAGGACCGCTTCTACGAGGACCTGCTCGCCGACCAGCGCGAGATGGCCACCATGTCGATGCTGCTGCCGCCGCAGATGCTCAACACCATGGCCCCGCACGCCGGGGTCGACCCGGCGAAGTTCACCGAGGCCTTCTACGCCGACCCGATCCGGCGGTACATGCTGCCGGTGCGCAGCGACCGGCACCCGGTGTGGCCCTCGCACCCGCACTCCGAGCGCGACTCCCTGCACGAGGCCGAGATGTGGGTGGTGGAGGGGCTGACCCACCGCTACCCCACCAAGGTGCTCGCCGAACTGCTCTCCACCTGCCCGCAGTACTGCGGGCACTGCACCCGGATGGACTTGGTCGGCAACTCCACCGAGCTGATCGACAAGCACAAGCTCACCCTCAAGCCGGTCGACCGCCAGGACGCGATGATCGGCTACCTCGAGCGCACGCCGGGCGTGCGCGACGTGGTGGTCTCCGGCGGGGACGTGGCGAACGTGCCGTGGCACCAGCTGGAGTCGTTCCTGATGCGGGTGCTCGACATCGAGACCGTGCGCGACGTGCGGCTGGCCACCAAGGCGCTGGCCGCGCTGCCGCAGCACTGGCTGGCGCCGAAGGTGGTCGAGGGCCTGCAGCGGGTGGCGCTGACCGCCCAGCGGCGCGGGGTCAACCTGGCCATCCACACCCACGTCAACCACGCGCAGTCGGTGACCCCGCTGGTCGCCGAAGCCGCCAGGACCGCGCTGGACGTCGGCGTGCGGGACGTGCGCAACCAGGGGGTGCTCATGCGCGGGGTCAACGCCACCCCGGCGCAGCTGCTCGACCTGTGCTTCGCGCTGCAGGGCGAGGCGAACATCCTGCCGTACTACTTCTACATGTGCGACATGATCCCCAACGCCGAGCACTGGCGCGTCTCGGTCGCCCAGGCGCAGGAGCTGCAGCACGCGATCATGGGTTACCTGCCCGGGTACGCCACCCCGCGCATCGTCTGCGACGTGCCCTACGTCGGCAAGCGGTGGGTGCACCAGCTCGCCGAATACGACCGCGAGAAGGGCATTTCGTACTGGACCAAGAACTACCGCACCGGCATCGAACTCGACGACGCCGAGGCGTTGCAGCGGCGCTACCCCTACTACGACCCGATCGACACCCTGCCCGAAACCGGGCGGCAGTGGTGGACCCGGGGGAACGCGGCGGAATAGCGGTTCCAACTCTCGCTGACGCGATTTCCCCGCTTCGGGAAGCGTGCTGCCATCCGGTGGCACCGACCGGATTCCCCGGCCGGTGCCACCGGATGAATGCGCAACGGCGCGAAGTTCGCCGCAGCTGCTCCTCAGCAGTAGAACTCGCGCTGCGGCGACGACAGGTCGCGCCAGCCGACGCCGGGTGTTTCGTAGCGGATGTAGTACCTGCCCAACCACACCAGTCCGCCGTTGGGTGTGTAGCGGTACATGAACCGGTATTCGAAGGTGAACGGCCCGCTGGTCCGGTAGAAGGTGCCGGTCGGGCAGTTCTGCCCGTTCAGGCTCGGCGGGACGATCTCCGCGCGCGGCTCCGCGGCGGCGGCGGTCCCGCTCAGCACCACGAGGGACGTGGCCACCGCGAGCAGCAGTTTCTTCAGCACGGGCGAAAGCCTCCAGTCGAATCGGGTTGGCCGATGCCCCGGAAAGCTATCTCCTCGCCCGCACCCGCCACGGCGCATTCAGCAATCGCTGAATCGTGGCCTGCGGCCATCCGGTGACCTCGGCAGCCTCGGGCGAATGGCGCTGTCGAAACGGGAACGGGAACAATTCCTCGCCGAACCGCACACCGGGGCGTTGTCGGTGGCCGGGGGAACCGGACGCGCCCCGCTGACCGTGCCCATCTGGTACCGGTACACCCCCGGCGGGCAGCTAAGGCCCGCGCCATCGAAGCCGCCGGCCGGTTCGGCCTGATGGTGCAGCGGACCACGCCGACCGTGCGCTACGTCACCGTCGAGGGAGCGGTGACCGGGACCGCGCCCGGCAGCCACGAACGGTCCTGGGAAATGGCCGCGCGCTACCTCGAACCGGACGAGGTGGCCGGTTTCGTCGACCACGAGCGGACCCGGCTCGGCGAGCACATCGCCATCTTCCTGCGGCCCGAGCACTGGGTCTCCGCCGACCCGGGGGCGTTCTGAACCCGGGTCACCACCCGAGGCTGACGTTGCAGGCGGCCAGCCACGCGTTGAGCCGGACCGGGGTCTCGTCGTGCAGCGCCCGGTCGATCATCGACGGCGCCCGCTTGACCGGCGCGTCGAGGTGCGCCTGGATCGCGTCGAGGTCGAACAGCGGCAGCCCCGGCGCACCCGGGTCCGCGGCGACCTCGGCCAGCTCCCGCTTGAGCATCCGGTCGTAACCCGGGTCCTGGGTCGAGGGGTACGGGGCCTTGCGGCGCTCGACGATCGAGCGCGGCAGCAGGTCCTCGGTCGCCGCGCGCAGCAGGCTCTTCTCCCGGCCGTCGAAGGTCTTGGCCGACCACGGCGCGTTGAACACGTACTCCACCAGCCGGTGGTCGCAGAACGGCACCCGCACCTCCAGGCCGTTGGCCATGCTCATCCGGTCCTTGCGGTCCAGCATGATCGGCAGGAACCGGGTCAGGTTCAGGTAGCTCGCGGTCCGCATCCGGTGCTCCTGCGCGGATTCGCCGTCCAGGTGCGGCACCTCGGCCACCGCGGTGCGGTACTGGTCGGCGATGTAGGCGGGCAGGTCCAGCTCCTTGACCAGGTCCTGGCTCAGGAACGCGGTGGCCTCCTCGGTGACCGGGCGGGCCCCGAGCACGTGCCACGGGAAGGTCTCCCCCGCGACCGCCCGCTCGTCGTGGAACCACAGGTAACCGCCGAACACCTCGTCGGCGGACTCCCCCGACAGCGCCACGGTCGACTCCTCGCGCACCGCCTGGAACAGCAGGTACAGCGACGGGCCGTGGTCGCCGATGCCGTAGGGCAGGTCCCAGGCGTCCCACACCGCCGAGCGCACCCGCGGCGCGGCCAGGTCCGCGTTGTCCAGCAGGATCTCCCGGTGCTTGGTGCCCACGTGCTCGACCAGCTCCGCGGCGAACGGCGCGTCCGGGGCCTCCCGGAACACCTCCGGTTCGAAGTTCTCCACGTGCCCCACGAAATCCACCGAGAAGCTGCGGATGCGGTCACCGCTACCGGCGTCGAGCGCGCCCTGGGCCAGCGCGGTCAGCGCACTGGAGTCCAGGCCACCGGAGAGCAGGGTGCACAGCGGCACGTCGGCGACCATCTGCCGGGGCACGATGTCGTCCAGCAGCGCCCGCACGGTGCGCACGCTCGTGCCCACGTCGTCGGTGTGCGGCTGGGCCACCAGCCCCCAGTACCGCTCCTCGGACAGCTGCCCGCGCCGCACGCGCACCAGGTGACCCGGGCGCACCTCGTACATGCCCTCCAGCGGGGTCTGCCCCGGCACGCGCAGGAACGAGAGCACGTCGCGCAGCCCGTCGAGCGAGAGCACCGCGCGGCTGCCGGGGTGGGCCAGGATCGCCTTGGCCTCGGAGCCGAACAGCACCCCGTCACGGGTCGGGTAGTAGTACAGCGGCTTGATGCCCAGCCGGTCCCGGTAGAGCAGCAGTTCCTCGTGGCGGGCGTCCCACACGGCGAAGGCGAACATGCCGTTGAGCCGCCCCACGAACCCCGGGCCCCACTCCAGGTACGCCCGCAGCACCACCTCGGTGTCGCTGCGGGTGGCGAAGCGGTGCCCGCGGCCTGCCAGCTCCTCGCGGAGCTCGCCGAAGTTGTACACCTCACCGCTGTAGCTGATCGCCGCCACCGGGCTGCCGTCGGCCAGCGTCTCCGGGGTGAGCATCGGCTGGGCGCCACCCTCGAGATCGATCACCGACAGGCGGCGGTGACCCAGCGCGACGTGCGGGGCGGTCCAGCAGCCCTCGGCATCCGGGCCGCGCCGGACCATCGTGTCCACCATCTTCCGCAGCACCCGCGTCTCGCCGGTGAGATCGCGAGCGAAGTCGGCCCAGCCGACGATTCCGCACATCGCACACCCTTCTTCCGGTTTTGCCGGTGATTCGCCGAATCCCATCAAGCGGTGCCCCAGCCAGTCCCCGCACCGCGATCTCAGCCACCATTATTGTAACTTTCCCACCACACCCCGGCGACCCGGGACGCCCGGCGAGGAATTTGCTTGCCAATTCGAACGATTATCCACTTCGGACATTTCCCCGGCGTCCGCGCACCCGCCCGCCCGCCATTCGGCGGATTGACCGGGGTGCCGAACGGTGGAAGTCGAGTGGGATTCCCAGTGCGGGTCCCGGCATATCGGAACAACTGCGCCGCCCCGGTCGACACCGGCACCATCGTGCGGTACAGGTAGGAATTGACCAGCGGACAGTCAGCCGACGGCGGGCCGCCGAAATTTCACCCACGGTAACCCGTGGTCACGGGGGGCGGAGCACCGAAGGGGAAACAGTGCCGGAGCCAACACAACAGGATGTCAGGAGCGCTTTCGACGGAAACCTCCCGGCGCCGCGGAACACCGGTTCCGTGATCGTCGTCGGGGCCGGGCTGGCCGGTCTCGGCGCCGCCTACGAACTGGCGAAACGAGGGACCCGGGTCACGGTGTTCGAAGCCACCGGACGACCCGGCGGGCGCACGCGCACCCTGCGTCACCCGTTCTCCGACGGCCTCTACGCCGAAGCCGGCGCCATGACCGTCACCGAGAACTGCCACTACACCATGCACTACCTGCGTGAGCTGGGACTGGGCCTGGACCCCAGCGACCTCGTCGACACCGATTTCCGCTACTACCGCAACGGGATGCGCATCCGGCCCGACCAGATCACCGAGCACGCGGAGTCACTCGGGCTGGCACCGCACGAACGCGGACTCGGCGTCGGTGACCTGCTCGCCGAGTACGTCACCAAGCCCAACCAGGACATCGGCCCGGAACTGCTGGAGCTGACCTGGTCCCCGACCCCGCGCCTGCTCGAACTCGACCGGCTCTCGGTGCGGCGGGTGCTCGAGCAGCGGGGTGCCTCGGCCGCGGCGATCAGCCTGATGGAACCGCTGTTCCTGGAGATGCGCGGCGGCGAGCTGGAATCGGCCTCGGCGATGGCGTGGGCGCGCTACGAGTCCGGGCCGCGGGCGCTGTCCACCGCCGACGCCAAGTGGCACAAGATCAGCGGCGGCACCGACCGGCTCGCCCACGCGCTGGCCGACCGGCTCAGCACGCAGATCCACTACGGCAAGCCGGTGGTCCGCATCGCGCAGGACGAGCACGAGGCGCGGGTGAGCTTCCTCGACCACGACCGGCTGCGCACGGCCGCCGCCGACCGCGTCATCGTCGCCGCGCCCTTCAGCAGCCTGCGCCGGGTCAACCTGTCCATGGCCGGGCTCCCCGCCGAGAAGCACGCGACCATCCGCCGGCTGCGGTACTGCTCCGCGGTCCGGGTCTTCCTCCAGGTGCGCCGGAAGTTCTGGCCGGAGGACAAGCTGATGCTCTCCACCGACACCACGATCTGCACCGTGCGTGACGCCACCCCGCGCCAGCCCGGGCAGCGCAAGATCGTCGAGGTGTGGTTCACCGGCTGGGCGGCGCAGGCGGTGGGCGGGCTCGGCCACGACGAGCAGGTCTCCTTCGCCCTGGCCGAGGTCGAGCCGATCCTGCCCGGCGTGCGGGAGCACTTCGAAACCGGCACCTCGATCGCCTGGGACAACGAGCCCTACGCCGAGGGCGCCTACCTCCTCCCGGAAAAGGGCCACAGCGAACTCATGGCGCACACCAGGACGCCGTCGGGCCGCATTCATTTCGCCGGCGAGCACACCGCTTTCGAACCCAACGGCGGCTCGATGAATTACGCACTGGAGTCGTCGATCAGAACCCTGGTCGAACTTTCCACTGACTGAACCGCGTCGAAATGCGGGGGTTTTGACACGGTGTTACAGTAGGCCACGCCGAAATTTTGCAAGCTGCGGGGAGCCGATGACACACCGGTGCCTCCCGCTACGCGCGGTAACGCGGGATGACGGCAGAATTACCCACATAAACAACCGTCGACGAAAATTACCATCGGCGGTATCCGGGGGCGGCCGCGCTGGTGATCGCTTTCCGGGCCGAGGCCGCCGAACAACGGGTCGAACCCTGCCGTTGACCGGGACGCACAAGGAGATCGCGCTTTGCTTCACCCAGGCCCGCACGTGTTGGTCGTGGCGGATTGCGAGGGCGTCGAGGAGATGGTCAAGGACCTGCAGCGCCACGGCTTCGAGGCCGAGGCCGCCTCCACCGGGGCGGCGGCGATGGCCTCCTACGGCAGTTTCGACGTGGTGCTCATCGACCTGGACCTGACCGACTTCGACGGGCTCACCCTGTGCCGGGAGATCCGCAACGCCAGCGACGTGCCGATGATCGGCTTCGCCTCGGTGCGCGAACTCGACCGGGTGCTCGCCCTGGAAGGCGGCTGCGACGACTGCATCGAAAAGCCCTACCGCAGCCGGGAGCTGATGGCCCGCCTCGACGCCCTGCTGCGGCGCGTGCGCATGAGCTCCCAGCCCACCATCAACGCCGGTCGGCTGGAGATCTGCCCGGCACTGCACGAGGTCCGCGTCGGCGAGCGGCCGATCGACCTGACCCGCAAGGAGTTCGAACTGCTGCGCCTGCTCGCCACCGAGACCGACAAGGTGTTCACCAGGGCCGAGCTGCTGCGCCGGGTGTGGGCTTACGACAACGTCGACGACGAGGTGACCTCGCTGGCCAGCCGCACCATCGACACCCACCTGAGCAGCATCCGCAAGAAGCTCGGCTCCCCGGACTGGATCATCACCGTGCGCGGGGTCGGGTTCCGGTTCAACGAGCCGGTGCGGCCCAAGGCGGCCCAGGCAGGCCCGGCGGGCAGCGACGGCGCCGCCGGGTGAGCGGGCGGCCCGAGTCCTGAGTGGACGGCCCACCGGGCGACGCCGGGGCGAGATCGCCCAGTACCCCGGGAGGCCGCGGCCAAGCCGCCGCGAGCCCCGGAAGCGGGGCGGCCTCCGCGCTCCCCGCGGGCCACCGCTGAGGCGAGCCTTGCAGCACCCCGCCCGAGCTGCTGCAAGGCCACCGCGCGGGACGGGTACCGCTGAGGCCAGGCCGCTCAGCATCCCCGGTGGGCCGCGCCGAGGGCACCGCGCAGTACCCCCGCGGGCCGCGGCCGGCCTGCCGCAGACCCGAACCGGGGCGGCCCCCGCCCGGCCGCCCGCTTCCGCCGCGGGTCAGCCGGCTCGTGCTCGGCGGAAGCCGTGACCCGACATCGCCACGTAGTCGTCGATGATGGTGTCCTGGTCCCGCCGCAGGTCCCGGCCGCGGCAGGCCGCGTCCAGCACCGAGCTGGCCTCCTGGTGCACCCGCTGCGCGGCGTCGTAGGGCACGTTGGTGAAGGCCACCAGCTGGTAGAGCGGGGTGTAGAGGTCCGGGTGCTGCTCGTGCAGCCGCACCTCCAGCGCCCGGCGCGCCAGGAACGACCGGCTGTTCACCCGGTTCGACAGCTCCTCGAAGTTGCGCAGCGACAGCTCGGCCAGCGCGTGCCCGGCCCCGACCCTGGCGTCGCTGTACTCCTCGACCACCGCCTCCGCGACGGCCCCGCTGTTCCCCCGCAGCGCGAACTGGAACTTCTCCAGCAACCGCGCCAGGGTGGCCACGTCCTCGAAGCTGCAGTTGATGCCCTGCCCGAAGAACGGCACCACGGCGTGCGCGGCGTCGCCGACCAGCACCGCGCGCCGGTGGTGGTAGGGAGCGCAGTTGACGATGCGCAGCTGCCCCGGCCCCCGGGTGGTCAGGTCCCGGCCGACCCCGGCCATCCGGACGAACACGTCGGGGAATTCGGCCGCGCAGTGGTTGCGGACCGCTTCGGGGGTGGTCAGCTCGGAGAAGTGCCGGTGCCGCGCGCTCCCGGCCAGCGGTTTGAACAGGCTCGTGGTGAAGGTCTGGTCCCGGTTCGGCTGGGCTTGCAGGAAGTGGTCGTCACGCGGCCACAGGTGCATCCCGGTCGGGTCGGCGTCGCCGTAGTCCATGGTGATCTCGGCGTAGCCGTGGGCGATGGTGTCGCGTTCGACCCACATGCGGCCGTCGGCGGCGATGGCTTCCCGTACCGCGCTGTTGGCCCCGTCGCAGGCCACCAGCAGGTCACCGGTGACCCAGCTGGTCCGGCCACCGGCGTCGCGCAGCAGTGCCGCCGGGCGCGCGGTGTCGACCTCCAGGCACGACTGCCCGTAGTGGATGCGCGCCCCCGCCCGCAGCGCCTGGTCGCGCAGGATGTCCTGCAGCACCCCGCGGGGGATGGACAGCAGGTGGTGGGCGTGGGTGGCGCCGTAGGGCTGGGTGGAGATGGCGCCGTCGCGGTGGTGGATGATCCGCTTGACCAGCACCGAACCCTGCAGGTACAGCCGCCGCTTCACCGAGCGGGGCAGGCAGTCCAGCCCGCGTGAGGTGAGGGTGAGGTTGAACGAGTGGCCGGAACCGGTGCCCGCCGATTCCGCTCCCCGTTCGAACACGTCGACTTCCAGTCCCTGCCGCCGCAGCAGCGTGGCCAGTGCGCAGCCGACCGGACCGGCGCCGACGACCACCACCGAACGCGGTTCTGACTCAGGCATGACGACCTCCCGGGTAGCCCCCGTCGGGCGGTGGAACGGCGCCGACGGCGCGAAAGTACTCGAACATCCGGCGGATCCAGTCCGGGTCCGCCGCCGGATCCGGGCAGCCGACCTCGGTCAGCGCACGCCGGGTCCGCTCGTTGCCGAAGGACAGCGCGCCCAGGCGCAGCACGCCCTCCCGCATCAGCGGCACCAGCGGTCCGAGGCCCCGTCCCCCGGTCTCCGCCTGGCTTTCCAGTGCCGCCAGCCACGCCGGGCCCGAGGCCGGGTCCACCGGATAGCCCTCGGCCCGGATGGTGTCGATGATCTCCGGCCAGGCCAGTCCCTCGGCGTGGTGGAGGTGCCAGTTCTCGTCGTCCGGCTTGCCCTCGGACAACGCGATGATCGCCCTGGCCACGTGGTCCACCGGCAGCAGGTCGACCGCCGGTGCGCCGCCGAGGTCCTCGGGGTAGCAGCCCAGCAGCGCGAACCCCTTCACCTGCAACCAGAAGAAGTCGTCGTGGCGGCAGGCGCCGGTGCGGCTGTGCCCGCCGATGCGGCCCACGCGGTGCAGCGTCACCGGCAGCCCGGCCTCCCGCGCCTGCAGCGCGAGGTGCTCGGCGACCCACTTGCTCTGCGAGTACCCGATGCCCAGCGACGCCGGGTCCCCCGGCACCGTGTGCTCCTCGACCGGCCCGGACGTGGCGTCGGGCGGGAAGACCCCGAGGGTGGAGACCAGCCGCAGCGGGGTGCGGTTGAGCCCGCAGAACGCCAGCAGCTGCCGCAGGCCGTCGACGTTGGTGCGCTTGACCGTGTGGTACGGCACGACGAAGTTGATGTGCGCCGCCGCGTGGTAGACCTCGCTGACCGCCAGCGCCTGCGCCCGGTACTCCTGTTCCCCCAGCCCGAACCGCGGCTCGGCGAGGTCACCGAGGCAGATCTCGGCGCCGTCGAGGCGGGACGGGTCGAGCGCGAACTTCTCGAACGCCTCCCGCAGCCGCTGGTGTGCCTGCTCGGCACCGTCCGCCCGGACCAGGCAGCGCACGCGGTGCCCGGTGCGCAGCAGTTCGTCGAGCAGGTGGCTGCCGAGGAAGCCGGTGGCGCCGGTGAGCAGCACCACGCCGTGCTCCGGTTCCCGCCGCCGCTGCACCACCAGCCGCCCGAGCCGGGCTTCGGCCCGCAGGTCCAGCGCCGGGGCCTCGTGGCCGCCCAGGCTCTTGGTCATGCCCGGCACGGTCGGGGTGCGCAGCAGCGCCGAGAGCTCGACCTCGGTGCCGAAGCGCCGCTTGACCGACCGGTGCAGGCGGGCCGCGAGCAGCGAATTGCCGCCCAGTGCGAAGAAGTCGGCGTCCGGGGTCACCGGCGGGTGCCCGAGCACCTCGGCCCACACCTGCGCCATCTCCCGTTCCGCGCCCGACCACTCGCACGTCGGCGCGGGACCGCTGTCCTGGACCGGCAGCGCGGCCAGTGCCCGGCGGTCGGTCTTGCCGTTGGCGTTGACCGGGATGGCCTCGAGGCGGGTGACCTGGCGGGGGATCATGTAGCCGGGCAGCACGGCAGCGAGCCGGGCGCGCCAGTCCGCCGGCGGGTCCTGCTCGCCGCGCACGAACGCGTGCAGCACCCGGTCCCCACCCGCGGGCACCGCGATCACCGCCGCCGCGTCCACCCCCAGCTCCCGTTCCAGCGCGGCCTCGACCTCACCCGGCTCGACCCGGTAACCGCGGATCTTGACCTGGTCGTCGGCCCGGCCGCGGTAGTGCAGCCGCCCGTCCGGGGCCAGCACCACCACATCACCGGTGCGGTACATCGTCTGGCCGGGCGTGACCGGGTCGGGCACCATGGCCTGGCGCGTCTTCTCCGGCAACCCCAGGTAACCGGGGGACACCACCGGGCCGCTGATGCACAGCTCACCCTCGACCCCGAACGGCGCCCGCTGCCCGGCGTCGCCGAGCACGTGGGCGTCGACCCCGTCGACCACCCGGCCGATGGACGGCATGGCCGGCCACCGGCCGGGATCGGCCGGGAGCCGGTCCTGGCTGCACAGGTGCGCCTCGGACGGGCCGTAGGCGTTGATCAGCCGCGCGCCGGGGTGGCGCCGGAACATCTCCCGCAGGTCCTCGGTGACCACCAGCCGCTCACCGGTGACGTAGACCTCCCGCAGGTGCGGCAGGTCCACTTCGGACGTCCGCAGCGCGGCGGCGAGTTCACGCAGCGCGACGTAGGGGAAGAACACCCGCTCGATGCGCTGCTCGGCCAGCAGCGCGGCCAGCGCCTCGAAGTCGGTGCGCGCCGGTTCCGGCGGCACGACCAGCGTGCCGCCGTTGCCCAGGGCGCCGAAGACCTCGATGGCGAACACGTCGAAGGCCGGGGGCATGTACTGCAGCGTGCGCATCGGCGTGCCCGCCTGGTTGTGCACCAGGTTGGCCAGCGTGGCCTCGGTCAGCTCGACGCCCTTGGGACGGCCGGTGGAACCGGAGGTGTACACGACGTACGCGGCGTCCTGCGGGGTCTTCCGCGGTCCTTCCAGCGGCGCGGACCCCAGTTCGTCCAGGGTGAGCGCGTCGGCCACCGGCAGGCCGGTCTTCTCCGCGCACAACAGCAGCTGCGCGCCGCAGTCGGTCAGTTCGAAGCTCAGCCGGTCCCGCGGCTGGGCGAGGTCGAGCACGACGTAACTGCCGCCCGCGCGCAGGATGCCCAGCACCGCGGTCACCAGGTCCAGGCCGGGGCGCAGCAGCACCGCGACCGGGCGGCCGTCCCGGATCCCCCGCTCCGCCAGCCCTTCGGCCACCGCGTCGGCGCGCCGGAGCAGTTCGGCGTAGCTGGTCGTGGTGCCGTCCGCGACCACCGCGGGCGCGGCACCGACGGTGGTCGCGGCCGCGGCGACCAGGTCGGCGGTCAGTTCGGTGCCCAGCTCGGGTGCCGCGGTCCGGCGTGCGCACCACTCGGTGATGGCCCGCTCTTCGGCGTCGCTGATCCAGCGCAGGGCGGGCACTTCCGCATCCGGGTCGGCGAGCACGCTTCCGACCAGGGTTTCCAGTCGCTGCGCCAGGAACGCGGTGAAGGGCTCGCCATCGGGTGAGGTGCTCGCGTGCTCGACGATCAGGGTGAACCGGTCGGGCAGTTCGTCCACGGTGAGCGCCAGGTCGTACTTGGCGCCCCCCGGCGGGTGCTCCCAGGTCTCCACGCCCCAGCCGGGCAGGTCCAGGCGGCGGGCGCCGGAGGGCATCACGGTGACCATCGCCTTGAACAGGTCGGCACCGGACACGCCGAGGGCGCCGACCACGGCTTCCAGCGGGGTGTGCCGGTGCCGCAGCGCGCCGAGCACCTCCCGCTTCACCGCCCGCAGCACCTCACGCGCGGTCGTGCCCCGGGTCAGCCGGTGGCGCAGCACCACGGTGTTGGTCAGGTGCCCGAGCACTTCAGCGTCCCCGGTCTCGCGCACGCTCACCGGCAAACCCAGCAGCAGGTCGTCCTGCCGGGTTTGCCGGTGCAGCAGCACAAACCCGAGGGCGAGGAAGAACATGCTGGTGGTGATGCCCTCGGCGGCGCAGAACTCCCGCACCCGTGCCGAAAGCCGCTCGTCCAGGGCCAGCCGCCGGGTCACGTTGCGCACCGGCTGCTCCCCGGGCAGCCCGATCGGCACCGCGACCGGGGCACCGGCGAGCTTGTCGCACCAGAACTCCGTGCCCCCGCACCGCTGCGCCCAGCGGGCGTAGGCCGCCGGGGCCTGGCGTTCCGGGGGCGCCGGTGGTTCCCGGCCCTCGGCCAGCGCCGTGTACGTGGCCGCCAACCGGGTCAGGTAGGGCCGCCAGGACAGGCCGTCGAACACCGTGTGGTGGATGTTGACCACCAGCACCCCCGGGCCGTCGCCGGAGCGCAGGTGCCGGATGCGGGCGAGCGGGCCGCGGCGCAGGTCGAACTCGGTGCGCGCGACCTCGGCCACCTGCTCGGCCACCCACGCTTCCCGGTCGCCGCCGGGGTGGTCGCGGACCTCGGTGATCGGTTCGAGTTCCCCGTGCACCACCTGCCGCAGTTCGCCGTCGGCGCCCATCTCGAAGGTGGTGCGCAACGCGATGTGGGCCTGGTGCTCCACCCGCAGCGCGCCGACCAGGACGTCGTGGTCCAGCGGTACCCGCGGGCGCAGCAGCAGCGGCTGGTTGTACGCGGTGGGGTCGTCCCCGTAGGTGCTGGCGAACCACAGGCCGGGCTGGGCCGGTGACGCCGGCAGCCGGTCCGCGCCGGTCACGGGTCGCAGGCTCGTGGTACTCATGGTCACCTCAAGCACGCTTGGTGCGGATCAGGTCGGCGACACCACGCGCGGTGCCCGCGCCGACGAGTTCGTCCGGGGCCAGTGCGACGCCGGTCAGGTCCGCCAGCCGCGCCCCGAGGTCGATCAGGTGCAGCGAGGTGACCCCGTGTTCGAGCAGGCCGTCGTCCGGGCCGAACCGCTGGTCGCTCACCTCGGTCAGCGTCGAGCGCACCAGCCCGGTCAGCCGGTCGGCGTGCTCCCCGCTCCCGCGCGGCTGGGCGGATCCCAGCCGGGAAGCCAGTTCCTTGCGGTCGATCTTGCCGTTGGTGTTGCGGGGGAAGGAGTCGAGCACCCGCACCAGCGACGGCACCATGTAGTCGGGCAGCCGCTCACGCAGGTGGTCCAGCAGTTCGCTTTCGGCGGGCCGCTGCCCCGGCGCGGGCACGCACCACAGCACCAGCCGGTCCGCCGCGGCCTGCACCACCGCCTGGTGCAGGCCGGGGAACGCCTCCGCGGTCACCTCGACGTGCCGCGGCTCGACGCGGAACCCCCGGACCTTGAGCATCTGGTCGGTGCGCCCGGCGAGCACGATCTCGCCGCGCTCGGTCAGCTTGGCCAGGTCCCCGGTGCGCAGCAGCCGCTTGCCGTCGTGGCGCACGAACTTGCGCCCGGTCAGTTCCCGGCCGCCGAGGTACCCCAGCGCCACGCCCTCACCGGCGATGCACAGCTCCCCGAGCTGCCCCGGCGGGCATTCGCCGAGCCACTCGTCGCGCACGGTCAGCTCCACCCCGGGCATCGGGCTGCCCACCGGGACCTCGGCCGTGCCCAGGTCCGCGGTGGTGATCTTGTGCACCGCGGTCAGCGCCGAGTTCTCCGTGCAGCCGAAGGCGTTGAACAGGTCCCCGCCGGCCACGGCGAGCGCCCGTTCCAGGTGCGCGGTGGACGGGAAGTCCCCGCTGACGATCACCGAGGACGCCTGCGCGATGGTCTCCGGGTGGTGCTCGACGAGCAGGTTGAACAGGCCGACCGGCAGGTTGAGCACGGTGGTGCGCTCCCGCGCGATCAGCCGGGCCAGCGCACCGAGCGGCGGCACCTCCTGCGGGGCCACGCTGAGCCGCCCGCCCCGCAGCAGGCAGGTCCAGATGTCGGTGGTCGACGCGGCGAACGCCGGCTGCGCGAGCTGCAGGAACCGGTCACCGGGGCCGGGGGTGAACCCGGTCAGCTTCCGCGACACCCTGGCGATGCCGCGGTGCGCGATCACCACCCCCTTGGGTTCGCCGGTCGACCCGGAGGTGAACAGGATGAACGCGGGGTCCTCCGGTGACGACCGCGGCCGCAGCGGGGCCGGGGACAGCGGCTCCGCTGCGGTCAGCAGTTCCGCCACCGGCAGGCAGGCGCCCGCGGGCAGCCCGCCGGGTGGCGTGGCGGTGTCGGTCACGACGAGGGCCGGTTCGGCGGCGCGGCACAGCTGCGCCTTGTGCTCGGCGGGGTGGACCGGGTTGACCGGCACCACCACGTGCCCGGCTTTGAGGATGCCGAGGAACAGCTGGTAGGTGGCCGGGCAGCGGTGCAGGTGCACCGCGATCGGGCCGCCCGCGGGCAGGTCCCGCTCATCCAGTGCGCGGGCGATCCGGTTGCTCACCGCGTCCAGTTCGGCGTAGGTCAGGGTGGTGGTGCCGTCGGAAAGGGCCTCGCGGCCGGCGTGGTCGCGGGCGGTCCTGGCGAAGGCGTGGTCGATCGTCTCCGCCGCCGATCGGGCGGCGAGCCCCGGGGACGCCGGGGTCACACGGGTGCCGAGGTCGCTGGTCATCGGGTTCTCACCGTTCCTTCCGGGGTGCGCAAGTGCGCCAGGCTGGCCCGGCCGAAGGGGGTCGACGGATCCACCAGGTCCAGCGGCAGGTCGAAGTGGTCACGGCCGGGCACGATCCGGCCGCTGACCGGGGTGCCGAGGGCGGCCAGGTGCGCCAGGTAGCCGTCGTGCTGACGGAGGTAGGCCGGGGTCTCGTACTGCCCGGCGGCGAGCAGCACCTCGTCGCACCGGGGCGCGGGCATCCGCGCCGGGCTGCAGTCGCGCGCCGCCGCCGGGGTCAGGCCGAGCGCGTGGTTGACGTAGGTCCGCGGGATCTCGCTCAGGTCGTAGAGCCCGCTGAGCAGGCACGCGCTGCGCACCCGCGGGGTGCGGTCACCAGCCAGCGCCGCGGCCAGCAGGTGCGCGCCCGCGCTGCTGCCGGCCACGTGCAGCTGGTCCGGGTCGATCCCGTACCGCGGGCCGGTGACGGCCAGCCAGCGCAGGGCCCGCGCGACCGAGGCGATCATCTGCGGCAGCGTGCGGGCCGGGGCGAGGCCGTAGCCGACCGCGACGAACGCCAGGCCGCGGGCCACGGCGTGCTCGGCGGCGAAGCAGGCGTCGTCGATACCGGACTCCTGCCAGTGCCCGCCGTGCACGAAAACCAGGGCCGGGGCGCCGGCGGGGAACACGTGGCACCGCTCACCGGGCTCCGTGCCGTAGGCGACCGCCTCGTGCACGCTCAGGCGCGCCCGCGCGGTGTCACCGCGCTCCCGGTACCGCCGCAGCGATCCGGCGGGGTCGCGGGCGGCGGAACTCGGCGAGTACGCCCGGTCGAGCGCGCTGGGCTCACGCATCGGGCTTGCGCCCCTCGATCACCCCGTGCGGTGTCCAGCCTTCGTTGTGGATGCGGGTGATGCCGGTGAACCCGGCGGCGGTCAGCCACTCCTCGTGCTCGCTCCACTCGTAGATCGTCGAGTCCTCCGAGGGCAGCGTCGCGAAGTAGACGTTGTCCAGCGCGGTGTAGAGCGGGCCGTTGCCGTCGTCGGCGGCGAAGGCGTTGAACACGATCACCCGGCCACCCGGCCGCAGCGCCTCGTACGCCTGCTTGAGCAGCGCCTGGTTCTGCTCCGGCGACCAGATCACGAACTGGTGGGCGAACAGCACCGCGTCGTACCCGGCGGGCATCGGCTCACCGAACATGTCGCCGGCCACCACGTCGATCCGGTCGCCCAGCCCGGCCGCGGCGATGTTGTCCCTGGCCACCTCCACCGCGCCTTCGAGGTCGAACACGGTGGCCTCCAGGTGCGGGTGCGCCCGCACCAGGGCGATCGCGTTGACCGCGCTGCCGCCGCCGACGTCGAGCAGCCGGTGCACCCCGCGGTAGTCCACCTGCCGCAGCAGCACCGGGTTGGACAGCTCCGACCACGAATGCATCCCGCGGTAGAACAGGTTCTCCAGCTCCGGGGTCTGCTCCAGCCGGGCGTAGAGGTTGCTGCCGGTGCCCGGCACGTGCTTGAGGCCCTGGTTCTTCCCGGTCCGCAGCGATTCGGCGTACTCCTGCGCGGGCAGGTAGGACAGCTGGTGCTGGAAGTCGATGATGTTGCGGATCAGCGGCCAGGTGCCGTCCTCGATCGCGGTGCGCAGCGTCCGGCTGGGGGCGTAGCGGTTGGCTTCGCGTTCGGTCAGCCCCAGCGAGGTGGTGCCCAGCAGCAGTTTGCGCGCCGACTTGGCCGGGATGCCCAGCCCGGTGGCCACCTGCTCGCCGGTGGACGGCCCGTTCAGCGTCAGGTACTCGAACAACTGCAGCTCCGAGGCCGCCCGCAGTTGCTGGAAGGCGGCGAAGCCGAACAGCACCGGCACCAGCGAACCGAGGTCGACCGGTTTGCCCGTCTCCCCCGCCGCCGCGCCGGGTGTGGTCTGGGTGTCGAGATCCTGCATCGCGCTCCTCCGTCGTCTTCGGTCTTCGGTCGTCGGCTCTCAGAGCCGGGTGCGGAAGGTCCACAGCTCCGGGAAGAACCGGTGCTCGTTGATCGTCCGCAGCCAGGCGGCGCCGTCGCTGCCGCCGGTCCCGCCCTTGCCGCCGAGCATGCGTTCCACCACCAGCAGGTGCGTGGAGCGCCAGCAGGAGAACTGGTAGGCGACCTCCAGCAGGCTTTCGGCCAGCCGGTGCTCCTGCGGGTAGCGCTCCGGGTGCCGGTAGACCTCCAGCCACGCGTCCTCGACCAGCGCGCTGGGCTCGTGCTGCCGCGTCGGCTCCCGGTCCAGGCAGTCCGAGGGCAGCGAGAACCCCCGCCGGGCCAGGTACCGCAGCGCCACGTCGTAGAGCGACGGCTTGGCCAGTTCGGCGCGCAGCAGCGTGTGCCCGTCCCGGCGCGCGGCTTCGACCTGCCGCCCGGGCCGGTTGCCCATCACGAACTCCAGCGTCCGGTAGGCGAAGGACTGCACCCCCGACGCGTCGTTGAGCACGTCGCGGAACTGCACGAACTCGTCGGCCGACATGCCGTTCATCGACTCCCAGCAGGCCACCAGCACCCGCTGGGTGCGCGTGGCCCGCGACAGCGCCAGGCAGGCGTGCGGCACGTCGTCGTGCTCCAGTTCCCGGCGGGCCCCGTCGAGGTCGTCGATCACCGCGCGGAACAGCAGTTCCTTGACGTGGCTGAGCAGGATGAAGTTCAGCTCGCCACGGGCTTCGCTGCGCGGGTGCTGCAACTGGTGCAGTTCGTCCATGCGGGCGTAGGAAACGTACTCGGGTGCCTGGGTCATCGCGCTCCCTCCACGGCGTGGCCGAGCGCGTCGACCGCGCGCCACACCTGTTCGTGCGTCACGTACAACGGGGCGAAGGCGAACCGGATCAGATCCGGCGGCCGGCTGTCGACCAGCACGCCGTGCTCGGCCAGCACCGCCTCCACCCGCTCGGCGCCGGGCACGCGGAGGGCGAGGTGCCCGCCACGGGCTTCCGGGTCACGCGGGGAAACCAGTTCCCGTGCCAGCTCGGGGGCGCGTTCGGCCAGGCGGTCGAGGAAGAACTCCCCGAGTTCCGCGCTGCGGGCGCGCAGGGCCTCGATCCCCGCGTCCAGCAGCGGGTCGAGGGCGTGGTCCAGGCCGATCAGGCTGAGCACCGGCGGGGTGCCCGTGCGCGCCCGGTCGGCGTCGCGGGCCGGTTCGAACTCCGGCGCCATCGCGAACGGGCGGGCGTGCCCGTGCCAGCCGGCCAGCGGGAAGTCCACTTCGGACTGGAGCCGGTGCGGCAGGTAGAGGAACGCCGGCGCGCCGGGACCACCGCCGAGGTACTTGTACCCGCAGCCGATGGCCAGGTCGACCCCGTTGGCGTCGAGGTCGGTGGGCAGCACCCCGGCGGCGTGGCTGAGGTCCCACACCGAGACCGCCCCGGCGTCGTGGCACCGCCCGGTCAGCGAGCCGATGTCGCGGCGTTCCCCGGTGCGGAAGTCCACCGGTGCGGCGACCGCGGCCGCCACCGAAGCCGGGTGCCCGGCCAGGTGCGCGTCGAACTCCCGGCCCGATTCGACCACCAGCCGCCGGTCCAGCAGCCGGGCCACCGAGGCGGCGATGTAGAGGTCGGTGGGGAACGCGCCGCCCTCGATCAGCAGCACCGGGCGGTCCGGGCGCAGCCGGCACGCGGCGACCAGTGCGTTGAACAGCGTGGTCGAAGTGGTTTCCCCGGCGACCACGACCTGACCCGGTGCGGCGCCGAGCAGCCCGCCGATCTTGTCGCCGACCGTGCGGGGCAGGTCCAGCCAGCCGTGCTGGAACCAGCCCCGCACCTGGCGGCGTGCCCACTGCCCGGCCACCAGGCGCGCCAGCGCCCCGGTGAGCCCTTCCCGCGGCGGGCCGAGTGAGTTGCCGTTGAGGTGGATGAGCCCGCCGGTGGCGAAACCGGGCCGGGCCCGCTGCTCCACGGTCATGCCGCACTCCCTTCGCCGACCCACACCGGCGCGGTGACCCGCACGCTGGCCTGGTCACCGACCGCACCGGTGCAGTGGAAGACGGATTCGGTGCCGCGCCGGGTCACCTGGCGCACGGTCACCGGCGCGGCCCCGCCGGCCATGGCGAGCCCGGTCATGCCGAGCGCGGCGGCGGCGGGCAGGCAGCCGGCGTCCTCCGGCAGCCCGAACCCGGGGGCGAACACCCGCGCCAGCACCTCCCGCCGCCCGGCGTCCCACCGGAACAGCGTCAGATCGGTCAGGCCCAGCGCGCCCAGGCGGTCGAGGTCCGGTGCGGGCAGCGACCGCGGGTCCTCGGTGACGCGGACGAAGTTGAACGCGCGGCCGATGCCACCGGCGTGCGCGGTGCCCCGGTACCGCTGGAAGATCTCCGGGGCGTCCGGGGCCTCCTGGTGCACGGCGGGCCCGTCGAACGGCACCCGGACCGTGCGGCCGTCGGTCCACAGCCACTGGCAACCCGAATCGGCAGTGCGGCCGACCTCGCCGGTGGGCAGTGCGTGCGCGCGGACCAGGCAGGCGGCCACCCCGGCCAGCGAATGCGTGGCGAACGGCGTTTCCCCCGCCGCGTTGAAGATCCGCGAGGAGAACGTCCGCTGCGCCCGGGAAACGCCGTCGACCAGCGCGTGCTCGTCGGCGCCGCCGCGGCACGCGTGCTTGGCCGTTTCCTCGATCGCGCCGTCGTCGCACGGGCCGTCGGGCACCAGCACGCCCAGCGTGCTGCCCCGGCCCGGCGCCGCGCCGAACATGTCCACCGTGGTCACTCGCATGACTTGCCTGCCAGGTGCTTTTCCGCGAATTCGGCAACTACCCGTTCATCGCCCCGGAAGGGCTCGTCGGGACGCGGCCAGTGCACGACGAGGTCGGTGAAACCCGCCTGCGCCAGGTCCGCGGTCGCGTCCTCGTAGGCCGACGGCGACGCGGTGATCCCGCGCACCGCCCCGTCGGCGACAAAAAGCTTGCGCAGGGCACCGGGATCGCGCCCGGCCCGTGCACACGCCGCGTCCATGCGCCGCACCTGCTCGCGCAGCGCGGGCAGCACTTCGGCCAGCGGACGGCCGCTGAAGTCGTTGGGCGGTCCCGAAGTCACCCAGTACTCGGCGAACCGCGCGGCCAGCGCCATGCCCCTGGGCCCGGTCGCCGCCACCGCGAACGGCAGCCGCCGCTCGGCCCGCGGGTGGAAGGTCACGCCGTTCGCGGTGTACCACGGCGAAACCCGGTCCACGTCCCCGGCCACGAGCACGGCGTCGAGCAGTTCGACGAAGTCCTCGAACCGGGCGGCGCGTTCCCGCGGGCTGAGCTGCGCCCCGCCGAGGATGCTCGCGTCGTGCCCGGGAGCACCGGCGCCCAGCCCGCAGATCAGGCGGCCGCGAGCGACGTCGTCGACGGTGACCAGGTCCTTGGCCAGCGCCACCGGGTGGCGGAAGTTCGGCGTGGCCACCAGCACCCCGAGGCCGATGGAACCGGTCGCGGTGGCCGCCGCGGTCAGCGTCGGCACCGAGCCGTACCAGCGGCGTCCGGCGAACCACCGCCACATCAGGTGGTCGTAGGTCCAGGCGTGGTGGTAGCCGAGCTGTTCGGCGGCCCGCCAGCGTTCGGCGGCGGCCTTCCACTCGTGCTCGGGCAGCACCACGATGCCGTGCCTCATGAGCGCACTTCCTCCAGCCGCAGCTCCGAAACCAGGCGGATGGCCCGGTCGAGCACCCCGAGCGCGTCGGTGACCAGCGGCTTCATCGAGTCGTCTGCGTTGTCTGCACCGTCGGCCAGCACCGGGTGGTGGCTGCCTTCGACGTTGGGGTAGTACCCGTGGTGGGTCAGGTCGGTGGCCAGTTCGTCCAGCCGCGATTCCAGCTGCGCCACCAGTTCCACGTGGCTGACCGGCCGCCGGATGGTCAGGAAGAAGTTGTCGTAGAGGTCTTCCTTCTCCCTGGACACCGTCACCCCCGGCGCGCCGGCGGACTGCTGCAGCAGCGAACGCCCGTCGGGCACCAGGTGGTCGGCGATGTGGTCGTGGGTCACCGCGTTGCGGGCCACCGCCTCGCCGAGCACCGCGCACGCCGGGTCGTCCTGCCAGGGCAGCTTGCCCCGGAACAGCTTGCGGACCGGGCGGTAGTCCGGCGCCCAGGTGCCGCTGAACGAGGGGTGCTGCAGCACCATGCGCACCCGGGTGTGGGCGTGGTAGTGCTCCCGCGGCACGGTCGAGGAGTAGAGCAGCATCGCGCTGTAGCCGTCGACGCAGGCCGCCAGCACGTCGATCTCCCGCTCGCCGGGCACCTCGTCGGGGTGCTGCCACACCACGTCGCACATCGCCCGCCACAGCACGAACGAGACCTGGTGGCCGACGATCCAGCGGAACCAGAACAGCCGCTGGGCGTCCACCTCGGACCGGCCGAACAGGTCGTAGCCCGGCAGCTCGCGCCCGGCCTCCCCGCTGTGGTGCGTGGCGTCGGGCCAGGTCTCCAGCGCGTGGCTGGTCGGCGGCATGAACAGCAGCCGGGGCACCAGCACCGGCGGGCAGTGCCCGTTCGCCCGGCTCACGACCGGGCTCCGGCGAAGCAGACGAACTCCAGTTCGAGGCCGTTGGGGTCGAGCACGTACAGGCTCTGCATGCCGTCGTCGTCGACGACGATGTCCGAGGGCGGCACGTCCCTGGTCCACCCCGAGTCCACCCGGTCGCGGGCCCGCAGCCACTGCTCGCGCAGCTGCACCAGCTGCTGCGGGTCGTCCACGGTGATCCCGATGTGCTGGTACTGGTACCCCAGCGGGTCCGGCCCGGACTGGCTGTGCGCGGCCCGGTCGAACACGTGGAACCGCAGGTCGCCCTTGCGCAGCTCGACCAGCTTCCTGATCCCGGGAAGCCGTGCGCAGGTCAGCGGCGAGAAGCTGTCCATGGACCATTCCACCGTGGTACCGAGGAATTCGCGGTACCAGTCGATCGTGGTGTCCACGTCGTCGGTCTGAATGGCGAGGTGGTGCACTCTCGGCGCGATCTCAAGCCCGTTCATCGGATGCCCTTCCGTCGCGAATGCGCTTGGCGTAATCGCTTCCCACGGGGGCGGAAAGCGCTCGGCCTGGCAACTCCCATGCTCGCCGCACCGCCGCACCCACGGCAATCAAATCGACCTCAGGGAACTCTTAAATCGGTGTCAGGCGGTGCCACCGCGATTTGGCGACCCGGGGTGACCAGTGCTTGCGCGAGGCGTCACCGCCACCGGCTCCGGTTCCACCCAGGGCACACCCAGCGCCAACTTCGGCCGTGTTATCGGTTCGTGATTGGGCCGATCGAATTACTCCGGTGACCCCGGGTGAGCTTTACCCGATCTGACAATGACTTCAAAGTTCGTTGAGTGTGCCCGCCGGGGAGCCGGGGTTACGGTCGAGTCAATGGCAGCGACACCACCTTGACGGGAGTTGAGCATTCATGAGCCGCGCGGATTCCCCCGCCACCACGGTCGTGGGGTTCGATCCGATCGACCGCCAGTGGCTGCGGGAACCGGAGGCGACCGGCCCCTCCTTCGCCACCGCCCCCGCGCTGGACGGCGAACTCCTGGTCGACCCCGCCGCCCGGCAGGCCGCGGGCACCGACCTGGGCAACATCGCCGACCGGCCGCCGTGCGCGGTGCTGCGCCCGCGCTCGGCGCACGACGTCGCCAAGATGGTCCGCTTCTGCCGCGCCTACGACATCACGGTCTCCACCAGGGGACAGGCGCACACCACCTACGGCCAGGCGCTCTCGGGCGGACTGGTGATCGAGAACCGCTGCCTGGACCGGATCCACTCGCTCGGGCCGAACGTGGCCGAGGTCGACGCGGGCATCCTGTGGAAGGACCTGGTCACCGCCGCCTACGCCCGGTCGCCGCGGCTCACCCCGCCCGCGGTGACCGGCTACACCTCGCTGACCGTGGGCGGCACGCTGTCCATGGGCGGGCTCGGCGGTCTCGTCGGCGGCCTGCGCACCGGGCTGCAGGTCGACCACGTGCGCGAACTGGAGGTCGTCACCGGCGCCGGCCGGCTCGAACGCTGCTCGCCCAGCCACCACGCCGACCTGTTCGAAGCGGTGCTCGGCGGGCTCGGGCAGTGCGGGGTGATCACCAAGGCGACCATCGAACTGGTCCCGGCCCGCGAACGCGCCCGCACCTACGTGCTCGGCTACACCGACAACGCGGTGTTCTTCCGCGACCTGCGCACGCTGACCGAGCGCACCGGCATCGACCACGTCTACGCCGAACTGCACCCGCCGGGCACCGAGCCCACGCACAAGCTGTATGCGACGGTGCTCTACGACCCGGCCACCCCGCCCGACGACGAGGTCGCCACCCGCGGGCTCGGCGCCGAACCGGCCGTCGACGACACCACCTACCTCGACTACGTCTTCTCCATCGACCGCTTCGTCGACCAGATGCGGGAAACGGTGCAGTGGGACCAGCTGCTCAAACCGTGGTACGACGTGTGGCTGCCCGGCAACGCCATCGAGGACTACGTCGCCGAGCTGCAGCCCTCGCTGAGCCCGCGCGACCTCGGCCCGTACGGCATCAGCCTGATCTACCCGCAGCGCCGCAGCCACCTCACCCGGCCCTACCCGCCGGTGCCCGAACCGGACGGCTCGCCGTGGGTGTACGTGCTCGACCTCAACACCACCTCCGCCACCCCGGCGGCCGACCCGGTCTACGTCGAGGAAATGCTCGACCGCAACGCCCGGCTGTTCACCCGCGCCCGTGACCGCTACGGCGCGAAGCTGTACCCGATCGGCTCGGTGCGGTTCACCGCGCAGGACTGGCGCGCCCACTACGGCGACCGCTGGCCCGCCTTCCGAGACGCGAAGCTGCGCTACGACCCGGCCACCATCCTCGCGCCCGGTCCCGGCATCTTCGGCAACGGGTGAACCCCGTCGTTTCCCGACCACTCCGCGACTTTCCCAGGGGGTAGCGCATGCTTCCGTCCAAACCCGAACTGCAGGGCACCCACGGCGCCGTGGCCAGCACGCACTGGCTGGCCACGGCCACCGGGATGCGGATGCTGGCCGGTGGTGGCAACGCCTTCGACGCCGCCATCGCCGCCGGTTTCGTGCTCCAGGTGGTCGAACCGCACTTCAACGGCCCCGGCGGTGACGTCTCCATCGTGGCGCACCGCGCCGGGCGCGACGACGTGCAGGCCATCTGCGGTCAGGGCCCGATGCCGCGGGCCGCCGGCATCGGCGCGTTCACCGACCTCGGCCTCGACCACATCCCCGGCTCGGGCCTGCTGCCCGCCTGCGTGCCCGGTGCCTTCGGCGGCTGGATGCGGCTGCTCGCCGAATTCGGCACCATGCGCGTGGCCGAGGTGCTCGAACCGGCCATCGGGTACGCCGAGCACGGTTTTCCCCTGCTGCCCGAGACCGCGCGGGCCATCACCGCGCTCGCCCCGCTGTTCCAGCAGGAGTGGCACGGCTCGGCGCGGACGTACCTGACCGGCGGCCCGGCACCCGCCGAGGGCAGCCGCTTCCGCAACCCGGCTCTGGCCCACACCTACCGGCAGCTGAGCAAGACCGCCGAATCCGCCTCCACCGACCGCGAAGCGCAGATCCAGGCCGCGCACGACGCCTTCTACCGCGGCTTCGTCGCCGAGGAGATCGCCGAGTTCCTGGCTTCCGGGCCGATGCTCGACGCCACCGGCAGGCGGCACCGGGCCCTGCTCAGCGGTGACGACCTCGCCGGCTGGGAACCCACCGTGGAGAACGCACCCAGCCACGCCTACGGGCCGTACCGGGCGTTCAAGCCGGGACCGTGGTCGCAGGGACCGGTGTTCCTGCAGCAGCTCGCGCTGCTCGACGGGTTCGACGTGGCCGGGATGGGCCAGGGCAGCGCCGACTACCTGCACACCGTGGCCGAGAGCACCAAGCTCGCCATGGCCGACCGCGAGGCGTGGTACGGCGACCCCGCCTTCAGCGACGTGCCGCTGACCGGCCTGCTCGACCCGGACTACACCCGGGCGCGGCGTGAACTGGTCGGCGCCCGCGCGGTGCCGGAACTGCGGCCCGGCGCACCGGGTGGCCGCACCTCCTTCATCCCCGCACCGGCCACGCCGGGCGATCCGGCGGCGGAACCGGAGTGGCGCTTCCAGCTGCACAGCGGGCTGCCGACGATCCTGCAGCACACCACGGCCAAGGCCGACACCTGCACGGTCACCGCCGCCGACCGGCACGGCAACCTGGTCGCCGCCACCCCCAGCGGCGGCTGGCTGAAGAGCTCCCCGGCCATCGGCGCGCTCGGCTTCCCGCTGGGCACCCGCGGCCAGTCCATGCACCTGGTCGACGGCCACCCCAACTCGCTGGCGCCGGGCAAGCGGCCGCGGACCACGCTCAGCCCGACCGTGGTGCTGCGCGAAGGCCGCCCGGTGGTGGCGTTCGGCACCCCCGGCGGGGACCGCCAGGACCAGTGGACGCTGCAGTTCTTCCTCAACGTCGCCGACTTCGGCCTCGACCTGCAGCGCGCCACCGAGACCACCACCTTCCACACCGACCAGGTGCCCGCCTCGTTCACCCCGCACGCCTGCCGCCCCGGGGTGCTGGTGGCCGAGGAGACCTGCGCGCCGGAGGTGGTCGCCGAACTCGAGCGGCGCGGCCACGAGGTCGAACTCGTGCCGGCGTACTCACTGGGCCGGGTCTGCACGACCGGGTTCACCGAAGGCGAGGGGTTCGTGCGGGCCGCGGCCAGCCCCCGCGGCAGGCACGCCTACGCGGTCTGCGAATAGGAACGAACCGGCGAAGGGAACGAGGATCCATGACACTGACCGACCACGCCACCGAACTCGTCGAGTTGCAGGACACCGAGCAGCGCCGGGAGTGGCAGGCGTTCGTGCTCTCCGAGCTGCCCGAGATGATCAGCGCGATGCACGTGTGCCACGCGGTGCGGGCCATCGCCGGCACCCCGCTGCTCGAACGGCTGCGCGAGGGGCCGCGGCGCACCAGCGAAGCGCTGCTGGCCGGGCTCGACACCTCCATCGGCGAGGGCTTCCTGCGTTACCTGGTCCACCGCGGCATCCTGGAACCGCAGGGCGACGAGTTCTTCCTGACCCAGCGGGGCCAGTTCCTCACCACCGACGTCTCCCTGGCCCGGCTCGGCGTCTACGCCGGGGCCTACGGCGAGGTCACCAGCCGCATCGGTGACCTGCTCAACGGCGACGCCGCCTACGGCGTCGACGTCACCCGCGACGGCGGCGCGCTCGGCGCGCACTGCGCCACCCTGTTCTCCGCCTTCCACACCCCGGTCGTGCTGCGGGCCATGCGCGGGCGCGACGTCTCCTGCGTGCTCGACGTCGGCTGCGGTGGCGGGCAGCTGATCGTGGACGCCTGCCTGCGCGACCCGTCGCTGACCGGCATCGGGCTGGACATCGATCCCGACGCCGTGGACGTGGCCAGGGACCTGGCCGAGCGCGCCGGGGTGGCCGACCGCACCGAGTTCGTCGTCGGCGACGCCTTCGCCCCGCGCACCTGGCCCGACATCTGCGCCGAGGCCGACGGGCTGTGCATCATGAGCGCGCTGCACGAGCACTTCCGCAACGGCGAGCAGGCCGTGGTCGACCTGCTCGACGAGATCTCCGAGATGTACCCGCAGCAGAAGATCCTGCTGGTCGGCGAGCCCGAGATCCGCTTCGACCACCGGGAGAACGACGACGACTTCTTCCTCATCCACGTGCTCACCGGGCAGGGCCTGCCCCGCGACCGCTCGGCCTGGCTCGACGTGTTCGCCCGGTCCACCCTGGACTGCCGCCGGATCTACACCCGGCCGGGCGCCGGGCCCCGCATGTGCTTCTACGACCTGGTGGCCCGCCCGCGCTGAAAACCCCCGACTACCGGAGAGGACCGATCGTGACCACAACAGAGACATCGGCCTCCGTGACCGACCTGGCCCTGTTCTCGGCCGAGGTGCTGCACGACCCGTTCCCGCACTACCGGCGGCTGCGCGACCACGGACCGGTGGTCTACCTGAGCGAGTACGACCTCTACGGCGTGTTCCGCTACGAGCAGGTGCGCCAGGCGCTGCTGGACTGGGAGAGCTTCAGCTCCGCTCGCGGCATCGCGATGAACCCCACCGCCAACGAGATGTCGGTCGATCTGATCCTGGCGATGGACCCGCCGCGCCACCGCGCCCTGCGCAAGGTGCTCGACGCCGCGCTGCGCCCGAAGTACGTGCGCCAGGTGATCGACGACGTGGAGCGCCTGGCCGACGAACTCGTCGAGCGGCTGCTGCGGCGCGGGGAGTTCGACGGGGTCGCCGACTTCGCCCGCAAACTGCCGGTGGACGTGGTCATGGACCTCATCGGCTTCCCCCGCAACGAAAACCGCGAGCACATCCTGGACTGGGCGGTCGGCGGGTTCGACTTCATGGGCCCGGCCGGGGACCGCCAGCGGGCGGCCTACCCGGCCGTGGAAGCGCTCATGCGGTACCTGGCCACCGAGACCACCGCGGACAAGCTGCTGCCCGACAGCTTCGGCCAGATCGTCTGGGCGGCGGCCGACCGCGGGGAGATCACCACCGACGAGGCGCTGATGACGATGAGCGCCTACGCCTGCGCCGGACTGGACACCACGATCTCCGGGGTGTCGAGCACGCTGTGGCTCCTCGCGCGCAACCCCGGCCAGTGGGCGGCGCTGCGCGAAGACCCGGACCTGGTGCCCAGCGCCTTCCTCGAAGGCGTGCGCCTGGAATCGCCGCTGCAGTTCTTCTCCCGGGTCACCACCCGCGACGTCGAACTCGGCGGGATCCGGATTCCCGAGGGCGCGCGGGTGGTGCACTCCTACGGCTCGGCCAACCGCGACGAACGCCACTACCCCGAACCGGACAGCTTCCGGGTGCGCCGCAACCCCGCCGACAGCGTCGGTTTCGGCTACGGCGTGCACAACTGCCCCGGCCGGTCGCTGTCCTCGATCGAGGCGCACGCCCTGTTCGGCGCGCTCGCCCGGCGGGTCACCACGATCGAGCTGACCGGGGAACCCACGCGGACGCCGAACAACATCACCCGGGGCCTGGACACCCTGCCCGTCCGCATCCGCTGACCCGAAGAGGTGATCGACATGCAAGCGGCTCAACTCGTCCGGTACGGCGAACCGCTGGACCTGCGCGAGGTCCCCGACCCGTCCCCGGAACCCGGCGGCGTGGTGCTCGCCGTGCTCGCCTCGGGCATCTGCCGCAGCGACTGGCACGCCTGGATGGGCGACTGGGGCTGGCTGTTCGGGCAGATCCCGCTGCCGCGGACGCTCGGGCACGAGGTCGTCGGCGAGGTGGTCGCCACCGGCCCGCGGGTGCGCGGGATCCGGGTCGGTGAACGGGTCACCGTGCCGTTCCACCTGGCCTGCGGCACCTGCGCGTACTGCCGGTCGGGGCGGGCCAACCTGTGCGACGGCATGCAGGCGCTCGGGATGTCGCGCGACGGCGGGTACGCCGAATTCGTGTCGATCCCGAACGCGGACTTCAACTGCGTGCCGGTGCCCGAGGCGGTGTCCGCCCTGGCCGCCAGCGCGATCGGCTGCCGGTTCATGACCGCCTTCCACGCCGTCGGCGCCCGCGGCGGGGTGCGCCCCGGTGAGTGGGTGGCGGTGCACGGCGCCGGCGGGGTCGGCCTGTCGGCGGTGCAGCTGGCCACCGCGGCCGGGGCCGCCGTGGTGGCCGTCGACATCGACCCGGCGAAGCTGGCGCTGGCGGAGAAGCAGGGTGCGGTGTCCACAGTGGACGCCAGTGCCGAGCCGGACGTGCCCTCCGCGGTGCGGGAGCGCACCGGCGGCGGGGCGCACGTCTCCCTCGACGCCGTCGGCGCCCGCGCCACCGCGGTGAACTCGGTGCTGTCGCTGCGCAAGGGCGGGCGCCACGTGCAGGTCGGGCTGACCAGCGCCGCCGACGCCGGGCAGATCGCGCTGCCGATGGACGTGATCACCACACGCGAGCTGACCGTGGCCGGGTCGCACGGCAATCCGCACAGCAGCTACCCGCGGCTGCTTTCGCTGATCGAGTCCGGTGTGCTGGCACCGCAGGACCTGGTGCAGCGCACGGTGCCGCTGCGGCAGGCCGGGCCGGTGCTGGCCGAGATGAGCGGGTTCGGCACCACCGGTATCACCGTGATCGACCGGTTCCGGGAGGCGGCGTGAACCAGGTGCTGACCCGGCCGCGGCTGCTGCACATCGGCGGCGAGTTCACCCCCGCCGCCGACGGCCGCACCTTCGACACCATCGACCCGTCCACCGGCGAGCGCATCGCCGAAGTCGCCCACGCCGGCCCCGAGGACGTCGACGCGGCCGTGGGTGCCGCGCGCACGGCCTTCGACGGCTGGTGGAGCGCCCTGCCCGCGATCGAACGCGGACGGCTGCTCGGCAGGCTCGCCGACCTCGTCGAGCAGCACGCGCGGGAACTCGCCGAACTCGAATCGCTGGATTCGGGCAAGCCGATCACCAGCACGCTGGCGACGGACCTGCCCGGTGCGGTGGCCCAGTTCCGCTACTTCAGCGGCTGGCCGACGAAGATCGAGGGCCAGACGCTCCCGGTCGCCGTGCCGGACACCCTGTGCTACACGCGGATGGAACCGGTGGGGGTCTGCGCGCAGATCCTGCCGTGGAACTTCCCGATGCTGATGACGGCGTGGAAGCTCGGCACGGCGCTGGCCGCCGGGTGCACCGTGGTGCTCAAACCGGCGGAGCAGACCCCGCTGACCGCGTTGCGCCTGGCCGAACTGGTCGCCGAAGCCGGCTTCCCGCCCGGCGTGGTCAACGTGCTCACCGGCGACGGGAGCACCGGCGCCGCACTGGTCGACCACCCCGGCGTGGACAAGATCGCCTTCACCGGTTCCACCGCGGTGGGCCGCGAAATCGGCGCGAAGGCCGGGGCGCGGCTGCAGCGGGTGACGCTCGAACTGGGCGGCAAGAGCCCGAACATCATCCTCGCCGACGCCGACCTCGACGCCGCGATCCCCGGTTCGTTCCAGGGCGTCTACGGCAACACCGGGCAGGCGTGCAATGCCGCGTCGCGGTTGTTCGTGCACCGCAGCCGCTACGACGAGGTGATCGACGGGCTGGCGGCGCTGGCGGCGAAGGCGCGGGTCGGCCCGGCCCTGGACCCGGCCACCGAACTCGGGCCGCTGGTGTCGGCCGAGCAGTACCGGCGGGTGCGCGAGCACATCACCGGCGCCGTTGCCGACGGCGCGACCCTGCGCGCGGGCGAGGTCCCCGGCACCACCCCGGCGGGCGGCTACTTCCTCCGCCCCACCCTGTTCACCGACGCCGGACCGGACCTGCGGATCTGCCGCGAGGAGGTGTTCGGCCCGGTGCTGGTGGCCACCCCGTTCGACGAGGTCACCGAGGTGGTGCGGCAGGCCAACGACACCGAGTACGGCCTGGCCGCCGGGGTGTGGACCCAGCACCTGGGCAGCGCCCACAGCCTCGCCGCCCGGCTGCGGTCGGGAGTGGTCTACCTCAACTCGTGGGCCTCCGGGGACCCGGCCGCCCCCTTCGGCGGACGCCAGTCCTCCGGCGTGGGCCGGGAAATGGGCCGCCCCGGCATCGACGCCTACCTCGAACCGAAAACCGTGTGGACGGCCCTCACCTGATCTCTTCGACCCCTTGATGCGGTGCGGCGACTTCGCTGCACCGCATCAAGGGTTTGGTGATGGGGGAAGCCAGTGAACCCGAGCAGACCGCGAAGCCGACCACACCGGCCAACTGCAGAACCGGCCCGAACCGCCGAATCATCGCGCCGGGCCGAACCGCCGAGCCGGGCCGTGGAGCCGGAGCAAACCGCAGGACTGGCCCGAACGGCGGAGCCGAACCGCCCAACGCCGAGCCGGGCCGAACTGCCGACTGCCGACCGAACCCGCCGAGCCGTCCCGCACCGAGGGCTGGCTCAGCCGGCGGGCACGCGTTCCCGCGAACGCTGCACCAGATCCGGGATCAGCGTGAGGATCCCGCAGCACGCCATCGCCGCGCCGATCCACAGTGGGGCCGACAGGCCGAGGCCGGCGCTGATGCCGAGCCCGCCGAGCCACGGCCCGATCACCACCCCGACGTTGATCGCCGAGCCGTTGACGGTGTTGACCAGGGCGCCTTCGTTGGACACCGACATCACCCTGGCGGCCATGGCCGGGTTCAGCGGCAGCCCGATCAGGCCCAGCAGCACGGTGGCTGCGATCGTCGGCAGCTGGTGGGACACGACCAGCGCGAAACCGGCCAGCACCACCGTCAGCGCGACCAGCCCGCCGAACAGGATCGGCCGCAGGTGGCGGTCGGCGTACCGGCCGACCACGACGTTGCCCACCACGGTGGCGACACCGTAGACGGCGAAGAGCACCGGCACGGTCGCCGGGCTGAATCCGGTGGCACCGGTGAAGATCGGGGACAGGTAGCTGAAACCGGCCACCACCGAGCCGATGACCAGCGCGTTGGTGGTGTAGGCACCCCACAGCCGGGCGTTGCGGAAGACCCGCAGTTCCGCCCGCAGGTCGAGTTCCTGGGTGCCACCGGAGGCGGGCACCTTGGCCACGACCGCCGCGATGCAGACCACCGCCAGCGCGTCGACCACCCAGAAGCTGGCCCGCCAGCCGAAGTGCTGCTCGATGAAGGTGGCCGCGGGCAGGCCGACCACCTGCGCCACGGTGATGCCGCCCAGCACCACCGCCATCGCCCGCCCCCGCCGTTCGGGGCCGACGAGCCGCACGCACACCGCGGCGCTCACCCCGAAGAAGGCCGAGGCGGCCAGCGCGGTCAGCACCCGCGACACCACGAGCACCCAGTACTGGCAGGCCACCGCGCCGATGGTCTGCCCGATGACGAAGACCACCAGCAGCCAGACCAGCGCGCGTTTCGGCGGTACCCGCATCAGCCCGACGGTCAGCAGCGGACCGCCGATCACCATGCCGACGGCGTAGATGGAGACCAGGTAACCCACGGCGGCGATGGACACGCCGAGGTCGCCCGAGATGCCGGGGATCAGCCCGGCGACCATGATTTCGGTGGTGTTGAGGCAGAAGACGCCTGCGCCCAACACGTATACGGCAAAGGGCACAACTCTCCCCACCGGAGCCGCTTCAGCCGCCGGCGGGCAGCGCGAAGGAACTCCACCGGTTGCCGGACGGGTCGGTGAACTGCCCGATGGTCAGGCCGTTCGCGTCGGCCACCGGCCCCAGCACCGGCTGCCCGCCGCCCTTTTCCACGCGTTCGAGCAGATCCGCCACGTCGGCCACGCGGAGCCCGGGAATGGCGTAGTCGGTGGCACCGGGCATCGACGACAGATCGAACACCCCGCCGATGGGCTCGCTCGCCCCACCGGAGAAAATGCTGTAGTAGACGACGCCTTCGGCGGCCTCGTCGCGTTCACACGTCCAGCCGAAGGCGGCTTCGTAGAATTCACGGGTGGCCGTGAACTCGGTGGTGCCGATTTCGAACCACGCGGTGGCGCCGACCACCGGTTCGACCGCCTCCCGCGGCTCGATCAGGCCGAGCCGGTTGCCCAGCACGTCGGCGACCACCGCCCGCTGAGCACCGGCCGGTGACCGGGACGGCGGCTCGTCCACCTCGGCACCCAGCGGTTCCAGGCGCTGGACCGCCGCCGCCACGTCCGGCTGGGTGACGTGGATGACCAGCCCGTCCCGCGCACCGCGGCGCAGGGCGCCCATGCTCGCGCCCGCTCCGGCGGCGGTGATCGTCTGGTAGGCGTCGCCGGACGGAGTGAATTCCCAGTCGAAGATCCCACGGTAGAATTCCCGGCTGGCGTCCGGATCGACGGCGGTGATTTCGAACCATCCCACGGTCGCGGGATGCGAACGGGTGTTCATCAGAACTCCCTTCCCTGCGGGGGTCCGCCCATACTAAACTGATTTCTGAGTGGAAATCAAGTTGCCGGAGAGAAAGAGGCGGGCCCGATGCCACGGGAAAACGATGTCGATCCGGCGGCCGATCCCCGCGAGACGGTGGAGAACGCGCTTTCCCTGCTGACCTGCGTGCTGGTCGCCCGCCGCACCCGGGCCACCCCCGAACGCGTCACCTGGCAGCAGTACGACGTGCTCGAGGTGCTGCGCCTGCGCGGGCCGATGACCCCGTCCGCGCTGAGCGGGGCGCTGGGTGTCTCGCGCCCGACGATGTCCAAGGCGCTGCGCATCCTCAAGGACCAGCACCTGGTGGCGCAGGCGGCGCTGGGCATCGACCGGCGCGAGCAGACGACCTCGCTCACCCCGGCGGGCCGCGAGTTCCTCCAGCGCGCCGCCCGCAGCCGGCGGGAGAACGCGAAGGCGGTCGAGGCCGCGCTCACCCCGCGCGAGCAGGCGATGTTCGCCAAGCTGTGCGGCAAGGTGACCACCGCGCTGCAGGAGGCACCGCAGCCGTTCCCGCTTCGCGAGGTCTGAGCGCACGACCGATCAGCGCCCGGCTCGTTCCAGATTCGCCCGCAGGTACGCGGCGGTGACCGAATCGGGGTGCGCCCTCAACTGCTCGGGGGTGCCTTCGAACAGCACCTGACCGCCGTGGCGGCCGGCGTCCGGGCCGAGGTCGATCACCCAGTCGGCGTGCTTGACCACCTCCAGGTCGTGTTCGACCACGATGACGGTGTTGCCGTCGTCGACGATGCGGTCGAACAACGCGAGCAGGGTGTCCACGTCGGCCAGGTGCAGCCCGGTCGTCGGCTCGTCGAAGACGAACACGCTGCCGGTGTCACGCAGGCGGTGGGCGAGCTTGAGCCGCTGCCGCTCACCGCCGGACAGGGTGGACAGCGGCTGCCCCAGGGTCAGGTAGGACAGCCCGACCTCGCTCAGCAGTTCCAGCTTGCGCACCACGGTGTCCTCGGTGAAGAACGACAGCGCCTCTTCGACGGTGAGCGCGAGCACCTCGACGATGTTCTTGCCGCCCAGGGGTTTTTCGAGCACTTCGTCGCGGTACCGGCGGCCTTCGCACACCTCGCAGGTGACGGTGACCGGGTCCAGGTACGCCAGGTCGGTCTGGATCACCCCGCGGCCCTGGCAGGCGGGGCAGCCACCGGTGGAGTTGAAGCTGAACAGGCCGGGGTCGGCGTCGTTGGCCTTGGCGAACAGCTTGCGGACGGTGTCCATGATCTCGACGTAGGTGGCCGGGGTGGACCGCGAGGAGATGCCGATGCTGGACTGGTCCACCATCACCGCGTCCGGGTACTGGGCGGCGAAAACCCCGGAGATCAGCGAACTCTTGCCCGAACCGGCCACCCCGGTGATCGCGGTGAGCACCCCGGCCGGGATCTTCACCGTCAGGTTGCGCAGGTTGTTCAGCTTGGCGTTCCTGATGGTCAGCGCGCCGCTGGGCTCGCGCACCTGCGGCTTCAGGCCGGTGTGGTGGCGCAGCCGCTTGCCGGTGAGCGTGTTCGACCGGCACAGCTGCCGGTAGGTGCCCTCGAAGACGATTTCGCCGCCGTGCGTGCCCGCACCGGGGCCCATGTCCACGAGGTGGTCGGCGACCGCCATCACGTCCGGGTTGTGCTCGACCACCAGCACGGTGTTGCCCTTGTCCCGCAGTTCGCCGAGCAGTTCGTTGAGCCGGTGCACGTCGCGCGGGTGCAGGGCCACGCTGGGCTCGTCGAAGATGAAGGTCAGGTCGCTCAGGCTGCTGCCGAGGTGGCGCACCGTCTTGAGCCGCTGGCCCTCGCCCCCGGACAGCGTGGAGGTTTCGCGGTCGAGGCTGAGGTAACCGAGGCCGATCGCCTCCACCCGTTCCAGTGCGGTGATGGCGGCCTGCACCACCGGTTTGGCGACCGGGTCGTCGATGCGCCGCAGTTCGGGGATCAGTTCGCTGATCTCCATCGCCGCGTGGTCGGCGATGTTCTTGCCGTGGATCTTCGACGCCAGCGCGGCCTGGTTCAGCCGCCCGCCGCGGCAGACCGCGCACACCCCGGCCCTGACCACCTGCTCGACCTCGGCGCGCTCCTTGTCCTTGAGCGCGTCGAGGCCGTTCTTCAGGTAGCGGCGGTTGAACCGCACCACCAGTCCCTCGTACTCGTTGGAATGGGTCGATTCCTTGCCCGCGCGTTTGACCTTGAAACCCTCACCGTGCAGCAGGAGATCTTTTTCCTCGGCGGTGAACTCCTCAATCGGTTTGTCCGGGTCGAACAGTCCTGATCGGGCGTAGAGCTGCCACTGGAAACCGCCCACCGCGAACAGCGGTGAAGTGATCGCGCCGTCGTTGAGCGATTTCTTCTCGTCCAGCAGCGCAGCGAGGTCCAGGCGCACGGTGCGCCCGAGGCCCTGGCATTCGCCGCACATGCCCTGCGGATCGTTGAACGAGTACATTGTGGACGGACCAGCCCCCGGTTTCCCGTGCCGGGAGAACAGCACCCGCAGCATCGGGCTGATCTCGGTCATGGTGCCCACGGTGGAGCGCGAATTGCCGCCGATCGGTTTCTGGTCCACCACGACAGCGGTGGAGAGGTGGGCCATCACCTCGGCCCGCGGGCGTTCGTACTTCGAGAGCCGGTTGCGGATGAACCAGGGAAAGGTTTCGTTGAGCTGCCGCTGGGACTCGACCGCGATGGTGCCGAAGACCAGCGAGGACTTCCCCGAGCCGGAGACGCCGGTGAACACGGTCAGCTGCCCCTTCGGAATGCGCAGCGACACGTTCTTCAGGTTGTGCTGCCGCACCCCCTCCAGCACGATGGTGTCATTCGCGCGCCGTGCTCCACGGCTCGACATGACCACTCCCTCAGCCCGGCGAACTGGTTTCCAACTGGAAACCATAACAGTGGTCACCCCGGGCGGCAATCGCGTCCGGTTTCCGGCCTGCGTGAAATCGTGCTTGCCCACATGCCCGCTTGCTAGCATGTGGGCATGGCTCCAGCCGCGAAACGGCAGTTCAGCGTGTACCTGCCACCCGACCTGGTGCGCCGGGTGAAGCACGCCTCGGTCGAGGCCGACGAGTCGCTCTCGGCGTTCGTCGAGCGGGTGCTCGAAAACCACCTGCGGCGGAGCGAGGCCACCGGTGGGGGGACGAGCCGATGCGAGTGATGCCGATCCGCTACAGCTCGGACGTCGAGGCGCTGACCCGCTTCTACACCGCACTCGGCCTGCGGGTCGGATCGGTGTCGCGGCCCGGCGGGTGGATCGAACTGCCCGCCGAAGGGGGCCTGCTGGGCCTCCACCGCAGCGCCGCCGCCGGGGACACCGGCCGCTGCGAACTGGCTTTCGAAGCCGACGAGCCGCTGGAGGAGGTCGCGGCGCGCCTGCGGGCAGCCGGGTTCGACCCCGGGCCGGTGCTGGACGAGGCGTTCGGGCATTCGCTGCGGGTGACCGATCCCGACGGCGTGCCGGTGCAGATCAACCGCTACGACCGAGAGCTCTACACATGAGCGATCGCCCACTGGCGGGCGGAACGGGTTCCCTGTTCCTCGCCGTGGGGATCGTCGCGCTGGAGTTCGCGGCGGCCGTCACCGGTTTTGTCGCTTCCACGCTGCTGCCCGTGGTCGCCGGCGAACTGCAGGCGCAGGACGAACTCGGGCTGCTGATCGCCGGTTCGACGCTGGGCCTGTTCGTCGCCCTGCCCCTGGCCGGGCGGGTGCTCGACCGGGTGGGCCCGCGCGGCACGCTGGCCGCCGGGATGCTCGCCTATCTCACCGGGCTCGCCGTGGCCGCGACCGCCCGGACGGCGTGGGTGTTCGCCGCGGGGCAGTTCGCCGGTGGGCTCGCCGGCGGCCTGCTGGCGGTGTTCGGCATCAGCTCGGCGATCCAGCACCTCGGCGAACGGCTGCGGTTGCGGGTGGTGGCGGCGTCCTCGGCGATGTGGATCCTGCCCGCGCTGGTGGGCCCGGCCGCGACCCTGGGCCTGGCGCACCTGGTGGGCTGGCGCTGGACCCTGTTGCTGCCGGTGCCGTTCGTGGTGTTCGGCAGGCTGCTGGTGGTGCGGGCGGTGCGGGGGGCGCCGCCCGCCCGTGGTGCGCCACGGCCGCTGGGCCGGACGCTGCTGGTGCCGCTGGGCGCGGCCGGGGTGGTGCTGAGCGGCGCGTGGTGGCCGCTGGCGGTTCTCGGGGCGGGGATCACCGTGGCGGGCACGGTGTCGATCCTGCCGGCGGGTACCGCGCGGCTGCGGCCGGGCACCCCGGCCGCGCTCGGGGCGATGCTGCTGTTCGCGATCGGGTACTTCGGCGCGGACAGCCTGATCACCGTGTTGCTGACCAGCGGGTTCGGCCTGGGCCTCGGGCAGGCGGCGCTGGTGCTCAGCGCCGCTCCGCTGGGCTGGGCGGTGACCGGCCTGGTGGCCACCCGGTTCACCCCGGCGCGTGCCCAGCGGCGCTTCCCGGCGGCGGGGTTGACCTTGACGGCCGTGGGTGCGGCGGTGCTGGCGGGCGCACTGGCCACCGGCGGTTCGTTCGCGGTGGTGCTCGTCGCGTGGGCGGCGGGCGGGGTCGGGGTGGGGCTGGCGTACCCCGTGCTGTACCTGCGGGCGACCACGGCGGGGTCGAGCGGGTTCACCGCCGCGGAACTGGCCACCGCGGTCATCACCGCCGAATGCGTCGGCCAGCTGCTGGGCCGCGCGGTCGGCGGGGCCCTGAGTTCGGCGGGCGGGCTGCTCGCCTCCTACGTGTTGTTCGCGCTGGCGTTGCTCGCCGCAGCCGGTGCGGCGGCGCGGACCGGGCCGGCCGCTTAGCCCGGTCCGCGCCGCTCCGGTGTCAGGCCCGGGCCGCCGCGGGCTCGGGGGTGCCGTCTTCGGCCGCGGCCCGTTCCAGCCCGGTCTGGGTCTGCAGCGGGGTTTCCTTGATGGCCAGGATGGCCACCAGCGTGATCAGCGAGAGCGCACCGGCGATCACGAAGATCACCGCGGTGCCGTCGCCGTAGGCGGCGCGGACGATGTCGCCGATCAGCGCGGGCAGTTCGTTCAGGCTGCCGATGCCTACCTCACCGGAGCCCGGCGGCACGGTCACGCCCGCCGCGCCGAGGCCGTCGGTGGTGCGCTGGGAGACCTGGGCGGCCAGCACCGCGCCCAGCACCGACACCCCGACCGTGCCGCCGAGCGAGCGGAAGAAGGCCACGGTGGAGCTGGCCGCGCCCAGGTCGGTGGCCGCGACGGTGTTCTGCACCGCCAGCACCAGGTTCTGCATGGTCATGCCCATGCCGGTGCCCAGCACGAACAGGAACACCCCGAGCACCACCATGTTCGTGGTGTGGTCGATGGTGCCGAGCAGGCCGAACCCGCCCGCCATGGCGATCGCGCCCGCCACCAGGAAGCCCTTCCACCGGCCGTACTTGGTGATCAGCAGCCCGGACAGGGTCGAGGACAGCATCGAGCCGACGATCATCGGCAGGGTCAGCAGCCCGGCCGCGGTGGGTGAGTAACCGCGGGCGATCTGGAAGTACTGGCCGAGGAACACCGCGCCGCCGAACAGCGCCGTGCCGACCGCGATGCTGGCCACGGTGGCCAGCGTGGTGGTGCGGTCGCGGAACAGGCGCAGCGGGATGATCGGCTCGGCCGCGCGGCTTTCCACCAGCACCGCCAGCCCCAGCAGCACCACGCCCAGCGCGATCAGCAGCAGCGAGGTGCCCGAGCCCCAGCCGAAGCTGTCACCCGCCAGCGTCACCCAGATCAGCAGGGTGGACACCCCACCGGCGATCAGCCCGGCACCGAGGTAGTCGACCTTGATCGGCCGCTTGACCACCGGCAGGTTCAGCGTGCGCTGCACCACCACCAGCGCGATCACCGCCAGCGGCACGCAGACGTAGAAGCACCAGCGCCAGCCCAGCCACGAGGTGTCCACGATCAGCCCGCCGAGCAGCGGGCCCGCCACCGTGGCCACCGACATCACGATGGAGATCGGGCCGGTGTAGCGGCCGCGTTCACGCGGGCTGATCATCGCCGCGATGGCGATCACCACCAGCGACTGCAGACCGCCCAGGCCCAGGCCCTGCAGGGCGCGCCAGGCGATCAGGGTGCCCGCCGACTGCGCCAGCCCGGCCAGCACCGAACCGAGGGTGAACACCACGATCGACAGCTGCACCAGCAGCTTCTTGCTGACCAGGTCGGCCAGCTTGCCCCAGATCGGGGTGCTCGCGGTGGAGGCGAGCAGGGTCGCGGTGATCACCCAGGTGTACTGGCTCTGCGAGCCGTGCAGGTCCCGGATGATGGTGGGCAGCGCGTTCGAGACGATGGTGGAGGACAGGAACGCGGTGAACATCGCCAGCAGGAGCCCGGTGAGGGCTTCGACCACCTGGCGGTGGGCCATGCGCCCGCTCTCCTCGGCGGCGGGTGCCGGTGGTGCCGGCGGGTTCACGGGGGACGTGGGCGAAGCCACTGGGTGTTTCTCCTTGCTCAGGGTGCCGCGGTGGTGCGGACGTTGCGGATGTCGGAGTTGAGCCGGCGCAATCCGGCGATGAGGACCTCGGCGTCCTCTTCGGCCCAGTCGGCCAGCGCGGCGGCGACCAGTTCGGCGTAGCGCGTGCGGTGGGCCTCGAGGCAGCGTTCGCCGTCGCCGGTGACGGCCAGCAGCCCGGCCCGCCCGTCACCCGGGTCGGGCCGTCGCCGGAGCAGGCCCGCGCGTTCGAGCTGGGCGACCTGCCTGCTGATCACCGACGGGTCGACGGCGAGCCGCTCGGCCACCCGCCCGAGCCGCTGCTCCCCCTCGCGGTGCAGCAGCGACAGCAGCGCGAGCGCCGGTGGGCCCAGCTGTTCGTGCTGGTGGGCGTGGTGCTGGACGGCGCGGCCGGAACGCGTGAGCGCACGCAGCGCGTCGAGCAGTTCGGCCGCGGTCGCCGAGGAGAGCACGTGAACCTCCGTAGTTGTTTGCCAACTACAACTATAAGATACTTGCTTAGGTTATACAACTTTCCCGCCGAGTAAGTTGGTGCCACTGACCTCGCGGGGGGACCGACCATGGCCCAGGGCACGCGGATCCGGCCGATCGCCGGAGCGCTGCGGGACAACGCCGACCGGCTCGCGGGCAAGCTCGCCTATCGCGACGCCCGCCGGTCGATCAGCCACGCCCAGCTGGCCGCGCGCACCGAGCGGCTGGCCGGGCACCTCGCCGGTTACGGCGCCGGGCCCGGCACCCGCGTCGCACTGCTGCTGGGCAACACCATCGAGGCGGTCGAGGCACTGCTGGCGGTCACCAGGGCGGCCGCGGTCGGCGTGCCGCTCAACCCGCGCGGCTCCGACGCCGAGATCGAGTTCCAGCTGCGCGACTGCGCGCCGGTGCTGGTGATCACCGACCCCGCCCACGAACCCCGGGTCCGCCGGATCACCGACCGGCCGGTGCTGGTCACCGGCCCCGGCTACGAGGACCTGGCCACCACCGCTCCCCCGGCGCCGCCGCCGGACGACCTGCCGCTGGACGACCCGGCGTGGATCCTCTACACCTCGGGCACCACCGGCCACCCGCGTGGCGTGGTCTCCAGCCAGCGGTCGGTGCTGTGGAACGTCGAAGCCTGCTACGAATCGGTGCTCGGGTTCGGCGAGCACGACACCGTGCTGTGGCCGTTGCCGCTGCACCACGCCTTCGCGCACACCTTCTGCGTCATCGGGGTCGCCGTGGTCGGCGCGAGCGCGCGCCTGCTGCCCGGGTTCACCGCCGAGGAAACCCTCGACGCGCTGCGCGAAGGCGGGTACACCGCGCTCGGCGGGGTGCCCGCCACCTACCGCCAATTGGTGGCCGCCACCGACGGCACCGTGCGCGGGCCGCGCATCTGCATCACCGCGGGCGCACCGAGCAGCCTGGAACTGCGTGACGCCTTCGAGCGCGCGTTCGGCACCCCGCTGCTGGACGGGTACGGCTGCACCGAGGCCTGCGGCAAGATCACCATGGCCGCGCCGGGTGATCCGCGGTCGGCGGGCAGCGCGCTGGTGCCCGGGCAACAGGCCCGCATCGTCGACCCGGACACCGGGGCCGGCCTGCCCGGCGGGGACGAGGGCGAGGTGTGGGTGCGTGGCCCGAGCCTGATGCTCGGCTACCACGGCAGACCCCCGCTGGCCCCCGGTGAGTGGTACCGCACCGGTGATCTGGGCCGGTTCACCGAGCACGGGCACCTGGAGATCACCGGCCGGGTCAGCGAACTGATCATCCGCGGCGGCGAGAAGATCCACCCGGCCGAGGTCGAACGGGTGCTGGCCGCGCTGCCCGAGGTCACCGACGTGGCGGTGGCCGGGCGGGCGCACGAGGTGCTCGGCGAGGTGCCGGTGGCCTACGTGGTCGCCGCGCCGTTCGAGCCGGACCGGCTGCGCGCGGCCTGCCGCCGCGAACTGGCCGCGATCAAGGTGCCCGCCGAGTTCCACCGCGTGGACCACGTGCCGCGCACCGGGTCCGGCAAGATCCTGCGCCACCAGCTCACCGCCGTGGCCCCGGACCTGCTCGACCTGGTGCTGCGGGAGACCGCGGCGGCCGCCGGGCTGACCGAGCACGACGTGCTCGCGCCCGACCGGCCGTTCAGCGAACTCGGCATCACCTCGCTCAGCGCGGTCGACCTGCGCACCCGGCTCAGCGAGCGCACCGGCCTGGCCCTGCCGGCCACCCTGGTCTTCGAGTTCCCGACCCCGGCGCAGGTGGCCAGGCACCTGAGCGAAGCCGAACCACCCGAGCGCGCGCCGGTCACCGCCACCGCCGCCGAGCCGATCGCGATCATCGGCATGGCCTGCCGCTACCCCGGCGGGGTGCGCAGCCCGGAGGACCTGTGGCGGCTGCTGGTCGAGGAGGTCGACGCCACCTCGGAGTTCCCGGCCGACCGCGGCTGGGACCTGGCCGGGTTGTTCGACGACGACCCCGACCGGGCCGGGCACTCCTACACCCGCCGGGGCGGTTTCCTGCACGACGCCGCCGAATTCGATCCCGCGCCGTTCGGCATCTCCCCGCGTGAGGCGCTGGCGATGGACCCGCAGCAGCGGCTGCTGCTGGAAACCGCGCTGGAGGCGTTCGAGCGAGCCGGGATCGATCCCGGTTCGCTGCGCGAGAGCGACACCGGGGTGTTCACCGGCCTGATGTACGACGACTACGCCGCCCGCATCCGGCACGTGCCCGGTGAGCTGGAGGCGCAGCTGGGCCTCGGCTCGGCGGGCAGCGTGGCTTCGGGGCGCATCGCCTACACCTTCGGCCTGCGCGGCCCGGCGATCACCGTGGACACCGCGTGCTCCTCGTCGCTGGTGGCCCTGCACTGGGCGGCCGCCGCGCTGCGGGCCGGGGACTGCTCGCTGGCGCTGGCCGGCGGAACCGCGGTGATGTGCACGCCGAACTCGTTCATCGGGTTCAGCCGCAGCCGCGGGCTGGCCCCGGACGGCCGGTGCAAACCGTTCTCCGCCGACGCCGACGGCACCGCCTGGGGTGAGGGCGTCGGCCTGCTGGCGCTGGAACGGCTCTCCGACGCCCGCCGCCACGGGCACCCGGTGCTGGCCGTGCTGCGCGGATCGGCGGTCAACTCCGACGGCGCGTCGAACGGGCTCACCGCGCCCAGCGGCGCCGCGCAGCAGCGGGTGATCCAGCGCGCGCTGGCCTCGGCCGGACTGCACCCGGCCGAGGTGGACGCGGTGGAGGCACACGGCACCGGCACCACGCTCGGCGACCCGATCGAGGCCAGGGCGCTGATCGCGGCCTACACCGCGGGCCGCCCGGCGGACCGGCCGCTGCAGCTCGGCTCGATCAAGGCCAATCTCGGGCACACCCAGGCCGCGGCCGGGGTGGCCGGGGTGATCAAGGTGGTCGAGGCGATGCGCCACGGGCTGCTGCCGAAGACCCTGCACGTGGGCACGCCCACGCCGCACGTGGACTGGTCGGCCGGGGTGGAGCTCACCGACCGCACCCGGCCGTGGCCGGCCACCGGGCGGCCGCGGCGGGCGGCGGTGTCCTCGTTCGGCATCAGCGGCACCAACGCCCACGTCATCCTCGAACAGGTGCCCGCACCCGAGCGGGAAGCGACCGGGGCACCGGCCGGGCTGCCGTGGCTGCTCTCCAGCGCCACCGACGTGCGGGCCCAGGCCGCGAAACTGGCCGGGGTGGTGACGGGCCTGCCCGCCGCCGAGGTCGGCCACGCCCTGGCGCGGCGGCCGGCGTTCAGCCACCGCGCCGCGGTGCTCTCGGCCGCCGCGCTGCCCGCGCTGGCCGCGGGCGAACCCGATTCGCGGGTGATCACCGGGACCGCCGCCACCCGGGGGCAGCTGGCCTACCTGTTCGCCGGGCAGGGCGCGCAGTGCCTCGGCATGGGCGAGGACCTGCGGGAGTTCCCGGTCTTCGCCACCGCCTTCGACCACGTCTGCCGCTTCCTCGACCCGCTGCTGGAACACCCGCTGCGCTCGGTGATCACCGGCACCGACCGGGCCCTGCTGGACCGCACCGACTTCGCCCAGGCGGCGCTGTTCGCCTTCGAGGTGGCGGTGTTCCGGCTGCTGGAGTCGTGGGGGCTGCGGCCGGACCAGCTGGCCGGGCATTCGATCGGGGAACTGGCCGCGGCGCACGTGGCCGGGGTGCTCTCCATCCGCGACGCCGCCGAACTGGTCGCCGCGCGGGGGTCGCTGATGCGGGACCTGCCACCGGGCGGGGCCATGGTGGCGATCGAGGCCGGTGAGCGGGAGGTGCTGGCGAGCATCACCGGGCTGGAGGACCGGCTGGCCGTGGCGGCGGTGAACGCACCGCGGTCGGTGGTGGTCTCCGGCGCCGAAGCCGAGGTGCTCGCACTGGCGGGGGTGTTCGCCGCGCAGGGACGCCGCACGAAACGGCTGGAGGTCAGCCACGCCTTCCACTCCCCCCTGCTCGAACCGATGCTGGGCAAGTTCCGCGCGGTCGCCGAAGGACTGTCCTACCGCGACCCGGTGCTGCCGGTGGTGTCCGGGCTGACCGGGCGGATCGCCGAACCGGGCACGCTGAGCACCGCCGACTACTGGGTGCGCCACGCCCGCCGCGCGGTGCGGTTCGCCGATGCGGTGCGCACGCTCGCCGGTGCCGGGGTCACCCTGTTCGCCGAGATCGGGCCGTCGTCGGTGCTCACCGCGCCCGCGCAGGAGTCCGCCGACGGGGTGTTCGCCCCGGTGTCGCCGTCGGTGCCCGCCGCGGTGGCCCGGTTGTGGGTGCACGGCGCCGAGGTGGACCGGGCGGCGATGTTCGGCGGCACCCCGGTCGCCGAACTGCCCACCTACGCCTTCCAGCGCTCGCGGTTCTGGCTGGACGACACCGGCGAGGACCCCATGCTCTCGGCCGGACGGCCGATCGCCGGCACCGGGAAGACGTTGTTCACCGGGGTGCTCTCGGTGCGCACGCACCCGTGGCTGGCCGACCACCGGATCTCCGGCACGCTGGTGGTGCCCGCCGCGGCGCTGGTGGAGATGGCGCTGCAGGCCGCCGACGCCACCCTGGCCGAGTTCCTGCTGCGCACGCCGATGGTGCTGCCGGAGACCGGGGAACTGGCCGTGCAGGTGCTCATCGACGACACCGGCGGGCTGACCCTGCACGCCCGCCACGGCGACACCGCGCCGTGGGTGCTGCACGCCACCGGCCGGGTGGCGCCCCAGGACGAGCCACCCGCCGGGGACGACTGGCCTGCCTTCGAATCCGACCTGGCCGGGGTGGACATCGCCGCGGCCTACGCCTCGCTGGCCACCCGCGGTTACGACTACGGCCCGGCCTTCCAGGGGGTGCGCTCGATCCACCGCGAGGGTGACACCGTCTACGCCGAGGTGCGGGTGCCCGATCCGGGCCGGTTCGCCCTGCACCCGGCCCTGCTGGACGCGGTGGTGCACGCCAAACTGCTCGCCGACGGCGCGAACGGGCCGATCCTGCTGCCGTTCGCCTGGACCGGGGTGCGCCTCTACGCCACCGGCGCCACCGCCGTGCGGGCCCGGCTCACCCCGGCCGGGCGCGACGCGTTCGCCGTGGCCGTCGACGACCACCACGGCAATCCGGTGGCCCGCATCGATTCGCTGGTGACCCGGCCGCTGCCGCCGGACGCGCTGCCCTCCGCCGAAGCCGACAGCGCGCTGCTGCGCCCGGTGTGGCGGCCGGTCCCGCGGGGCACCGCGCACCGCGAGTTCGACGTGCGGCCGCTGACCGATCCCGCCCCGGACGTGGTGGCGCGCACGCACGCACTGGCCACCCGCACGCTGGGGTGGCTGCACGAATCCCTCGACGCGGACCGGCCGCTGGTGCTGGTGGCCCCCGGCGGTGACCCGGCGACCGCCGCGGCCTGCGGGCTGGTCCGGGTGGCCCAGAGCGAGCACCCCGGCCGGTTCGTGCTGGTCGACGGGGACCCGGCCGACCACGAACTGCTCGCCGCGGCGGTGGCCACCGGCGAACCGGAGGTGTCCACACGCGACGGTCAGCTGCGGGTGCCGCGGCTGAAGGTGGCGCCACCACCGCAGGGCAGGCGCACCTTCGACCCGGACGGCACGGTGCTCATCACCGGTGGCACCGGCGCGCTCGGCGGGCTGCTGGCGCGGCACCTGCTCACCCGGCACGGGGTGCGGCGGGTGGTGCTGACCAGCCGCCGCGGCCCGGCCGCGCCGGGGGCGGCGGCACTGGCGGAACTGGGTGCCGAGGTGGTGGCCTGCGACGTCGGCGACCGGGCGGCGCTGGCGCAGCTGCTGGCGCGGACCGGGCCGCTGGAGGCGGTGGTGCACGCGGCGGGGGTGCTCGACGACGGCGTCCTGACCGCGCTGACCCCCGAGCGGCTGACCGCGGTCCTGCGGTCCAAGGTGGACGGCGCGTGGTGGCTGCACGAACTCACCGATCCGGCGGCGTTCGTGTTGTTCTCCTCGGCCGCGGGCATCCTCGGCAACGCCGGGCAGGGCAACTACGCCGCGGCCAACGCCTTCCTCGACGGCCTGGCCCGCCACCGGCGCGCACTGGGCCTGCCCGCGTTGTCGCTGGCGTGGGGCCAGTGGCACACCGAGCACGGCATGGCCGCGCACGCCGGTGCCCCGTCCATCGTGGCCCCGATCCACGCCGAGCACGGGCTGGCGTTGTTCGACGCCGCGCTTTCGGCTGACGAGCCGGTGCTGGCGCCGATCCTGCTCGACCAGAGCGCGCTGCGCCCCGGTCAGCCGGTGCCGCCGAGGTTGCGGGGGCTGCTGCGGCCGGTGCGCTCGGTGGCCGCCGCCCCGGCCGGCGCCCCCTCGCGGCGGCGGGACCGCAGCCCGCTGGAACTGGTGCTGCAAGCCATCGCCGACGTGCTGGGGCACCGCGACACCAGCGCGATCGAGCCGGACAAGGCGTTCTCCGGCCTGGGTTTCGACTCGCTGACCGCGGTGGAACTGCGCAACCGGCTGGCCGCGCTGCTCGACGTGCAACTGGCCGCGACCGTGGTGTTCGACCACCCGACGCCCGCGTCGCTGGCCGCGCACCTGGCCACCCAGCTGGGCACCCCGCCACCCGCGCCGCCCTCGGGCACGCTGGCCTCGCTGTACCGGCGGGTCTGCGAGGCCGGTCAGGTGGTCGCGGGCATGCACATGCTGATCACCGCGTCGCTGGCGTCACCGAGTTTCGGTGCCGCCGACCGGGACGCGCACCGGGTCACGCCGACCACCCTGGTCCGCGGTGACCGGGCGCCCGCGCTGATCTGCCTGCCCTCGTTCAGCCCCGGCCCGGCCGAATACACGCGGCTGGCGGCGTTGTTCGACGGCGAGCGCGACGTGCACGTGCTGCCGCACCCCGGTTTCGATGCCGGCTCCGCCGTTCCGGCCGACCGGGAGGCACTGGTCGAGGTGCACGCCGACGCGGTGCTGGAGCTGGCCGCGGGCCGGCCGTTCGTGCTGGCCGGGCGGTCGACCGGGGGCAGCGCGGCCCACGCGGTCGCCACCCGGCTGGAGCGGGCCGGTACCCCGCCCGCCGGTGTCGTGCTGATCGACACCTACCACGTCACCACGGAGAACCAGACCGAGGAATGGCTGCTGCGGCTGCCCGCGCACGGCGCGCTCACCCTCGGTGAGGCGTTCGACGCCGTACCGGACGGCGCGGTCGCCGCGATGGGTGCCTACACCCGCGTGTTCCTCGACTGGCACCCGGAACCCACGAAGATCCCGACGCTGCTGCTGCGTGCCGCCGAAGCGGCCGCGGAGCAGGACTGGCCGCTGCCGCACGAGCTGACCCGGGTGCCCGGCGACCACTTCACCGTGCTCGACGAGCACGCCGCCACCACCGTCGAGGCCATCCGCACCTGGGAGGCCGCCGAACGCCGGGACGGTTGACTCACCCGGGTGGCGCTGCCGGCCGCAGCGGAATCCAGTTTCGCGCGCCGAACCTTCGAAGCCGACCGGATCCGCACTGTCCAATCAGGTCACGACGCTGAGCGGAGCCGGTCACGCGGAGGACCGCAAGGCCGGGTCCGGCCGCCCCCGCCGGACCCGGCCGCGCCTGGCGCACGTGGCTGCCCTGCGCAAGATCAGCGGCGCTTGGCGACCAGCAGGCGGGCACGGGGCTGGTGGACCCACTCCCCCTCGGGAGCGCGCCGCAGGAACTCCGCACGCAGGTCCCGCGCGAACTCCTCACCGCGGGCGTTGATCAGCGGGCGCAACGGGCCGGAGCGGATGTAGGCCGTGAACAAGGACTCCGCGTTCGCGTGGGTCATCGGGTGCGTGACGTACTCGTCGCGTTCGATGACGGTCTCCCCCAGCGACGCGGTGAGCTGGTCCTCCCACGACCGGTCCGACGGCTCGACGTGCGGGCGCAGCACTTCCCGCATGACGGCGAACGGCCCCTCGGCCTCGGTGTGGCCCGGCCAGTAGGCCACCGACAGCCGCCCGCCCGGGCGCAGCGCCGCGGACCAGGCGGACAGGGCGGCGGCCGGGTCGGGCAGCTGCTGCAGGCCGAACACCGACACCACGGCCGCGCACCGCCCGCTCCACCGGGATTCCAGCACCGCCGCGTCGCCTTCGAGCACCGACACCCGCGGGTGCCCGGCGGCACGGGCGGCAGCCAGGCGCACCATGCCCGCGGACAGGTCGATCCCGGTGATCTCCCGGCCGGGGAAGCGTTCGAGCAGCGGCTCCAGTTCCGGCAGCGTGCCGCAGCACGGCACCAGCACCGGCCCGTCCGGCAGCGGTCCGAGCGCGTCGACCGCGGTGCGCACCCACGGCGCGAACCGCGGCACGAAGTACGCCTCGTAGCCGTCGGCGGCTTCATCCCAGGCGCGGGCCAGCTCGTTCACGGGTCTCACGATACCGAGCCGCCTTTGTCACGAACCCGCCGGAGCACGGGCGTTTCCCCGCTCCCGCGCGGTAACGTGCGGTCCCATGCGAAGGGGGAAGGGCCACGGGGTGAGCCCGTGGCGCCAGGCACCACGGGCGGCCTGGTCCAGTCCGCTGACCCTGCTGGTCGCCGGGGTCACCGCGCTGCTGTCGTGCTTCCTGGCCGGGGCGGCGGTGCTGCACGCCTCGGCGGCCGGTGGCGCGACGCTGGCGAGTCAGGCCGAAACCACCTGCCCCGACCTGTACGGGCCCTCGTTCACCCAGCGCGACGTGCCCGCGGCCCAGGTGCCGGTGACGCTCGACGCGGTCAGCCGGCACGCCGCCGCCCACGGCTTCGGTGCACCCCGGCTCTCGATGTACACCCGCGACCTGCCCAGCGTCGAGTTCGGCGGCACCGGCTACAAGGTCCGCCTCGGGTACACCGACGGCGGCCTGGACCAGCTGAAGCTGCTCGACGGCACGCGCGCGCCGGGGCTGTGGATGGGCCGGGACCTGTTCACCCCGGCCGGGCTCACCCTCGGCGTGCGCGGGGAACGGGGCAGCCTGCCGCCGATCGTCGGGGTGCACGAGGACCTGCGCAATCCGGCGCCGCGCTGGTGGTGCTCGCAGCAGGCGCTGGCGGTGCAGCAGCGGCTGATCGACCCCGCCGGTGGCGCGATCGTGTTCGCCACCGGCCGCGACAGCTTCTTCGCCGCCGCGGCCGCCGCGGGCGCACCACCGCTGGAATCGGCGCGGATCACCTTCGACACCCCCGCCCCGGTGACCGTCGCCGAAGCCGACGACCAGACCCGGCGGGCGAAGGACCTGGTCGCCGCGGTGCTGGCCGACCTCGGCCCGGGCACCCGGATCGACGCCGGGGCGCCGTTCGCGATCTCCCGCGACATCGGGCACCTGGCCCAGGGCAACGTGCGTGACTCGATCCTGCCGCTGGCCGCGCTCAGCGTGCTGGTCGGGCTCGGCGGCATCGCCACCGTCGGGCTGCAGTGGTACCAGCGCCGGTACCGGCACGTGCGGCTGCACCTCACCCGGGGCGCCGGGCCGCTGGCGCTGGGCGGGCTGGCGGTGGCCGAACTGGGAACGGCGCTGCTGGCCGGTGGCGCGGTGGGCACCGGGCTCGCGCACGCCCTGCTCGGGGTCTACGGCCCGCCGGGTGCGGCGAGCACCCCGGCGAGGTGGTTCTCGGCCGCGGTGGCGGCCGGGGTGCTGCTGCTTTCGGTGCTGGTGCTGGCCGGGGTGGTCGCGGTGCGGGTGCACCGGGAGTTCCAGCTGGGCCGCGGGCACGGCGGGCGCGGCAGGCGGGTGCTGTTCTGGCTGCCGTGGGAACTGGGCACCGCGGCGCTGGCGCTGGCGGGCTGGCTGCGGCTGACCGCGCGGCCACCGCTGAGCGCGGCCGATCCGGTGCCGCCGATCGACCCGCTCGCCCTGACCTACCCGGTTTTTGTGGTGCTGACCGCCGGGCTGCTGGCCGCCCGGCTGGGCTGGCTGCTGCTGGCCGCCTCCCACCGCGCCCGGTTCTGGTCGCGTCCGGTGTTGCAGCTGGCGATCCGGCGGCTGGCCGGCGCCCGCGCCCCGGTGACCGGGGTGCTGGTGATCGGTGTGCTCGCGCTGGGCACGCTGGCCGCGGGCAACGGCATCGCCGAAGCCCAGCGGACGGCACTGGAAACCAAGTCCGGGCTGTTCGTCGGCGCGAACTCCCGCGCCGACACCGAATCACCGATCGGCACCGGCGAGAGGCCGCTGCCCGAGCCGTTGCGCGACACCAGCACCGTGGTCGGCGAACTGACCGGCACCGGCAGCGTGGTGCTGGTGGTCGACCCCGCTGCGTTCGCCCGAACGGCCTGGCTCGGCGACTTCGACCCGGCGCTGCTGGACGAGCTCGGCCCCGCGGGCCCGGCCGGGGTGCCCGCGCTGCGGATCGCGCACCGGCCGGACCAGAAGGCGGCCCTGCCCGGCCTCGGGGTGGCCGCCCCGGTCGCCGACCTCCCCCTGTTCCCGATCATCGGCGGCAAACCCGGCTACGTGATCTCCCGCGCCGCGCTGTCCCCGGCGCAGCTGCGCGCCGTGCCCAAGTGGACGGTGCTGTCGGAGTTGCCGGTGGGTGAACTGACCGGGGCGCTGGCGGCGGCGAGCCTGGCGCACCCGAACGCGGTCAGCCGCCAGGGCGCGCTCGACGCGCTGCCGTTCCACCTGGTGGAGTGGAGCTTCAGTTTCGTGGTGGTGCTCGGCGCGGTGCTCGGGGTGGTCGCGGTGCTGGCCCTGCTGGTGGCGGTGGAGGTCCGGCGGCGGCAGAACGCGCTGGCCGGGGCGCTGGTGCTGCGCATGGGCCTGCGCCCGCGGGCGCTGCTGCGCAGCCACCTGATCGAACACGGCGCACTGGCCGGGACGGCGGTGGTGACCGGGGTGGCCTGCGGGGTCGTGGTCGCGGCGATCTCCGCGCCGCGGTTCGACCCGGCGCGCTGGCTGGCGCCGCGTTCGGTGCCCCCGGACCCGACGTGGTTCGTGCTCGGGGTGCTCGCCACCGCGGTGCTGGTGGTGGCGCTGGCGGGCTGGATCGCGGTGCGCTCGGTGCGCACCGCCCGGACCGCGGAGTTGCTGCGTGCCTGAGGTCCCGATGTTCCAGCTCAGCGGCGTCGGGGTCGACTACCCGACCCCGGCCGGGGTGGTGACCGCCGTGCACGGGGTCGGGCTGACCGTGCCGCACCGGGGGCTGACCGTGCTGGCCGGGCCGTCCGGCTCGGGCAAGTCCACGCTGCTGCGGGTGCTCGGCCTGGTCGACCGCCCGTCCCGGGGGCAGGTGCGCTTCGACGGCACCGACACCACGCGCCTGGGGCACCGGGCGCGCCGGCTGCTGCGCCGCGACCACCTGGGCGTGGTCTTCCAGCACCCGGTGGACAACCTGCTCGAATACCTGTCCGTGGCCGACAACCTGCACGCGGCGGCGCGGTCCGCGCGGCGCCGGTGTGACGCCGGGGCGATCCTGGACCGGCTGGGGCTGGCGCACACCGCGGACTGGCAGCTCAGCGCGTTGTCCGGCGGGCAGCAGCAGCGGCTGGCCTTCGGCTGCGCGCTGGCCAGGGAATCGGCGGTGATCCTGGCCGACGAACCGACCTCGCAGCTGGACGACGCCTCCGCGGACCTGGTGCTGGAAACCATCGCCGGCCTGGTGGCCGACGAGTTCACCGTGGTGGCCGCCTCCCACGACGACCGCCTGGTCGCGCTCGGCTCGCACGTGGTGCGGCTGGCCGGAGGCCGGGTGGCGGCATGAGCGAACCGGCAGAACCGGCACTGCGCGCGGTGGGGCTGCACCGGCGGTTCACCCATCCCAGCGGCGACGTCGAGGTGCTGCGCGGACTGGAGCTGCAGGTGCACGCCGGGGAGCTGACCACCGTCGCCGGGCGGTCGGGGTCGGGCAAGAGCGCGCTGCTGGCGTTGCTGGGCGGGTTCGACTCCCCCGACTCCGGTTCGGTGTACCTGGACGGGGTGCCGATCGGCGACGCGCCGCCGTGGCACACCTGCGCGGTGCTGCCCCAGGCGCTCGGGCTGGCCACCGAGCTGACCGTGGCGGAGAACGTGGCGCTGCCGCTGCGGTTGCGGCCCACCGGGGAGGACATCGCGGCGCGGGTGGCCGGTCTGCTCGGCGCGCTGGGTGTGGCCGCGCTCGCCGAGCGGTACCCGGCGGAGGTCTCGTTCGGCCAGCAGCAGCGGGTGGCGCTGGCGCGGGCGGTCAGCGGCAGGCCGAAGGTGCTGCTGACCGACGAGCCGACGGCCCACCTCGACGGCGCGAGCATCCAGCCGGTGCTGCGGCTGCTGCGGGGGTGCGCGGCCGAGGGCGCCGCGGTGGTGGTCGCCACGCACGACGACCGGGTGCACGAGATAGCCGATCGGCGGGTGCGGTTGCTCGACGGGGTGCTCACCGCGGCGTTGGATTGATTTGTTCGGCGGTGGTTTTCGGCGGGGATGGCTTTGTCAAGGCCGGAAAGATGCCTTGACAAGGCCATCCCCGCCGGGTTTTTGGCTGTGGAGCGGGGTGGGGAGGGTTTGGGCGGGCTGCTGGGTTGGGCGCCGTGGCGCCTGTTTGATGCGTGTTCTTGCGGGTTAGCCGCTGTGGCGTTTTTAGGTTACCAATTTGTCAGTGATGCTGTTTCGTGTAATGTTCGTGCCTTTGCCCGCTGCACCTTCCCGCTTGTCGTCCTCGGTAGGCCGCCTGGTTTGAGGAGGTGTACTGCGCCGACTCCGACTTGGTGTTCGGCGGCCACCGCCTGCCGGATCGCCTCGGCGACTGGAGTCGGGTCTTCCAGCACCACTCCGCGCTGGGTTTCGGCCAGTATCCCCACCCGCACCTGCCCGTCCTCCGCGTAGGCGAATGCCGCGCACCGGCTCGGGTCCAGCAAGTCGTGGCATTCGCCGACGGTCAGCTCGAGGTCCTGCGGGTAGTGGTTCCGGCCGTCGGCGATGATCATGTCGTCGATGCGCCCGAGCACGTAGAGCTGCCCGTCGCGCTGGAAACCGAGGTCACCGGTGCGCAGCCACCCGTCCCCGAACTTGGCGGCGGTCGCTTCCGGGCGCTGCCAGTACCCCGCCGAGATGCTGTCACCGGAGAGCCACAGCTCACCGGGGCGGTCCTGCGGGCACTGGGCGCCGGTGGCCGGGTCCACGACCCGTACCCGCAGGTTCGACGGCACCCGCCCGCAGGCCACGATCCGCCGTCCGCCCGGGGAGACCAGCCGCCCGGACCGCTCCAGTTCCCCCGCGTCCAGGTCGAGGTAGCGGGCGTCGCCGGGTTCCCTGGTGCCGCTGACGTAAACCATGCCTTCAGCCATCCCGTAGGCCGGGGTGATCGCCGACTCGGGGAAGCCCGCCGGCGCGAACGCCGAGGCGAACCGTTCCATGGTGTCCCAGCGCACCGGTTCGGCGCCGTTGACCGCGGCGCGCCAGCTGCTCAGGTCCAGCCCGTCCGGGGCGACCTTCGCCGCGCACAGGTCGTAGGCGAAGTTCGGGGCGCAGGCGAACTCGCCGCGGTGGCGCGACATCGCTTCCAGCCACACCGCGGGCCGCAGCAGGAACTCCATCGGCGGGATGAGCGCGACCTCGCCACCGGTGTAGCAGGCCAGCAACGGCTGGAGCAACCCCATGTCGTGGAACAGCGGCAGCCAGCTGACCACGCGCAGCGGGTGCTCGGGGTCGACGTGCACGATCTGCCAGACCGCGGCCAGGTTCGCGGCCACGTTGGCGTGGGTGATCATCGCGCCCTTGGGTTCCGCGGTGGAGCCCGAGGTGTACTGCAGGAACGCGACCTGCTCACCGCCGAGGCCCGGATCGGTCCACAGCCCGGCCAGGTGTTCGTCCACTTCGGACACCACGATCACCTGCGCGGAGCCCAGTTCCCCGGCGGCCTCGGATTCGGCGATCCCCGCGGTGGTGAGCACGGCGGCCGGGGCGGCGTCCTTGACGATGCCGCGCAGCCGCGCCAGCTGCTTGGCGCCCGCTTCCGGGGGCGGGACCGGCACGCCGATCACCCCGGCGTAGGCGCAGGCGAAGAACCCGACGAGGAAGTCGACGCCGGTGGGGGTCATCACCAGTGCCCGCTCCCCCGGCGCCACCACCTGCTGCAGCAGCGCCGCCACCGCCCGCACCCGGCGGTCGAGCGCGCCGTAGGTGGCGGACTCGACTTCCCGGCCTTCGCGGTCGAGGACGACCACGGCTCGCTGCCCGGCGCGGGCGGGCAGGTTGCGGGCCAGCACGTCGGCCAGGGTGCGGTGGCCGGGGTCGGGGCGCAGGGCGTGCTCAGCCGGCATGGGTGCGGGCCTCCGTCCGCACCCGCAGGCTCAGCGGCCGCATGTCGGTCCAGACCTCGCTGACGTAGGCGAGGCATTCTTCCTTGCTGCCCGCCTTGCCCGCGTCGCGCCAGCCCGCGGGGTTCTCTCGGTGCTCCGGCCAGATCGAGTACTGCTCTTCGTGGTTGACCACGACCCGGTACCGGCGGTCGTTCTCGTCGCTCATCTTCCCAGCCCTTCTATCGGAGGTCGGCACAGCGGACGCCGGGGTCCCCGGCCACGGTCTGCAGCAGGCGCACGAACCCGTCGGCGAGGCCGCGCGCGGTGGTTTCGTCGAACAGGTCGGTGCTGTATTCCAGCGAGCCGCGCACCCCGGCGCCGCCGCCGTCGGGGGTGTGGTGTTCACGCACGCTCAGCACCAGGTCGAACTTGGCGGTGGTGGAGCCGACCGGTTCCTCGCGCATGCGCAGCCCCGGCAGGCCGACGTCGACCTGTTCGGTGTTCTCCGAGACCAGCATGATCTGGAACAGCGGGTGCCTCGACCGCGAGCGGGGCGGGTTGAGCACCCGCACCAGGTGCTCGAACGGCACGTCCTGGTGGGCGTAGGCGGGCAGGTTGGCCTCGCGGACCCGGGTCACCAGGTCGCGGAAGGCGGGGTTGCCGCCGGTGTCGGTGCGCAGCACCACGGTGTTGGCGAAGAACCCGATCAGTTCGTCGAGCGCGGTGTCGGCGCGCCCGGCGACCGGGGTGCCGAGCGGGATGTCGGTGCCCGCGCCGAGATTGGTGAGCAGGGCGGACAGCCCGGCCTGGGCGATCATGAAGAAGCTCGCGCCGGTTTCGCGGGCCAGGCCGAGCAGCCGGTCGTGGTCGGTGGCGGCCAGCTCGAACCCCAGGCTGGCGCCGCGCTGGGTGGGCTGGGCCGGTCGGGGCCGGTCGCAGGGCAGGTTCAGTTCGACGGGCAGCCCGGCCAGCGCGGTTTTCCAGAACGCCAGTTGCCGGGAGACCAGGCTGGCGGGGTCCTTTTCATCGCCGAGCAGTTCGCTCTGCCACACCGCGTAGTCGGCGTACTGCACCGGCAGCGGCGTCCACGCCGGGGTGGTTCCGGCGCAGCGGGCTTCGTAGGCGGCGGCCAGGTCGCGGGCGAGTTGCCCGAAGGACCAGGCGTCCCCGGCGATGTGGTGCAGTGCCACGGTCAGCACGTGCTCGCCGGGTCCGGCGCGGTGCAGCCGCACCCGCAGCGGCAGTTCGGTGCCCAGGTCGAAGGCGTGCTCGGCGGCGGTGTCCGGGGTGCCCTCGGCGAAGTCGACGGTGGCGTCCTCGGCGGGGACGACGTGCTGCACGGCGACGCCGTCGATCTCGGCGACGGTGGTGCGCAGGCTTTCGTGGCGGGAAACCACGTCCCCGAAGGCCGCCCGCAGCGCGGTGGTGTCCAGTTCGCCGTCCAGGCGGAACGACATCGCGATGTTGTACATCGGGCTGGGGCCGCCGAGCCGGTAGAGGAACCACAGCCGCGCCTGGGCGAACGACAGCGGCACCGGCTTGTCCCTCGGCACGGGCACCAGCGGCGGGCGGGTGCCGGTGTGCCCGGCGAAGCGGGCGGCGAGCCCGGCGACGGTGGGGGCGGCGAACAGTTCACGCACGGTCAGGTCGTGGCCGAGTTCGGCGCGGACGCGGGTGAGCAGCCGCATCGCGGTGAGCGAGGTGCCGCCGTGGCTGAAGAAGTCGTCGTGGACGCCGACCCGGTGGCCGAGGACATCGGTCCAGATGGCCAGCAGCCGGGCTTCGGCGGCGGTGCGGGCTTCGGCGGCCGCGGTTTCGGTGGCGGGCAGTTCCAGTGCGGCCAGGGCACGCCGGTCGACCTTGCCGCTGGTGAGCGTGGGCAGGGCGGGCAGGGCCAGCGCGCGGGCCGGGATCATCGAGGTGGGCAGCACCTCGCGCAGGGCACGCACGGTGCCGAGCGGGTCGGTGATGTCCCCGGCGAGGTAGGCGACCAGTTGCTCGTCGCGCACCAGCACGCAGGCGTCGTCGACCGCGGGCCGGGCCCGCAGCGCCGCTTCGATCTCGCCGAGTTCGATGCGCACGCCGCGGAGTTTGACCTGGGTGTCGGCGCGGCCGAGGAATTCCAGTTCCCCGTGCTCGGACCAGCGCACCAGGTCCCCGGTGCGGTACATCCGCCCGCCCGTCACCCGGCCACCACCCCCCAACGAGGCGCTGCGCGCCGCTGTGTCACCACCCGTCACCCGGCCACCACCCCCCAACGAGGCGCTGCGCGCCGCTGTGTCACCACCCGTCACCCGGCCACCACCCCCCAACGAGGCGCTGCGCGCCGCTGTGTCACCACCCGTCACCCGGCCACCACCCCCCAACGAGGCGCTGCCCGCCGCTGTGCCGCCGTCGTCGAACGGGTCGGGCAGGAACGCCGCGGCCGTGGCTTCCGGGCGGCCGAGGTAACCGCGGGCCAGGCCGATCCCGGCGACGTAGAGCTCCCCCGCCTGCCCCGGTGGCACGGGACGCAGGTCGGCGTCGAGCACGTGCACCCGGAAGTTCCACAGTGGACGTCCAATGGGGACGGTCACCGTTTCGACGCCGGGGCGGGCTTTCCAGAAGGTCAGGTCGATCGACGCCTCGGTGGGGCCGTAGAGGTTGTACAGCTGGGCGCCGAGCAGGGCGGCGCACTGTTCGGCCAGTGCGGTGGGCAGCGCTTCCCCCGCGCACATCACGGTTTTCAGGCTGGTGCACCCGGACACGCCGGGTTCGCCGAGGAATTCACGCAGGGTGGTGGGCACGAACTGCACGCAGGTCACGCCGGTGTCGCGGATCAGCGAAACCAGGTGGGCGGGGTCCTTGTGGCCGTCGTGCTCGGCGACGACGAGGGTGGCGCCGGTGAACAGCGGGCAGAAGAGCTCGAGGATGGAGGGGTCGAAGGTCATCGGGGTCTTGAGCAGGACCCGGTCGCCGGGGCCGAACCCGGCTTCGTGCTGCCACCACTGCAGGGTGTTCGACACGGCTTCGTGGGTGACGACCACGCCCTTGGGGTGGCCGGTGGAGCCGGAGGTGTAGAGCACGTAGGCCGCGTTGCCCGGTTCGGCGGGACGGGGTTCGGCGTGCTCGAACTCCACCGAATCCAGCAGCACCAGACTTTCCACCGCGGGCAGCAGGGCGCGGGTCGCTTCGGTGGCGATCACGGTGCGGGCGCCGGAATCGCCGAGGAGCTGGGCGAGGCGGGCGGGTGGCTGGTCCAGGTCGAGCGGCAGGTAGGCCGCACCGGCTTTGAGCACGGCCAGCACGGCGACCACCAGGTCCGCCGAGCGCGGCAGGGCCAGCACGACGATCTGCTCGGGCCCGGCGCCGAGGGCGGCGAGGTGGCGGGCGAGCCGGTTCGCGCGGGCGTCGAGTTCGGCGTAGCTCAGCGACTCCCCGCGGTAGAGCAGGGCGGTGGCGTCCGGGGTGCGGGCGACCTGGGCTTCGAACAGTTCGGGCAGGGTACCGGGGACCAGTTCGTGGCCGGTGGGGTGCGCCGGTGACGGGTCGAGCTGGTCGAGGCGGGCGCCGGGGCGGTCGAGGAAGGCGGTGAGCAGTTCGGTGTAGGTGCGGGCGTGACGGCGCACGGTGGCTTCGTCGAACAGATCGGCGTTGTACTCGAAGGTGACGGTGAGCTGGTCACCGGCGAAGAGCACGTCGACCTCGAGGTCGATCTTGGTGTAGCGGCGGGTGGTGCGCAGCAGGCCGGCGGTCAGCCCGGCGGGCTGGGGCACGACGGGGGCGCGGTCGACGTTGAAGATGGTGCCCACCACCTGGGCGCGGGGGTCGAGCTGGAGGCGGGCGGCGAGTTCGGCGGCGGAGAAACCGGGGTGGGCGTAGGCCTCGACGAGGGTGTGCTGAACTGCGGCGAGGTGCTCGCGCACGGTGCGGGTGGGGTCGGGGCGGCTGCGGATGGGCAGCAGGGTGCTGCAGTTGCCGACGAGCCGGTCGGCGCCGGGGTACTCGCGCTGGGCCCGCGGCACGCCGATGACCAGTTCGTCCTGGCCGCAGAGCTGGTGCAGCAGCTGGGCGTAGGCGGCGAAGAGCACGGTGAACGGGGTGACGCCGAGTTCGCGGCTCAGCGCGGTGACCCGGTCGGCACCGAACCGGGTTTCCACCCGGCCGCCGCGCCGGGAGGCGCCTGAGGCGGTGTGGTCGGCGGGCAGTTCCAGCGCGGGCAGCCCGCCGGGGAACTGCCCGGCCCAGTAGTCGGTGTGGCTGGGCCGGGTCCGCTGGTGGCGGACGAAGTCGCGGTACTGCGGGGCCGGTGGCGGGGTGGCGCCGGAGTAGAGCTGCGCGATCTCCTCGAACAGCACCACGAACGACCAGCCGTCGACGACCGCGTGGTGCGCGGCCAGGTACAGCTGGTGGTGGCCGGGGCCCAGGCGGAGGACGGCGGCTTTGACCAGCGGCCCGGTGGCCAGGTCGAACCCCTCTTCGGCGCGGGCGTCGAACCAGGCCCGCACGGTGTCGTCGGTGTCGGTGTCGTCGGTGTCGGTGTCGTCGGAGATCTCCACCAGCGGCACGTCGAGGGAGAACCGGGGCAGGACCTGCTGGCGGGAGCCGTCCTTGGCGAACACGGTGTGCAGGCTGTCGTGGCGGGCGAGCGCGGTGCCGACGGCTTCACGCAGGGCGGGCACGTCGAGTTCGCCGTGCAGGTCGAGCACGACGCTTTCGTGGTAGGAGCGGGAGTTCTCGGCGCTGACCTGGTCGAAGAACCACATTTCGCGCTGGACTTCGCTCAGCGGGTAACCGTCGTCGTCGGCCGGGGCGGTGGCCAGTGCGGGGCGGGCGCCGGGGAAGAACCCGGCGGTGGTGAGCTGGTTGACCGCGTGGGCGATGACCACCACGATGCGCTCGATGTCGGCGTCGGTGTGCGCGGTGGACAGGAAGCAGTTGCGGCCTTCCCAGATGTAGAGCCCGCCGGCGACGAGCATGGTGTGGAACAGCTCGACCAGTTCCGAGGAGGGGGCTTCGTCGAGGAAACGCAGCCGGAACAGCGACCCGAACCGCGCGACCCGGATCGGGACCCCGGCTTCGGTGAACATCGTGTCCAGGCGGTCGGCCAGCGCGCTCACCTTGGCGGTGAGCTGCTCCTGCAGGGCGGGCCCGCGGCGGCGCATCTCCTCGAGCACGGCGCGCCCGGCGGCCAGTGCCAGCGGGTGCTTGCAGAAGGTGCCGGAGAAGAAGGTGCGCACCGAGTGCGGGTAGGGGGCGTCACCGAAGGGCCAGGCGCCGCCGTCGATGGCGTCGAGGTACTTCGCGTCGCCGGCGACCACGCCGATCGGCAGGCCACCGCCGACGACCTTGCCGTAGGTGGTGAGGTCGGCCTCGATGCCCCACAGGCCCTGGACCCCGCCGGGGTGCACGCGGAAACCGGTGATCACCTCGTCGAGCACCAGCGGCACCCCGGTTTCCCTGGTCAGCGCCCGGACCTGACGCAGGAACCGCACCGGCTGCTGGTCGGGGCGGCGGCTCTGCACCGGTTCGACCAGCACCGCGGCCAGTTCCCCGGCGTGGGCCCGCAGCACCTCCAGCGACGCCGGGTCGCCGTAGGTGAGCACGAGCGCGTTGCGGCTGACGTCCTCGGGCACCCCGGGGGCCAGCGGCACGGATTCACCGGAGGGGTCCTGGCGGGCCAGGATCGGGTCGGCCGAGCCGTGGTAGGCCCCGGCGAACAGGGCGATCTTGTCGCGGCCGGTGATCGCCCTGGCCAGCCGGACGGCGACCATCACCGCTTCGGAACCGGTGTTGCAGAAGACCACGCGCTGCTTGCCGGTCATCTCGGTGATCAGCCGGGCCACCTCGTCGGCGAGGCCGGAGTGCGGGCCGAGCTGCATGCCTCGGGCCAGTTGCGCGGTGATGGCGTCGTTGATGAACGGTTCGCCGTGGCCGAAGAAGTTGACCCCGAAGCCCATGGTGAGGTCGATGTAGTCGTTGCCGTCGAGGTCCCACACGTGCGAGCCGGCCGAGCGGGTGACCACCAGCGGGTAACGGGCTTCACGCAGGGTCAGGTACGGCTGCGGGGCGTGGCGGACGTCGGCGTGGTAGGTGCGTTCGCGGGCGGCCTGCGCCTTGGACGCCCGGGTGCGCGCGCAGAACTCGCTCACCACGGTTTCGGCGAGTGCACGCTGTGCGTCGGTGAGGTGCCCGGCGGTTTTCTGCGCCTTTTTCGGGGCGAAGGCGACGAAGGTGTCCTTGGGCGCGATCGCGACGGGCTTCTTCTGCTTCTGCGGCTGGGGTGCCGGGGTGGGGCCCCGCAGGAGTTCGTAGGCCTGCGCCATCACCTTCTCGTGCACGGCGAGGAAGCGGTCGACGTCGGTCCCGGCCGTTGCCGGGACCACCTCGGCGGCGGGTGCGGGTGTGGTGGGGGTGTGGGCGCGGATGTGGTCGGCGACGCGGTTGAGCGTGTTGAGTTCTTCGAACAGGCGGCTGACCGCGATGGACACACCGAAGGTCTTCTGCACCGACTGCAGCGTCTGGAACAGGGTCATCGAGTCGGCGCCGAGTTCGAGGAAGGACAGGTCCGGGTCGATCGGGCCGTCGGTTTCGAGCAGGGTGGCCAGCACTTCGGCCAGCACCGGCAGCACGGAGTCACCGGCGGCGGTTTTCTCGGGGTTCACGGCGTCCTCGATGTTGTCGGTGGCTGCGTTCTTCTCGGTGGCTGCGGCGTTTCCGGTGGCCGCAATGTTTTTGGTGGCCGTGGCGTTTTCGGTGGCCGCGATGTTCTCGTTGACTGCGGTCTTCTCGGTGACTGCAATGTTTTCGGTGGCTGCGGTGTTTTCGGCGGCTGCGGTCTTTCCGGTGGCTGCGGTGGTTTTGTCGGCCGGCCGGTGTGGCCGGCGCTGGAAGGGGTAGGTGGGCAGGTCGGTGCGGGTGGCGCGGTGGCCGCGGTGGAAGGCGGCCCAGTCGAGGTCGCGGCCGGCGGCGTAGAGGCGGGCGGCGCCATCGGTGAGCACCTCCCAGTCGTCGGCGCCTTCGCGCAGGGAGGGCACCCAGAGGCGGCCGGGCAGGGCGCGGCGCCCGGCGCCGATGAGCACCTGTCCCGGGCCGACTTCGACGAACTGGGTGCAGCCGAGTTCACCGAGGCGCCCGAGGCCGTCGGCGAAGCGGATGGTGCCGGTCAGGTGCCGGGTCCAGTAGTCCGCGTCCGGGCGGCACAGTTGCCCGTCGAGGTCGCTGATCAGCGCGATGCGGGGTTCGCGGTGGGTGATCGAGGCGGCGGTGGCGGCGAAGGCGTCGCGGGCGGCGGTCATCATCGGTGAGTGGAAGGCCCGGTGGCCGCGCACGGCCCTGGTCCTGATCCCGCGCCCGGCCAGCGCTTCGGCCAGTGCGGCGATTTCGCCGGGCTGCCCGGAGACGGTGGTGTTCTCGGTGCCGTTGACCGCGGCGATGGCCAGGCCGGGGGTGAGCGCGGCCCGCACGGTGGTTTCACCGGCGAACACCGCGAGCATGGCGCCGCGTCCGGTGAGTTCGGCGACCAGGCGCCCGCGTTCGGCGACCAGGCGGACGCCGTCTTCGAGGTCGAACACCCCGGCGACGCAGGCGGCGGCGTACTGCCCGGCGCTGTGCCCGAGCAGGAACGCCGGGGCCACGCCCCAGCTCTGCCACAACCGGGCGATGGCGTATTCGAGGCAGAACAGGGCGGGCTGGGTGTAGCGGGTGTCGTCGAGGCCGTCACCGGAGAACAGCACCGCGGGCAGGGATTTGCCGACGTGGGTGTCGAACAGTTCGGCGCATCCGGCGAGCAGTTCGCGGAAGCGGGCGCTGGTCGCGTAGAGCTGGCGGGCCATGCCCGCGTACTGCACGCCCTGGCCGCTGAACAGGAACGCCACCGCACCGGGCCCGGCCGGGCTCTTTTGCCCGATGTGGACGTTCATGGTGGGGGTGCCGGTGGCGATGGCGGTGAGCCGTTCGCGTAGTTCGGCGGGGCTGCTCGCGGCGAAGGCGGCCCGGTGGCGCAGGTGGGCGCGGCCGGTGTTGGTGGTGAAGCACAGGTCGCGAACATCGGCGTCGAGGGCGGCGTGGCGCCCGGCCAGCTCCCGCAGGGCGGTTTCGGTGCGGGCGCTGAGCGTGCACACGTGCCGGGGGCGCAGTTCGTCCCCGCCCCTGGCCGGGACCTTCTCGGCTTCGGTGACGATGACGTGGGCGTTGGTGCCGCCGAAGCCGAAGGAGCTGACGCCCGCGGTCAGCGGCCCGTGGCGGGGGGTCCAGTCGCGGGCGGTGCGGGGGATCTCGAACGACCCCTCGGGGATTTCGGGGTTGCGTGCACGCAGGTGCAGGTGGGGTGGGACGCGCCGGTGACGCAGCATCAGCACGACCTTGATCAGCCCGGCGATGCCCGCGGCGGCTTCGGTGTGCCCGATGTTGGTTTTCACCGAGCCGAGCAGGAACGGTTCGCCGCCGCCGAGCACGGCGGCCAGCGCGCGGGTTTCGATCGGGTCGCCCAGCGGGGTGCCGGTGCCGTGTGCTTCGACGTAGTCGACGTCGGCGGGGGTGAGCCCGGCTTCGGTGAGCGCGTCGCGGACGACTTCCTGCTGCGCGGCGCCGCTGGGGGCGGTCAGGCCGTTGCTGCGGCCGTCGGAGTTGACCGCCGAGCCCCGCAGCACGGCGAGCACCCGGTCCCCGTCGCGGCGGGCCGCGGTGAGGGTTTTGAGCACCACCACCCCGCAGCCTTCGGCGCGGACGTAACCGTCGGCGGCGGCGTCGAAGGTTTTGCAGCGGCCGTCCTCGGCGAGCATGCCCGCCTGGCCGAACACCTCGGTCAGCTCCGGTGCCAGCACCAGGTTCACCCCGCCGGCCAGCGCGGTCTCCGCGTCCCCGGCCCGCAGGCTGCGGCACGCCAGGTGCACCGCGACCAGTGAGGAGGAGCAGGCGGTGTCCACGGCCAGGCTGGGGCCGTTGAGGTCGAGGAAGTAGGACAGCCGGTTCGCCGCGATGCTCAGCGCCTGACCGGTGCCGCTGTGGGGGGTCAGGGTGGTGCTGCGGCGGGCGTGGTCGCTGGTGCTGATGCCGACGAACACCCCGGTGCGGGTGCCCGCCAGCGCGGTCGGGGCGATCCCGGCGTGTTCGAGCGCTTCCCAGGCGACTTCGAGCAGCAGCCGCTGCTGCGGGTCCACAGCGGACGCTTCACGGGCGGAGATGCTGAAGAAGTCCGCGTCGAAACCGTCGACGTCACGCAGCAGACCGTGGGTGCGGCCCAGGTTCGCGCTGCGGCGGCGGGTGTCGGCGATGCCGTCGCCGCCGTTTTCGAGCAGCTCCCAGAACTCGGCGGGGTTTCCGGCGCCGGGGAAACGGCAGCCCAGGCCGATGACCGCGATCGGTTCACCCGGCGCGGCAGCGGGACGGTCCCGGAGCGCGGGTGCGCTTCGCCCGCCGGTCAGGTGCGTGCACAGGGCGCGGATGGTGGGCTGCTCCCAGAACAGCGTGGGTGACAGGTCGCTTCCGCACAGCCGGCCCAGTTCACCGATCAGCACCACCGCATCCCTTGAGGACAGTCCGTAACCGGTCAGCGGCGCGTCGCGGTCGACCGCGTCGGGCGCCACCCCGGTCCGGGTGGCGATCTGCTGGACGAGCCACGACTCCAGGCGGGCATCGGTTGGCTGCACGGGGATTCCCCTTCGCTCACGGATCGGGTCGCGAAAGCCGGCCACGCCGCCCCCAGCGCTCTGCGGATCCGCGGGCTCATGCATAGCCGGGCCGCTGACCAGTGGCCAGGGCCACGTCGCACGCTCTAAGGGGTTTTCTAGAACCCGGCCCGGCCGGGCCGCAAAGCCGGTTCCAAGCGCGACACTCGTCGGCGTTGTCCAGCGGGTTTCAGGCAGTCCTGAAAGGAAGGAGGCGGGTGTGGCGGCGGTGCTCGGCGTTCTCGGCGGCATGGGGCCGCACGCTTCGGCCGCTTTCCTCCGCACGGTCTACGAGACCGCGGGACAGCGGCACGCACCCGCGGCCGAGCAGGACCTGCCGCGCTGCCTGCTCGATTCCGACCCGGCGTTTCCCGACCGCACCGAAGCCATCCGCGACGGCCGCGACCGGGAGTTCACCGAGCGGCTGCGGCACCGGCTGCAGGCGCTGGCCGACCACGGCGCCACCCGGATCGTGCTGGCCTGCGTCACCGCGCACCACTTCGTCCGCTGGCTCGGCCCCGAGCTGCGGGCGAAGCTGATCTCGCTGGTCGACGTGGTGCTCGACGACCTCGAAGTCGGCGGTGACGGGCCGTTGCTGATGCTGGCCACCAGCGGGACCCGCGCGGCGGGGGTGTTCGAGTCCCACCCGCGCTGGCCACCGGTGGCGCACCGGGTGCTGCTGCCCCCGGCCGAGGCCCAGGAAGAGATCCACCGGCTGCTCTACCGGCTCAAACGCGAACCGGCCGGTGCCGGGATCGCCGGGCGGGTCGAGGACCTCGTCGGCGCCCACGGCTGCCGCGGGGTGATCGCCGGCTGCACCGAGGTGCACCTGCTGACCAGGTGGTGGCGGGCGCGGGGCGGCGGGCCGCGGGTGCTCGACCCGCTGCGCTCGATCGCCGAGGACCTGCCGAAACTGCTCGAAGCCTAGGAGACCATGGTGACCAGGGAGTTCTGGACCGAACGGCTGGCCGGTTTCGCCGAGCCGACCCGGCTCGGCGGCGAACGCGGCGACCACGGCGAACGTGACGACCACGGCGGGCACGCCGTGGTGGACGGCCAAACCGTTTCGCTGGCGGCGCTCAAGCAAGCGGGCGCACCGGCGGGGGTGCCACCGGAGCACGTGGTCCTCGCGGCGTGGAGCCTGCTGCTCGCCGCGCACGCCGGCACCGACGACGTGGTGTTCGGGGTGCGCCCGGCCGGGGTGGACCAGGCGACGCCGCTGCGGGTGCGGCTGCGCCACGACCTGCCGCTGACCGCGTTCTTCGCCGCCCTGCGCGCCCAGCTCGAAGCCGGACTCGCCCAGCCTGCCCCGGACGAAGCCGACCTGGCCGCCTGCGCGGGCCTGGCCGAGGGCACCGCCCTGTTCGACAAGGTGGTGCGCTGGGACCACGACACCACCACCCGCCACGCCCTGGAACTACGCCTGGACCCGGACGAGCCGAACCTGCGGCTGCGGCTGCACCACCGGCTCGACCCCGCCCTGGCACAGCGGCTGCTCGACGACCTCGACCGGCTGCTGACCGACATGGTCACCCGCTCCGGCGCCACCGCACTGCACGAATTCACCGTGCTCTCCCCCGCAGAACAGCAGCGCATCACCCGGGACTGGAACGACACCGCCGTGCAGCGGACCCCGGCGTGCATCCACGAACTCGTCGAACACCAAGCCGCCCGCACCCCGGACGCACTCGCCGTGCTCCAGGGCGAGAACCGGCTCACCTACGCCGAACTCGACGCGGCCGCCGGGAAACTGGCGCGCCGCCTGGCCGCGGCCGGGATCGGCCCCGGCGACTTCGTGGCCCTGCGGTTGCGCCGCACCGTGCACACCGTCACCGCCCTGCTCGGGGTGCTCAAGGCCGGGGCCGCCTACGCCCCGATCGAACCGTCCCTGCCCGCCGAACGCGCCCGCACCCTGCTCACCTCGCTGCGCGCCCGCGTGCTCATCACCGACCGCGACCAGGTCGGCGCCGCCCGCGAACTCGGCGACCACGAAGTCCTGTGGGTCGGCGAACCGGACGGCACCGAAGGCTGGGCACTGGCCGACCCCGGCCCCGGCGCCCCCACCCCGCACCGCGCCCAGCCCGGTGACCAGGCCTACGTCATCTTCACCTCGGGCTCCACCGGCACCCCCAAGGGCGTGCTGCTCTCCCACGCCCCGGTGGTCAACCTGATCGAATGGGTCAACACCACCCACGGCGTCGGCCCGGCCGACCGGGTCCTGTTCCTCACCTCACTCGGCTTCGACCTCTCGGTCTACGACGTGTTCGGCGTGCTCGCCGCCGGCGGCAGCATCCGGGTCGCCACCGACGAGGAGATCCGCGACCCCCGGCGCCTGCTGTCCATCCTGGACAGCGAGCCGATCACCTTCTGGGACTCCGCCCCCGCCGCACTGCAGCAACTGGAACCGTTCTTCACCCTGCGCGGCCCCCGCGAAGACCACCCGCTGCGGCTGGTGTTCCTCAGCGGCGACTGGGTCCCGCTCACCCTGCCCGGCTCGGTGCGCACCGCCTTCGGCAACCCCCGGGTGGTCGCGCTCGGCGGCGCCACCGAAGCGGCGATCTGGTCGAACTCCTTCCCGGTCGAGCGGGTCGACCCGGGCTGGGCCAGCATCCCCTACGGCAGGCCGATCGACAACGCCCGCTACCACGTGCTCGACGGCGCCCTGCGCCCAGCCGTCATCGGCGCCCCCGGCGACCTCTACATCGGCGGCGACTGCCTCGCCCTCGGCTACCACGGCGACCCGGCCAGAACCGCGGAAAAATTCCTCCCCGACCCGTTCAGCGACACACCCGGCGCACGGCTCTACCGCACCGGCGACCGCGCCAGGTACTGGCCCGACGGCACCATCGAATTCCTCGGCAGGCAGGACGACCAGGTCAAACTCCGCGGCTACCGGATCGAACTCGGCGAAGTGGAAGCCGCACTGGCCACCGCACCCGGCGTCGCCTCGGCCGTGGCACTGGTCAGCGACCAGCAACTCGTCGGCTACGCGGTGCGCGCCCCCGGCGCCGAACCCGACCCCGCCGCGCTGCGCGACCAGCTCACCCAGCGGCTGCCCGCCTACATGGTGCCCGCCCAGATCCTCGTGCTCGACACCCTGCCGGTCACCCCCAACGGCAAACTCGACCGCCGCGCCCTGCCCGCCCCCACCCCGCCGGTGCCCTACCTCGAACCCGGCACCCCGGTCGAAAAAGCCATCGCCGAACTGTGGACCGACGTGCTCGGCGTCGACCGCGTCGGCGTCGCGGACAACTTCTTCGACCTGGGCGGGCACTCGCTGCTGATCACCCAGCTGCTGGCCAGGGTCAAGGCCGCGCTCGACCTCGACGTGCCGATGACGGCCGTGCTCGACCACCAGACGCTCGGCGAGTTCGCCGCGGTGGTGGAGACCATGCTGCTCGAAGAACTCGACGCATGAGCGCGGACACCCGCCTGCAAGCCCTGCTGGAACAACGCCTCTCCCGCGCGAAAACCCGCACCACCATCCCCCGCGGTGACGGGCCGAGACGGGCCTCCCCGGCGCAGGAACGCATGCTCTTCCTCGAAGAACTGCACCCGGGCGCGGCGACCTACCACGTGGTGTTCACCTTCCGCGTGGACGGCCCGCTCGACCCCGGCCGGCTCGAAACCGCGCTCCGCGGCGCCGAAGCCCGCCACGACATCCTGCGCACCGTCTACCAGCGCCGCGGCGCCGAAGAATTCCAGGTGGTCGCCGCACCCCCGCTGCGGCTGCGCCACGCCGACCGGGAACCCGACCTCGACGCCCAGGTGCTCGCCGAGTTCCACCAGCCGTTCGACCTGCGCCGCGGCCCGGTGTGGCGGGCCCTGCTGATCCGATCCGGCGAAACCAGCCACCACCTCGTGCTCACCCTGCACCACATCGCCTTCGACGGCGCCTCCATCGACATCCTGCTGCGCGAGGTCACCGACACCTACACCGGAGCACCCGAACCCGCCCCACCAGCCATCCAGTACGCCGACTTCGCCGCCTGGCAACGCGAACAGCTCACCAGCGGCGGCTACCGCGCCCAGCTCGACCACTGGGCCACCCAGCTCGCCGACGCCCCCGCCCGGCTCAACCTGCCCGCCGACCACCCCGGCACCGGCACCGGCCGCGCGGCACTGGTGCGCACCCACCTCGACCCCGCCGCCACCACCGAACTGCGTGCCTTCGCCCGCCGCCACGGCGCCACCCCGTTCATGGTGCTGCTCGCCTGCTTCCAAAGCCTGCTGCACCGCTACAGCGGCCAATTCGACATCGTGGTCGGCACCTCGGTGGCCGGGCGCACCACCCCCGAGGTCGAACCGCTGATCGGGTTGTTCGTCAACACCGTGGCCCTGCGGTCCCGGTTCGGGCGCCGCACCACCTTCGCCGCCCTGCTCGCCCAAGTCCGCGCCACCGCCGCCACCGCGTTCTCCCACCAGGACGTGCCCTTCGAAACCGTGGCCGGCCGGTTGCCGCTGGAGCGCGACCTGACCACCACCCCGGTGTTCAGCGTGCTGATCAACTGGACCGCCGCCGACCGCGCCCCCCGCCCGCTCGGCGACGCGGTGCTGACCTACCTGCCCCGCACCGGCGCCGGCCACGCCAAGTTCGACCTCAACCTCGACCTCGGCGAACACGACGGACAGCTGGAACTGGAACTCGAATACGACCGCGACCGCTACGACGAGACCACCGCCACCCGCCTGCTCGGGCACCTGACCACCCTGACCCGCGCCGCGCTCACCGACCCCGGCCAAGCCATCGCCGACCTGCCCCTGATGGACACCGCGGAACACGACCTGGTCACCCGCCGGTGGGCCGGACCCGACGCCGACTACGGCACCCCGGGCAACCTCGCCGACCTGTTCCACGTGGACGGTGACGCGATCGCACTGGTCGACGGCGACCGCGAAATCACCTACCGCGAACTGAACCAGCGGGCCGACGACCTGGCCCACCACCTGATCACCCTCGGCGCACGAGCCGACCAGCCCATCGGCGTGCTGCTGGAACGCTCGGCCGAACTGGTGAGCACCATCCTCGGCATCCTGCGCTCCGGCGCCCCGTACCTGCCACTGGAACCGGACAACCCCGACGCCCGCACCACCGGCGTGCTCGCCGACGCCCAAGCCGCACTGGTGGTCACCGACACCACGCTCGCCACCCGGGTCACCACCTGCCCCACCCTGCTGCTCGGCGACGTCCCCGCAGGCCCCGGCCACCCACCCGCGATCCGCGTCGACCCCGACGACCTGGCCTACCTCTTCTACACCTCCGGCTCCACCGGCCGCCCCAAAGGCGTCGCGATGAGCCACCGCGCCGCCCACAACCAGATCCGCTGGCAACTCCACACCCACGGCCCCGCCCCCGAAGACGCCGTGCTGTTCAAAACCCCGGTCAACTTCGACGTCTCGGTGGTCGAACTGTTCACCGCGCTGCACGCCGGGGCACGCCTGGTCGTCGCCGAACCCGGCGGGCACCGCGACCCCGCCTACCTGCGGCAGCTGATCGCCGCCCGGGGCGTCACCCGCGCGCACTTCGTGCCCACCGTGCTCGCCGCCCTGCTCCACGCCGACGGCGGCTCCCTCGACTCACTGCAACAGGTGCAAAGCGCCGGAGAGGCGCTGCCACCGGAACTGCGCGACACCTTCCTGTCCACACTGGACGCCGAACTGATCAACGCCTACGGCCCCACCGAAACCACCGTGCTGGTCACCGCCGGTAAAACCCACCTCGGCGAAGAAGGCGTGCCGATCGGACGGCCCCTGCCCAACACCCGCTGCTACGTGCTCGACGACAACCACCAACCCCAGCCCATCGGCATCCCGGGAGAACTGTGCGTCGGCGGCGTGCAAATCGCCCGCGGCTACCTCGGCCGCCCCGACCGCACCGCGGAAAGCTTCATCCCCGACCCGTTCGGCCGAACAAGCACAGCGGCGCCGAGCGCCTCGTTCGGGGGTGGTGGCCGGGCGACGGGCGGGCGGCTGTACCGCACCGGCGACCTGGTCCGCTGGCGAGCCGACGGACGCCTGGAATTCCTCGGCCGCATCGACCACCAGGTCAAACTCCGCGGCCACCGCATCGAACTCGGCGAAATCGAAACCGTGCTCGCCGAACACCACACCGTCGACCAAGCCGTGGTCACCGTGCACGGCGACCAGCTCGCCGCCTACCTGACCGCGCGGACCGCCCCCGACCCCGCCACCCTGCGCGACTGGCTCACCACCAAACTACCCGCCTACATGGTGCCCGCCTCCTACACCCACCTCGACCGCTTCCCGCAAACCTCCAGCGGCAAAGTCGACCGCAACAAACTCCCTGCCCCCGCCGAAACCACCCACACCACCCGCCCCTACACCGCCCCCGCCACCCCCGCCGAACAACACCTCGCCGACATCTGGGCCGACGTGCTCGACCTCGACCGCGTCGGCCGCCACGACGACTTCTTCGCCCTCGGCGGCCACTCCCTGCTCGCCGTCCAAGTGACCAGCCGCGCCCGCGAAACCCTCGGCATACCCGTCCCCCTGCGCCTGCTGTTCGAAGCCCCCACCATCGCCCGCCTCGCCGCCCGCCTCACCGCAGCCACCGGCCCCGCCCTGCCCCCGGTCGAAACCGCCACCGACCGCACACAGCTCTCCGCCGCCGAAACCCGCCTCTGGTTCGTCGACCAACTCGACCCCGGCGACCCCGCCTACAACCTCCCAGCCATCTGCCGCCTCCACGGCCCCCTCGACCCCGACGCCCTCACCCGCGCCCTGCACACCGTCGCCACCACCCACGAAGCCCTGCGCACCACCTTCCCCGCCACCGACGGCCGCCCCACCCGCGCCCTGACCACAACACCGATGCCGATCCGCACCACCACCGCGTCAGAAACCGAACTCACCACCCTCCTCGCCACCGAAGCCGCCACCCGCTTCGACCTCGCCACCGGCCCCCTCGCCCGCGCCACCCTCATCACCCTCAGCGACACCGAACACGTGCTCGCCCTGACCTGCCACCACTCCATCGTCGACGGCTGGTCCATCGGCGTCCTGCTCGACGACCTCCGCACCGCCTACACCGGCCACCCCCTGCCCACCCGGCCCCACCACGCCGCCGACTACGCCGCCTGGCAACACCGCCTCGACCACAGCACCGCCCTGGAGTACTGGCGCCGGCAACTCACCAACCTGCCCCCGGCCCTCGCCCTGCCCACCGACAGCGCTGCCGCCTCAGCCGACGCCGCTTCGAGCAGCACCCGCCGCAGCGAGCCAACCGGTGCTCCCGCGGGCCGAAGCGAGCCGACGCACCCGGCCGGTACCGCTCCCCGCACCAGCGACCACAGCGGATCAGCCGGTGCCGCCCACCGGTTCACCCTGCCGGACGAGATCACCGCCCCGCTCACCGCACTCACCGCGGAAGAGGGGTGCACCCCGTTCATGGGGCTGCTCGCCGCCTACGCGGTGGTGCTCAGCCGCTACACCGGGCAGGACGACCTGGTGCTCACCATGCCGATCGCCGACCGGGCACGGCCCGAACTCGAAAACATCGTCGGGTTGTTGCTCAACACCGCGGTGCTGCGGCTCGACACCACCGGCACCCGCACCTACCGCGAACTCCTGCACACCGTCCGCGACACCACCCTCGCCGCCTACGAACACCGCACCCTGCCCTTCGACCGCCTCGTCGGCGAACTCGGCCTCGACGGCGCCGCCCTCACCCGCTACAGCGTCACCCTCGACCCCTCCCCCGGCACCACCGCCTTCACCGGCGACGTGGTCGCCGAACCCGAACCCTTCGTCCCGGCCCACTCCAAAGCCGACCTCAACCTGCTCTTCGAGGAGAACGGCACGGCGGGCTGGCTGGTCTACCGCACCGCCCTGTTCACCCCCGGCCGCATCGAACGCCTCGCCGGGCACCTGCGCACCCTGCTCACCGGCGCCCTCGCCGACCCCGACACCCCACTGGCCGACCTCACCCTGCTCACCGCCGCCGAACGCACCGCCCTCACCACACCACCCACCAGCCGCCCCCTGCCCGGACTGCTCACCGCCACCCCGCAGCCCACCACCAGCGACCACACCCCGCCCAAACTGTTCACCCCCACCCCGCAACCCACCTCCGCCCACTACCGCACCTCGCCCGAACCGTTCACCCCCACCCGGCAATCCGCCACCACCCACCGCACCCACTCCGCACCCCTCACCACCCCGCAACCCACCACGGACCAACCCCGCACCCTGCCCGAACTCTTCACCGCCCAAGCCACCCGCACCCCCGACGCACCCGCCGTACCCGGCCTGACCTACCGCCAACTCGACCAGCGCGCCAACCAGTTCGCCCACCACCTGCTCACCCGCACCACCCCCGGCCACCTCATCGCCCTCCACCTCGACCGCGGACCCGACCAGGCCGTGGCCGTCCTCGGCACCTGGCGCGCCGGCTGCGCCTACCTCGCCCTCGACCCGCACCACCCACCCACCCGCCACCGCGAACTCCTCGAAGACAGCGGCGCCACCCTCGTCATCGACCAGGTCCACACCACCGGCCAGCCCACCACCCCACCCCCGGTCACCGCCGACCCCGACGACCTGGCCTACCTCGTCTACACCTCCGGCTCCACCGGCCGCCCCAAAGGCGTGCGCACCCCCCACCACGCCGCCGCCGCCTACCTCGCCGACTACCTCGCCACCCACTACGGCCTCGGCCCCGCCGACACCGTGCTCCAACTCGCCGCCCTGCCCTTCGACGCCGCCACCCGCGACCTGTTCGGCCCGCTGACCACCGGCGCCCGCGTCGTCCTGCTCGACCACGAACACGCCGCCGACCCCGAAGCCATCCTCGACACCATCGACCGCGAACAGGTCACCTGCCTGCTCAGCGTCGTGCCCACCCTGCTCCGCGCCATCCTCACCGCCGCACACGAAAACCGGAAACCCCGCGGCCCCCACCTGCGCCTCGTGCTCACCGCCGGCGAAGCACTCGACCTCACCGACTGCGCCCGCACCCGCGCCACCTTCGACGGCAGGCCACTGGTGGTCAACCAGTACGGCCCCACCGAAGCCACCATGACCACCACCGCCCACCCCGTCACCGACGGCACCCACGGCCCCGCCCCACTCGGCCACCCCGTCGCCGGCGCCCGCCTCTACCTCGTCGACCACTACGGCCACCTCACCCCCACCGGCGTACCCGGCGAAGTGTGGATCGGCGGCACCCGACTCGCCCAGGGCTACCACCACCAACCCGGCCTCACCGCCGAACGCTTCGTCCCCGACCCCTTCACCACCGAACCCGGCGCCCGCGCCTACCGCACCGGCGACCTCGCCCGCCGCGAACCCGACGGCACCCTGCACTTCCTCGGCCGCCTCGACGACCAGGTCAAGATCCGCGGCAACCGCGTCGAACCCACCGGCATCGAAAACGCGCTGCGCGCCCTCCCCGGCGTCAACGAAGCCGCCGTGCTCGCCACCGGCACACCACCGCACCTGACCGCCTACGTCACCCCCGCCACCCTCAACGGCCCCGCCCTGCGCGACGAACTCCGCACCCGGCTACCCGAACACCAGATCCCCACCCGCATCCACCCCCTACCCGCCCTGCCCCGCACCCCCAACAACAAAATCGACCGCAAAGCCCTCACCGCACTCCAAACCCCCGCCGAACCCACCCCCGCCACCACCCGGTCGGCCACCGAAACCGTGCTCACCGCCCTGTTCGACGAACTGCTCGGCACCCAGCACACCGGCCGCGACGACAACTTCTTCAGCCACGGCGGCCACTCCCTGCTCGCCGCCCAGCTCACCGCCCGCCTCCGCCGCACCTTCGGCCTCACCGTGCCCCTGCGCACCGTGCTCGACCACCCCACCGTCGCCGCACTCGCCACCTGGATCGACACCCACGCGAGCAACCCCCACCCACCACAAGCGGCCGAAACCCCCACCGCACTCACCCCCGCCCAGCGCGCCATCCTCGACCACACCCGCCAACACCCCGACACCCCCGCCTACCACATCGGCTTCGCCGCCCTCCTCCACGGACCACTCGACGAAACCGCCCTCACCCGCGCCGTCGACGCCACCGTCGCCCGCCACGAAATCCTCCGCACCCGCTTCACCGACCCACCCCACACCGAACCCAACGTCCTCATCCGCTTCCTCCGCCACACCACCCGCGACCAAGCCGAAGCCACCGCACTCGCCGAAACCGAACTGCGCACCCCCTTCGACCTCACCACCGAACCCCCCATACGCGCCGCCCTCATCCGCTACGCCCCCGACCACCACCTGTTCGCCCTCACCGCCCACCACATCGCCGCCGACGGCTGGACCCTCTCCGTCCTGCAACGCGACCTCACCGAGTACTACAACGCCCAACGCCAGAACCGCACCCCGCAACTACCCCCCGTCACCGGCTTCCGCCCCACCCACCAGTCCGATCTGGACTTCTGGACCCGGCTCCTGCACGACGTCCCCACCCGGCTGCACCTCCCCACCGACCACCCCCGACCCGACCACCCCACCCTCGACGGCGCCACCCGCTACTTCGACCTCGACCCCACCACCAGCCAAGCCGTCCAAGACCTCGCCCACCGCACCGGAACCACCGAATTCCTCGTCCTGCTCACCGCCACCCAACGCTGGCTCCACCGCCAAACCGGCCAAGACCGCTTCACCACCGCCATCCCCGTCAGCAACCGCCCCGACCCCACCACCGAACACACCGCCGGCCCCTACGCCAACACCCTCCCCATCCCCGCCGACCTCCGCGGCCACCCCACCTTCCACCAGCACCTCACCCGCGTCCGCCACACCGTCCTCGAAGCCTGGGAACACCAGAGCACCCCCTACGAACACCTCCACACCCCCTGCCAGGTCATGTTCGGCATGCAGAACCTGCCCACCCCCACCGAAACCCTCACCGGCCTGACCACCACCCCGATCAACCTCGACCGCGGCACCTGCCGCTACGAACTCCACCTCCGCTGCCACCGCACCCCCACCGGCCTCTCCGGCTGGCTCGAACACAACACCACCCTGTTCACCCCCGACGGCATCGAACGCCGACTCGAAGACTTCCGCACCACCCTCCACCACGCGGTGACCAACCCCGAAGGACGCTGACGTGCGCGTGTTCAACCTGATCTGGGCAGGCCAGGGCCTCTCCCTGATCGGCTCCGCGATGACCACCTTCGGCATCGGCGTCTGGGTCTTCCTCGACACCGGCTCCCCCACCCACTTCGCCACCCTCGTCCTCGCCGCCTCCCTCCCCGCCCTGCTCGTGCTCCCCCTCGCCGGCGCACTCGTCGACCGCTGGGACCGCCGCCGCGTCATGCTGCTCTCCGACACCGGCGCCGCCCTCGCCCCCGCCGGCGTCGTCCTCCTCCACACCACCGGCACCCTCCAGCTCTGGCACGTCTACCTCCTCATCGGCACCGGCGCCATCTTCAAAGCCTTCCAATGGCCCGCCTTCTCCGCCCTCGTCCCCCAACTCGTCGGCAAGGAAAACCTCGGCAAAGCCAACGGCCGCGTCTCCCTCATCGAAGCCGCGGGCCAGGTCTTCGGCGCCCTCCTCGGCGGCGGCCTCTACGCCCTCGTCGGCCTCCGCGGCCTGCTCCTCATCGACCTGCTCACCCTCGCCGCCGCCCTCGGCACCCTCCTCCACTCCTTCCGCTGGCTCCCCACCGAACCCCCACGACCGAAAACCGGCAGCGCCACCACCACCCACCGCGACGAACTCCTCGAAGGCTGGCGCTTCATCAAGCAACGCCCCGGCCTCCTCGGCCTCCTCCTCTTCTTCGCCGCCAACAACCTGGTCATGGAAATGGCCATCGTGCTCGTCCCACCCCTCGTGCTCAGCACCCACACCCCCGCCGACCTCGGCCTGGTCAACGCCATCGGCTGGACCGGCATGACCGCCGTCAGCCTGCTCATCAGCACCACCCGCGGCCCCCGCCGCCTCATCCGCGCCATCCTCACCGTCGCCACCTGCCACGCCCTGCTCGTGCTCGCCATGGGCATCGAGCAATCGGTCTGGACGCTCGCCGCCGGCATGTTCGGCATCCTCGGCGGCTACGCCGTCACCAACGCCGCCAGCGCCACCCTCTGGCAACGCAAAACCCCCCACGACAAACAAGGCCGCGTCTTCGCCATCCGCCGCATGGTCGCCTGGTCCGCCGAACCACTCGCCTACGCACTGGCAGGCCCCTTCGCCCAACTCGCCGGCACCCCCATCGCCCAGCACCTCGGCCTCGGCCGAGGCGGCGGCATCGCCGTGGTCTTCCTGCTCGCCGGACCCGCCCTCCTCCTCGTGGTCACCCTCACCTGGCTCCGCCCCCGCGTCCGCCACGCCGAAAGTGAGCTTCCCGACGCCCTCGCTTCACCAACAGCCCGAACCTGATCTCCTAGACTGTGCCCCGATGCGACAGAACCGGTGGTGGGTCAGCGCGGGCGCGCTCGCCTTCGCAGCAGCCCTCGTGGCGATCTTCGTGCTCGCCGGCCCCGAATCCCAACCCGGCAGGCCACTCGAACCACCCGGCCCACCCGGCACCGGCCCACTCACCCTCGTCAGCCTCGGCGACAGCACCCTCTCCGGCGAAGGCGCCGGCCTCTACACCCCCGAAACCAACGGCCTCAACGGAAACTGGTGCCACCGCTCACCCAACGCCACCATCCACGAAACCGACGTCGCCGACATCGAAGCCAAAGTCAACCTCGCCTGCTCCGGCGCCCCCTCCGCCCAAGTCGGCTTCGGCGACACCCAGCAGTGGACCGAACCCTCCCAAGCCCAGCGCCTCGGTGAACTCACCACCACCCACCGCGTCGCCGCCGTGGTCATCGCCGTCGGCGCCAACGACGAACCCCACTTCTCCCAGCTCATCTCCGAATGCTTCCAATCCTGGTTCAACGTCCGCGCCGCCCCCTGCAGCGAACGCCTCAAAACCGAATGGCAGCCCCGCGTCGACGCCATGGTCCCCCGCGTCGTCAAAGCCGTCGGCGACGTCAAAAAAGCCCTCGCCGACCGCGGCTACGACCCCGAGGACTACGACCTCGTCCTCCAGTCCTACGCCGCCCCCATCGGCCCCGGCATCCCCGAACAGTTCCGCAACCTCAACGGCTGCCCCTTCCGCACCGAAGACCTCGACTGGGTCGCCGGCCCCGGCATCACCGCCCTCACCGAAGGACTGCGCACCGCCGCCGCCCAATCCGGCGCCCGCTTCCTCGACCTCTCCCGCGCCGGCGTCGGCCACGAAGCCTGCAGCGGCGGCCCCAACGCCACCCACGAATGGTTCAGCAGGCTCACCGTGCAGTGGACCGACCTGTCCTCCGTGGACCGCGCCAACCACGCCATCCAGGAATCCTTCCACCCCAACGCCGCCGGCCACGCCCAGTTCGGCCGCTGCCTCGGCGAATTCCTCTCCACCGAAGCCCCCACCGCCGCCTGCCTCAAAGGCCAGGACGGCAACCTGCACGCCACAGCCGCGCCCTGACCGCGCTCACCCCGGGTTCCCGCGGCACCCCTCGGTCACGGCCTGACCGCGCTCGTCCCCGGACCGACAGCCGACCAGCGCACCGGTCGCCCCGCACCGATTCCACGCACCCCCAAGCGCGCTTGACCCCGGACCGGCGTCCGGGCGGCACCCCATCAACGATCCCGCGGCATCCCCTCCAGCACCGCCATGTTGCGCTCACCCCACTCACCCAGCGGCAACATCGCCGCGACCAGCGAAGCGCCGAACCCCGTCAGCGAATACGCCACCCTCGGCGGCACCTCCCGGTAGTCCTCCCGGTGCACCACCCCGGCATCCGCCAACTCCCGCAACGACAGGATCAGCATCCGCTCGCTGATCCCCGGCACCTCCCGCCGCACCTCCGCGAACCGCAACGGCCCGTCCTGCAACGCCCACAGGATCAACGCCTTCCACTTCCCACCCATCACATCGACCGCCGCGTCCAGCCCGCACGTGTAACCCCGCCGCTTCACCCAGCCACCCCTTCCACACGAACAAAAATGTAGGTACTTCCCCGAATGTACGTGCCGGGCGAAGATCAGCGCATGCACAACACCGAAGTCACCGTCGCCGGTCTCGGCGCGATGGGCTCCGCGCTCGCCAAAGCCCTGCTCGACGGCGGCCACACGGTCACCGTGTGGAACCGCACCCCCGGCCGCGTCCCCGAACTCGCCCCGCACGAAGTCCGCGACATCGAACAGGCCGTGGCCGCCAGCCCCGTCACCATCACCTGCCTGACCACCTACGACGCCACCCTCTCCGCCCTCGAACCAGCCGCCGAGGCCATCACCGGCCGCACCCTGATCACCCTCAACAGCGGCACCCCCGCCGGCGCCCGCACGATGGCCGCCTGGGCCACCGCCCACGGCGCCGACTTCCTCGACGGCGCGGTCAAGGACGTGCCCGACGCGGTCGGCAAACCCGACACCCTGCTCTACTACAGCGGCGACCGCACCGTGTTCGACCGGCACGCCGAACTGCTGCGCACCCTCGGCGGCGACACCGTGTTCCTCGGCCCCGACGTCGACCTGGCCGCGCTGTACGAATCTGCGGTCGGCGGCACACTGCTGCCCGCCCTGCTCGGCTTCTTCCAAGGCGCGGCACTGGTCACCGCCCGCGGGCTGCCCGCCGCGTCGCTCGTGCCGTACACGGTGAAGTGGCTGGAGATGATCGCCCAGGTGCTGCCCAGCCTCGCCGAGCACATCGACACCGGCGACTACACCAACCCCGCCTCGGCGCTGGGCCTGTTCCACGCGGGCATCGCGCACGACCGGGAACTGGCCGAGGAATCCGGCGTCGACTTCTCCTGGAACGCCCCGATGCACGATCTGCTCAACCGCGCCGTCGACCAGGGGCACGCCGAGCACAGCATCGCCGTGCTGACCGAGCTGCTCCGCTGATCTCGATGCCGTTTTTTCTACTTGATCGGATTTTGTACTAAACAGCCCGAGCGTATAGGTCGTTATACGTCAGAATGTCGGTGGCATCGGCTTGACTGTGGATCATGCACATCACCGAGCTCATCGACGACTGGGTGCACGGCTGGGCCGTGTCCCGCCGGGTCGGCCGGCCGGTCCCCATCGCAGCCGGCTTCCACCTGCACGTGGGCCTCCCCGGTCACCGCGAACGGTTCGTCCTCCCCCGGCTCGACGGCCTGCCGCCGGTGGCCGCCGGCCTGACCAGGGCGGACACCTGGATCAAGGTCTGCGCGCCGGAAACCGCCGTGCGCGCCGCCCTCTCCCCCGCCTGGACCTTCGACATCCCCGGCCACCTGATGTTCACCCCCCTGCACACCGCACCGCAGCGCCCGCTCCCGCCGCCGTACCGGCTCGAGTCCACAGTGGAGGGGAAGCTGCACCGCGTGGTGGTGCGCACGGCCGACGGCGAACTGGCTGCCCGCGGCCAGTTCGGCCTGGCGGGTCCGGCGGCGATCATGGACCAGATCGTCACCGAACCCGCCCACCAGCGCCGCGGCCTCGGCAGCGTGGTGATGGACGCGCTGCGGGAGCAGGCCATCGCGGCGGGCGCCGGGCGCGGCGTGCTGGTCGCGACGGACGACGGCCTCGCCCTCTACCGCCGTCTTGGCTGGACGCTCGTCTCACCGGTGACCGGTGTCCGGCTCACCGAAAGCGTGGCTGAATAGGGCGTTATACGCCGGGGGATCCAGCGGAGGGCCAGCACGCCGAGCAGCACGTGCAGCACCGCGGCCACTCCGGTAGCCACCCGCAACCCGGTGACGAACGCGCTCTTCGCCCCCTCCGCCGCCGCGGCCGCGAGGTGCGGCAGCTGGAGCGTTTCGCCGAGGGTCGCGGCCAGGCCGGGGCCGTCGAGCCGGAAGACCAGGGCCGCGAGCGAGCCGAGCAGCGCGATGCCCAGTGCGTTGCCGATTTCGTTGCTGGTCTCCGCGATCGCCCCGGCCGAACCCGCCCGTGCCGCGGGCACCGCACCGACCGCCGTATCGGCCACCACCGCGAAGGAGATGCCGTAGCCGACCCCCGCGACCACCGTGGACGCGACGTACCAGCCGATCCCGCCGGTGACCGCCGCCGGCAGCAGGAGCAGCAGCCCGGCCGCGATGGAGAAGTGGCAGCCCACCAGCGCCGCCCGCTTGCCGAGGCGGTCGACCACCACCGGCGTGACCACGCAGGTGAGCGTGAGCACCGCGGCACCGGGCAGCGCCAGCAACGCCGTGCGCAGCACCGGCAGGCCGAGCACGGACTGGAGGTAGACCCCCGCCAGGTACGCGGCCGCCGACCACGCCGCCAGCGGCAGCAAACCGGTGATGACCGCCACGGTGAACACCCGGTCGCGGAACAGGGTGAAGTCCATCAGCGGGTGTTCGAGGTGCCGCTGCCGCCGGACGAACCAGGCCACCAGCACCGGTCCCCCGATGCCCGCGAGCACCGGAACCACCGAAAACCCTTCGGTGGCAACGGCTTTGAGCGCGTAGACGGTGAGCAGCAGCCCCACCGCCGAAGTCACCACGCTGACGGCGTCGACGCGCCCGGGCCGGGTCGCCCGCACCTCGCGGAGCAGGACCGGCGCGAACACCAGGAACAACGCCAGCACCGGCAGGTTGACCAGGAACACCGAACCCCACCAGAACCGCTCCAGCAGCGCCCCGCCGACCACCGGGCCGATGGCGAACCCGGCGGCGAACGCGGCCGCGAAGATCCCGATGGCCCGCGCCCGCTGCCGCGGATCGGCGAACAGCTCGCTCAGCACCGCCAGCGCCGACGGCAGCAGGGTCGCCCCGGCCACCCCCATCAGCGTCCTGGCGGCGATCAGCAGTTCCGGGGTCGGCGCGAACGCGGCTCCCGCCGAGCCGATGCCGAACACCGCCGCCCCGATCACCAGCAACCTCAGCCTGCCGTACCGGTCGCCGAGGTTGCCGAACGCGATGAGCAGCGAGCCGACGGCGAAGCCGTAGCTGTCGAGGATCCACAGGGCCTCGCCGGCGCTCGGGGTGAGGGCCTGCCCGATCCGGGGCATCGCCAGGAACAGGATCGAACCGTCCATCGAAACCAGCAGGACCGGACCGAGGACCACCAATAACCCGAGCCAGGCCCGGGGTGCTTGCTGTGCTGACATGCCGTCGACCATCGGGCAGGCCGCGACCGGCAACCACTCCCCTGCCGTGGGTAGACCCAGCAGGTGCACCCACGGCGTGCCGGAGCGACCTAGGCTCGGTGCCGTGGAGAACCTCGGAGGATTCCTGAAGAGCCGGCGGGACCGGATCACCCCGGCCGACGCCGGTCTGCGCGCCTACGGGACCGCCCGCCGGGTGCCCGGCCTGCGCCGCGAGGAACTCGCCCAGCTGGCTGGGGTCAGCGCCGGGTACTACACCCGGCTGGAGCAGGGGCAGGCCGAAACCGCCTCGGCACAGGTCCTCGACGCGCTCGCCCGGGTGCTGCGGCTCGACCCGGTGGAAACCGCGCACCTGCACAACCTCGCCCGGCGATCCGCCGGCTCCCGGCTGGCCGAACCACCGCCCGAAGTGCTCCACCCCCGCGTGCTCGCCCTCCTCGAATCCCTCGGCGACGCGATGCCCGCGCTCGCGCTCGGCCGCCGCGGTGACGTGCTCGCGTGGAACCGCACCGGGCACGCCCTGTTCGCCGGGCACCTGCCGTTCGACGCCCCGCTGACCCCGGCGCGGCGGCCGTCCATCCCGCGGTTGTTCTTCCTCGACCCGCTGACCCGCGACCTGCACCGCAACTGGGCCGAACTCGCCCGCATCCACGTCGCGTACCTGCGGCTCACCGCCGGCCGGTTCCCCACGGACGCGCGCCTGGCCGAGCTGATCGGGGAACTGACCATGCGCAGCGACGAGTTCGCCGAGCTGTGGGCCACCGGGGACGTGGCCGACTGCACCGTGGGCCGCATGCACCTGCAGCACCCGACCATCGGCGCCGTGGACGTCGAGTACCAGGTCTGGCTGCAGCCGGACAGCCCCGACCACCGCCTCGAGATCTACACCCCCGACGACCCCGCCTCCGCCGACGCGCTGCGCATCCTGACCCACCTGACGAAGGACCGGCGGTGACCGGGCCCCGGTAGTGCGGGGCCCGGTCACGGGAGCAGGTCAGGGATGCGACGCACGAGACACTGACGATGAGGGCTTCGGCGGGGAGCCGCGTTCGGCCTCGTCGATCAGGGACCACGACAGGGCGATCAGCTCCCGCTCCTGCTCGTCCGCGTGGTTGGCCGCCGCCCAGGCGTGCCACGGGCCGCCCGGCCAGGTGAACTGCTCCGCGTACCTGGTGCCCAGCCCGGCATCGACCCGCCGCAGCGCGACCAGCGCCCACTGCTGGTCGTAGCGCTTCTCCAGCTCTCGCAGGTAGCGGTCCAGGTAGGTGGCCAGGATCGCGGCGTCCGCGACGGTGCCGAACCGGGCGAGCGCGTAGCAGTAACCCTGCCCGGCGTAGACGAGCCTGCTCTCCAGCAGCAGTTCCCCCAGCCGCTGCCGGAAACCCTCCCGGCGGCCCACCCCGATCAGCCAGGCCGCGGTGATCCTCGGCCGCCAGTCCTCGTCGAGCATCGAGGCCAGTTCCTCGTCGGTGACCCGCGCGGCGTCCTCCACCAGTGCCCTGGCGAACTCCTCCCGCCGCGGCCCCAGCCCGATGAAGTTGCCGTGCAGCAGCTGGCCGTACCGCGGCCGCTCCCCGTCGCCGATCACGTACCGCTCGATGATCTCCCCAGTCATACCCCGGATTCTGGCACCCCCGGGGCTCTGGGAAGTTGACCCCATGTACTCGATCTCACTGGGGGACGCGGAGCTGGGGCCGCTGGAGCCGTGGCACGCCGAGGAGTTCCTGGCCAACATCGACCGCGGCCGGGAGTTCATCGGCCGGTACGTCGGCCTGCCGGACCTGGTCACCGACCTCGAATCCAGCCGTGCCTACCTGCGCTCGTACGCGGAGAAGACGGCGAACGACACCGGCCGGATCCACGGCATCCGCAGCGGCGGCACGCTCGTCGGCGGCGTGTTGTTCCGCACCATGGACGTGCCGCAGGGCACCGCCGAAGCGGGCTGCTGGCTCGAACCCGCCGCGGCCGGCCGCGGCCTGGTGACCAGGGCGATGCGCGTGCTCATCGACTGGGCGATCGAAGACCGCGGCCTGCACCGCATCGAGTGGCAGGCGGCGTCGGGGAACGAGGCCAGCATCGCCGTGGCCCGGCGGCTCGGCATGCAACGCGAGGGCGTGCTCCGCCAGCACAGCGTGCACCGGGGCGAGCGGCTCGACCTCGAAGTCTGGTCTGTGCTGGCCCCGGAATGGCGCGCTCAGAAGCACGACTGAATAGGGCGTTATACACCTAGTGGTCCGGGAAGGCGCGCATCGCGGTGCCCAGCGCTTCCCGGACCACGGCGGCGAGATCCGCCCAGTCCGCCCGCTCGCCTCCGGCGTAGTGCTCGACCGCGGCGCGGACGGCACCGTTCACCATCGCGGCCAGTACGCGTACCTGCAGATCCCCGGCGGGCCGGTCCAGTGAACGCGCGATCGCGTCGGCGAACACGAGTTCCGCGTCGTTGTGCGCGCGCAGCCACACCGCCCGCAGACCCGGTTCGGCCTGGGCCAGGCGCACCAGCGACAGCATCGCCGGCACGTCGGCGACGGTGGTGCGCGCCGCGGCGTCGAACACCGCCGAGACGTCCCCGCCGGGCCGCCACTCCCCCAGCACCCCCGCCAGCACGTCGATCCCGGCGGTCAGCAGCGGCCGGACGCTGTCCTCCTTGCCACCGGCGTAACGCCAGAAGGTGCGCGGTGAGATGCCCGCCCCCGCCGCGATGTCCTCGACGGAGGTCGCCGCGACACCGCGGCTGGTGAACAACCGCACGGCCTCGCGCGCGATCTCCAGCCGCGTCTCCGCCTTGCGCCGCTCGGTGAGCGGCGGCCGTCCCAGCGCACTCCGGTCCACCACCTGCTCAGCCTACTATCTGGCACACTGTGCCTTAATGTCATGACATGCCAGAAAGTAGGTCCAGCATGCACGGACTCGACCAGCGCAGCGTGATCGTCACCGGCGCGGCGGCGGGCATCGGCCGGGCGGCCGCGCTGCGCTTCGCCCGCGAAGGTGCCCGGGTGGTGGTCGCCGACCTCAACGCCGCGGGCGCCGAAGCGGTGGTCGGCGAGATCTCCGAGGCCGGCGGCACCGCCGTCGCGGCCGTCGGGGACCTGAGCGAGCAGGCCGTGGTGGACCGGGTCGCGGCGACCGCGGCCGAGGCGTTCGGCGGCATCGACGTGCTGGTGAACAACGCCGGGATCATGGACGCGATGACCGCCGCCGCCGACGTCACCGACGAGGAGTGGGAGCGGGTGCTGCGGATCAACCTGACCGCACCGTTCCTGCTGACCCGCGCGGTCCTCCCCCACCTGCTCGCCCGCGGCAAGGGCGCCATCGTCAACACCGCGTCGGAGGCGGCCCTGCGCGGCAGCGCCGCCGGGACCGCCTACACCGTGTCGAAGCACGGGATCGCCGGGCTGACGAAGTCGCTGGCGATCATGTACCGGGACTCCGGCATCCGCACCAACGCCGTCGCGCCCGGCGCCACCATGACCACGATCGCCACCCGGCTGCCCGCCGAGGGGCACGGCCCGGCCGCGCTCGCGCCCTACCTCGGCAGCTTCGGCCGGATCGCGGACCCCGCCGAGCAGGCCGAGGTGATCGTCTTCCTGGCCTCCGACGCGGCGAGCAACCTCAACGGCGTGATCCTGCCGGTGGACAACGGCTGGTCAGCCGTCTGACTCCATCGGGTCGTCCGGGTAGTCGCCCTTGACCCGGTCGAGCACGGTGCCGAGCACGCCGAAGGCGATCATGCCGAGGCCGAGGCCGAGGTGCAGCCAGTTGTCGGCGTTGTTCAGCGGCACGAAGTTCGCCGGGCTCTCGTCGTCCAGCGCCACCCCGTAGATCCACAGCACCAGGTACAGGCCACCGCCGATCATCAGGAACGCGCGGGCGGCCCCCGGCCCGGTGAGGAAGGCGGCGACGCCGAGCACGCCGAACAGCAGGTGCACCAGGTTGTGCAGCACGGAGACCTGGAAGGCGCCGAACAGCTCCGCCTCGGAGTGCGGGCCGGCGAAGTGGAGGTCACCGCCGGTGATGCCCGGGATGAACCCGAGCAGCCCCACCACCAGGAAGGCGAGGCCGACGACAAGAGCCAGGACCTGGACGGGACGACGTGCTCGCTGGGTGCGCATTTTTTCCTTGCCTCCGGTTCGGTTGACCCCGCTGTACCCGTTACGTTCGGGTTCACGCGAACGAGGGGAACATTCGATGCGCGTTCTGACCTTCAACGCACTGGCACCGGACCTCGCCGACTGGCCACGCCGCCGCGAGGTGGTCGCCGAGGGCATCCGGGCGCTCGCGCCGGACCTGATCACCCTGCAGGAGGTCGGCGACGACATCACCGGACTGCTGGGCCCGGGGTGGCACCTGGCCTGGCACTCCGGCCGGGACGAGGGCGGGGCCGGCGCGGTCGCCGCGAGCCGCTGGCCGCTCGGTGAGGTGCGCGAACTGGACCAGCGCCCGCCGGGCCGGGAGGTGCAGAGCCCCTGGTGCGCCACGGTGCTGGCCGAGGTGCTGGCGCCGTCGCCGTTGTGGCTGGTGCACCACAAACCCAGCTGGCCGTACGGCTACGAAGCCGAACGCGAACTGCAGGCGGTGGCGGCGTCCCGGTTCGTCGACCGGCTGGTGCCCGACCCCGCCGCCACCGTGGTGCTGGCCGGTGACTTCGACGCCGATCCCGACGCCGCCAGCGTCCGGTTCTGGTCCGGGAAGCAATCGCTGGGCGGGCGCAGCCCCTGTTACGTCGACGCCTGGCGGGCGGTGCACCCGGACGAGCCGGGGCACACCTTCACGCCGGAGAACGCGCTCGTCCGGGACGGCGACATGCCCGCCGAGATGGGCCGCCGCATCGACTACGTGATGGTGCGCGCCGGGGTCCACGGTCCACCGCTGGCGGTCGCCGACTGCCGCCGCGTGTTCACCGAACCCGTTGGCGGGGTGCAGGCCAGCGACCACTACGGCGTGCTCGCCGAGTTCCGCACCCCGCCCCGCCGCCCGGGTTCGCTGGCCGGACTGAGAAGCGCGAGCTCTGGTTCCGCGCCGGACTAGCATCGGCGGTCATGGAACTGAGGCAGCTGGAGTACTTCGTCGCGGTCGCCGAGGAACGCGGCTTCACCCGCGCGGCCGAGCGGGTGCACATCAGCCAGTCCGGGGTCAGCGCCCAGATCCGGCAGCTCGAACGCGAACTGGGTGCCGAATTGTTCGACCGCACCGCCCGCACCGCCACGCTCACCGTGGCGGGCAAGGCCGCGCTCGAACACGCCCGTGCCGCGCTCGCCGCCGCCGGTTCGCTCAGCCAGGCCGTCGGTGAGGTGACCGACCTGATCCGGGGCCGCCTCACCGTCGGCATGGTCATCGGCTGCACCGTCACCCCGCTGTTCGACGCGCTCGCCGCCTTCCACCGCGCCCACCCCGGCGTCGAGCTGTCGCTGCTCGAGGACAACTCCGACCGGCTGGTCGACGGCGTTCGCGACGGCACCATCGACCTCGCGCTGATCGGCACCGCGGCCGCCACCCCGGCCGGGCTGGCGGCGCTGACCATCGTCAGCGACCGGCTGGTCGCCCTCGTCCCGGCCGAGCACCCGGTGGCCTCGGCACCGAGCCTGGGCCTGCGGGACCTCGTCACGCACCCGCTGATCTGCATGCCGCCCGGGACCGGCCTGCGCGCGGTGCTCGACCGGGCGTGCGCGGCGCAGGACCTCCACCCGGTGATCGGCCTGCAGGCCAGCGCCGCCGACGCGATCGCCGACCTGGCCGCCCGCGGCCTCGGTGTCGCCGTGCTCAGCGACTCGATGGCCGCGGGCTACCGCGACCGGCTGACCGCGGTCCCCCTCGACGGGGTCGACGTCCCGGCCCTGCTGGCGCTGGTGTGGAAGGGCACGAGCAGCCCCGCGCTGCGTGAACTGCTCCGGCACAGCAGGAAGGCGTTCGGCTCCGGGACGGGGTGACCCCGAAGGCATTCCGGACGACGATCGACCTCGGCGGCAGAACGGCGACCGGCTTCGCCGTGCCTTCACCGGCCGGCGGCCAGCACCGCCGCGAGGCCCTCCCGGAGGTCTTCGACGAAATACCCGGGGACCTCCAGCGACGGGAAGTGCCCCCCGCGTTCGGGCACCCGCCACCGGACGATCCGCCGGTACCGCTCCTGCGCCCAGGGGCGCGGGTACTTCTCGGTGTCGCGGGGGTACATGGTGATCGCCGACGGGACGTCGACCCGCAGCTCGGGGTCCAGTGAATTGTGGCTTTCGTAGTAGATGCGGGCCGCCGAGGCACCGGTCCGCGTCAGCCAGTACAGGGTGACGTCGTCGAGAACCCGGTCCCTGGAAATCGTTTCGAACGGGCTGTCCTCGGTGTCCGACCACTCGGCGAACTTGTCGAGCAGCCAGGCGAGCAGCCCCACCGGTGAGTCGACGAGCGAGTAGCCGATGGTCTGCGGCCGGGTCGCCTGCTGCTTCGCGTAGGCCGCGCGGTGGTGCCAGAAGTCGCGGGTTTCCTCGGCCCACCCGCGCTCGGCCGCGGTCAGCCCGTCCGTGCTCAGGCCGGGTGGTCCCGCCGCGAACGTGCTGTGGATGCCGAGCACGTGCTCCGGGAACCGGCCGCCGAGGATCGTGGTGATGTTGCCGCCCCAGTCACCGCCGTGGGCCAGGAACTCGCCGTAGCCGAGCCGTCCCATCAGCTCGACCCAGGCGGCGGCGATCTTTTCCGTGCCCCAGCCGGTGGTGGCCGGTTTGCCGCTGTAGCCGAAGCCGGGCAGCGAGGGGACCACGACGTGGAACGCCGACGCGTCCGCGTCCTTCGGGTCCGCCAGTTCGTCCACCACGTCGACGAACTCGGCGATGCTGCCCGGCCAGCCGTGCGTCAGGACCAGCGGGGTGGCATCGGCGCGCGCGGAGCGGCGGTGCAGGAAGTGGATGCCCAGGCCGTCGATGGTCGTGCGGAACTGGCCGATGCGGTCGAGGCGCGCTTCGAACGACCGCCAGTCGTATCCGGTGCGCCAGTAGTCCACGAGCTCGGTGAGGTCGGCGAGCGGAACCCCCTGTGCCCAGCGGCGATCGGTCGTTTCAGCCTCCGGCAACCGCGCCGCGGCCAGTCGCGCGCGCAGCTCGTCGAGGTCGGCGTCGGCCGCGCGGGCTTCGAATGCTTGCACGTCAGTGGTGGGCATGGGACCTCCTGATCCTCGGTGGAACCGGCTAAGACGGTTCTAACACGCCGCCGGGTTCCGGAGCAACCGGCTAAGGTGGTTCCATGCGTGATGGCTTTCCCGAGTTCCGCCTCGGCACCGTGCTGGCGACCAGCTTCACGGCGACGCTGACGGAGCGCTGCGGTGACGCCGTGGAGCGGATTCCGACCCCGCAGCGGCTCGTCGACTGGCTGGCGGTGAACGGCCTCGCCGTGGACTCCTGCACCAGCGCCCAGCTCGACCTCGCCCGGGAGCTGCGTGAATCGATCCACGCCGCCGCGACCGCCGCCGCGGTCCAGGAAGCGCTGCCCGCGTCCGCGGTCCAGATCCTCAACGACCGCAGCGTTCAGGGCCGGGCCGCGGCCGTGCTGACACCCGACGGCAAGCGGCGGTGGCAGCTCGGCTCGGCTTCCCGCGTGGAAGACGCCCTGAGCGTGATCGCCGCCGACGCGATCAGCATCATCGCGGGCGAGCGGGACGGGAAGCTGGCCCTGTGCGCCTCACCGACCTGCCGGGCCGCCTTCTTCGACACCAGTCAGAGCCGCACCCGCAAGTGGTGCGACATGAACACGTGCGGCAACCGCCAGAAGAAGGCGCGCTTCCGGGCCAGCCACCGCGAAAAGGCCCGCTGAATAGGGCGTTATACACCCGTTGTCGCGTTGGTGGCCCGTTCGGCGAGCAGGCGGGTCTGCTCGACCAGCTCCGGCGGCCCCTCGATCTCGTACGGCACCCCGACCGCGGCGACGGCCACCGCCAGCCACGCCCAGTCGTCGGTGCCGGTGACGTACCGGCACCGGCCCCCGCTCAGCGCGGTGAGCGAACCGGCTTCGGCACGCAGGTGCTCGGCGACCGTGCCGACCGGGGCGTCGAACCGGACCGCCGCTCCCCCGCCCTGGTCGGCGGTGAACGCGCTGACCCCGTCGGCGGGCAGCTCACGCGCGCGGAAGGTGGTGCCCGGCACGTCCACCGCACGGATCCGGTCCAGCCGGAAGGTCCGCCAGTCCGCCCGGTCGCGGTCGTAGCCCTGCAGGTACCAGCGGCCACCGAGCAGCACCTGCCGGTACGGCTCGACGCGGCGCCGCGAAGGCGTGCCGTCGCGGCTGGTGTAGTCGAACTCCACGTGCTGGTGCGCGGTCGCGGCGGTGGCCAGTCCGGCGACCACCGCCGGATCGGCGGGTGCCACCGGGCGGGTGCCCTCGGTCGCCGCGGCGACCGCCTCGGTCCGGTGCTTCAGCCGCTTCGGCAGGGCCTGTTCCAGTTTGCGCAGGGCGTCGTCGGCACCGGGATCACCGGTGGCCAGCGCCGCGAAGCGCAGGCCGACCACGGCGGCCACGGCCTCGTCGTCGGTGAACATCAGCGGCGGCAGCGCCCGCCCGGCCACCAGCCGGTAGCTGCCGCCGGGACCGCGTTCCGAGCGCACCGGGTAGCCGAGTTCCCGCAGCCGGTCGAGGTCGCGCCGCAGGGTGCGCGGTGAGGTGCCGAGCCGCTCGGCGAGTTCGGCGCCCGGCCAGTCGCGGCCGCTCTGCAGCAGCGACAACAGCTCCAGCATGCGTTCCCCGGGCCCCGCCATGCCCGCCAGCCTAGGACGGTCAGCGCAGGCGCCGGGCCCGCAACACGGTGTCGCGGCTGTGGTGCGTGCCCTCGGGCGGCGGCGCGACCCGCGGGCGGGTTTCGTTGACCAGCACCGCCCAGTCCTCGCCGAGCAGCCCGGCGATGTCGTCCGGCTGGTAGAACTCGGCCGGGTCGAACTCCGGGGGCAGGTCGGCGGGGTCGTGGCTGGCGAACAACAGCGTCCCGCCCGGGGCGACGGCGTCCAGCAGCCCGCGCAGCGCGGGGTGGCCCGGCTCGTTGCGGAGCGGGAAGTACTGGACCGACACCAGGTCGAAGGCACCGGCGGGCGGGCGCACGGTGGTCGGGTCGCCGTGGATCCACGCCACCCGGTCCGCCAGGTCCCCGCCCGTGGCCGCGGCCCGCTCCAGCGCCACCCGGGAGATGTCGATCGCGGTCACCCGCCAGCCGCGCCCGGCCAGCCACCGCGCGTCGGCGCCCTCCCCGCAGCCCACGTCGAGCGCCTGCCCCGGTGGCAGGCCGGCCACCTCGGCCACGAGCACCCCGTTGGGCTCACCGCTGAAGACCCGGTCACGGCTGCGGTACATCTCGTCCCAGAACTGCGCGTCCATGCGGTCGAGCCTGCCGCGCCCGGCGGGTTTTGGCAAAGTTCGTTGCCGAAACCGCAAGATCGGGGCACGGCGGGCCGACCGCGCCCGCTCAGGCGCCGCGGCCAAGGCGTTCGGTGAGCACGACGGTCACCTCGCTGCCCGCCTCCTTGCCGATCGCCTGGCGCAGCGCCGCCCGCACCGGGAGCTTGTGCTGCCCGTCGCCGAGGGCCATGAACGCGCCCTCGAAGGGGTGCCCGTCGATGGTGCCGCGCACCTTGACCAGGCCGCGCGTGCCGAAGTACGCGGCCGACTCCGGCCAGATCAGATAGGTGTGCCCGCCCTTGGCCGGGCTCTTGCGCAGGGTCTCGGTGAATCGCTCGTTCAGTTCCATGCCCCGACGTACGACGCCGCCTGCGCGTTTTCGACACTCCGCAGGAACTGGTCCGGCCGCAGTGCCCCGGCCACCACCCGCGTGTCCCCGAGCCAGCCGTGGAACCCGTGCCCGTAGGCCAGCGCGAACTGCGTGGCGCCGAGGACGAACGGCTTGCCGAGGGTGGCGATGCCCCGCGACTCCCCGGCCGCGTTGCGCGCGATCGGCGCACCGTCGACGTGGACCGTGGTCCGGTGGCCGTCGTTGACCACCGCGACGTGCGTCCAGCGGCCGGTCGGCAGCGCGTGGCTCCACGAGGTCGGGTCGGCGTCGGCGTGCTTCGGGTACACCACGAACTGCAGGAACCGCTCCCCCGACAGGTTCAGGCTGCACGTCGGCTCCTCCGGCGACCACCCGCTGGTCTTGCCCGCGTCCCCGGCCCGGCCCTCCCAGCTGAGGATGCCCATGAACGCGTGGTCACCGGTGAACGGCTCGGGCAGCTTGAGGAAGGTCTCGATGGTGTAGCCGTCCAGGAAGGCCATGCCGTTGATCGGTGCGTTCGGCCCGGTGCGCAGCACCGCACCCCGGTTCGGCGACTTCCCGCCGTCGAAGCGGAGGCTGGCGTGCGCGGGCTGCGCGTCGTGGTGTTCGGCCGACCAGGTGAGCACCTCGGGGGCGCTGGCGTGCAGCCGCTCGGCCCGCAGGTCGTTGCCCCCGCCGGTGAGGTCGCGCGCGACGGTGCCCGGCGCCACCGGCGAACCGTCCGGCCCCGGTGACGTCCCCGCCGCGTCGAACCGCCAGTACGCGACCGTGCCGGGCACCAGCACCGCCGACGGCGGGCGCGGCGGCGGCACCACCGGCGGCGCGAAGGCGGCGAACCGGCGGCGGAAGTCGATCTCCACGGAGAACCGCTCGACGTCCCCGCTGAGCTCGACGTGCTCGGCCTGCGGCAGGCTGCGCGCCTCCGGTCGCGTCCCGAGCAGCCACGGGCTGAACGTCTCCACGTCGATCACGTTGCGCGCCAGGTCGAACCGGTAGTACCGGAGCATGCCCGCGCCGCCGTAGTAGCGGTCCTGGTAGTTGGTCAGGTGCACGTGGACCGGGTTCCCGGCGTCGTTGGTCAGCGTGGTGCGGCCACACGGCCAGTAGTGCCCGTTCAGCGTCAGGAAGATCTGGTCGTTGCCGCGGATCAGCCGGTTCCACAGCAGCTCGCCGTAACCCGAGAGCGCGGCCCGGCCCCGCTCGTCCGCCGACGCGATCTCGTGCGTGGTCAGGATCGCCGGCAGCGCCGGGTGCCGGTCCAGCACGCCCTGCGCCCAGGTGATACCGCGGTCGGAGATCCGCCAGTCGAGCGCGAGCAGCAGCCACCGCCTGCCGCCGCCGGTGAGCAGGTGGTAGCTGTGGTAGCCGTCCGGGGACGAACCGCCGTGGGTCGGCATGCCGCGGAACCGATCCGGGCCGAAGGTGCGCAGGTACGGGGTGGTGCCGCGCTGGTCGTCGCCGGAGACGTCGTGGTTCCCGGCGAGCACGCTGTAGGGCAGGCGGCCGTCGATGGTGCGGAAGACCTCGTCGGCGGAGCGCATCTCCGCGTCGGTGCCGTGCTCGGTGACGTCGCCGAGGTGCGCCAGGAAGACGATGTTGTCCTCCCGGCGGCGGCGCACCAGGTGCATCAGCGTCTCGCGCACCGGCGCGGGATCCGAACCGCCCTGGTCGAACAGGTACTGGGTGTCCGGCAGCACGGCGAGGGTGAACCGCGGGTCGTGCGGATCCACCGGCCCCGCCGCTCCGGCCGGTCCGGCCGCCCCGGCGGGCGGAGCGGGCCACAGCGCCGAGGAAGCCGCGGCGGCGGGTACGCCGACCGCGGCACGCAGCAGCGAACGGCGGCGGATGGTGTCGTCCACGGGTCCTCCAAGATCGGGTTTCGCCGGGACAGCGTTCACCCGTTCGCTGGACCGTTCGTGACCTGCGGCCGAACCACCGGCGAACAACCGCCGAGCGTCAGTGCTCGGCAGGCTCCCGGCTGAGCGCGGTGTAGCCGAGTTCCAGGCTCTGCCGGAACAGCGGGTGCTGCACCGCCGGGACCGCCGCGAGCAGATCGGCTTCGATGGCCTCGACCAGCGGGTCGCATTCGGCCAGCAGCGCCTCGCCCGCGGCGGTCAGGCCGAGCAGCAGCACCCGGCGGTTCGCCGGGTCCCGGGTGCGCTCGATGTGCCCGCGGTCCTCCAGCCACCGCACCATTTCGTTCATCGTCTGCGGGGTGACGAACGAGCGGCGCGCGAGCTGGGCCGAGGACAGCCCGCGACGCCGCCGGAGCGCGGTCAGCGCGGTGAACTGCAGCGTGGTCAGCCCCTTGGGCCGCAGTGCCTCGTCCATCCGCGCGCGGATGGCCAGTTCCAGCCGTTTGACCAGGTAGAGGGTGAGCGGTTCGGCCATGTGCTGATCGTCCCGCAGCGCCCCGGTCACGAGTACAGCGCCCGCAGTTCGGCCTTGCGCACCTTGCCCGAGCCGGTGCGCGGCAGCTGGTCGCGGAACTCGATGTACTTGGGCACCTTGTACCCGGCGAGCCGCGCGCGGAGGTGGGCACGCAGTTCGCCGGCGCCCAGCCGGGCCCCCGGCCGCAGCACCACCACCGCCCGCGGCACCTCGCCCCACTTCGGGTCGGGCGCGCCGATCACCGCGCACAGCTCGACGTCCGGGTGCTCCAGCGCGGCGGCCTCCACCTCGGCGGGCGCGATGTTCTCCCCACCCGAGATGATCATGTCCTTGAGCCGGTCGACCACGGTGAAGTAGCCGTCACCGTCCACCGTGGCCACATCACCGGAGTGCAGCCAGCCACCGGCCAGTGCCCGTTCGGTGTCCGCCGGTCGGTTCCAGTAACCGAGCATGACGTTGGGCCCGCGCACCACCACTTCCCCGCGCTCACCCGGCGGCACCGGTTCCCCGTCCGGGCCGACCAGCCGCACGTCGGTGAAGAACGACGGCACACCAGCGGATCCGGCCTTGGTGTGCGCGGAGTCCGGATCGAGGATCAGCACGCCCGGCGCCGCCTCGGTCATGCCGTAGCCCTGCAGGAAGGTGAGCCCGCGATCCAGGTAGCGCCGGGTGGTCGCGGGCGGCACCGGCGCCCCGCCGCAGAGCAGGGTGCGCACGCTGGACAGGTCGGCCGCCGCCCAGCCCGGCTGCGCGGCCATCGCGTCGTACATCGCGGGCACGCCGAAGAGCAGGGTGACCCGGTGCCGCTCGATCGCGGCCAGTGCCGCGGCCGGGTCGAACGACGCCATCAGCACCGCGGTCCCGCCCTTGAGCAGGGTGGGCAGGCAGGTCATGCCCAGCGCGGCGGTGTGGAACAACGGGGCGGCGACCAGCGCCACCTCGTGGCCGGACAGGTCGGACTCGACCAGCACGTTGACGCAGTTCCAGGTCAGGTTGCCGTGCGAGAGCACCGCGCCCTTCGGCCGCCCGGTGCTGCCGGAGGTGTACATGATCAGGCACGGGTCGCCGAGCGCGACCGGCTCGTCCGCCGGTTCGGCCGGTCCCTCCGCGAACTGTTCGTACTCCGGCCCGTCGACGGCCAGGCGGTGCCGCAGCGCCGGGCCCGCCACCTCCACCGACGGGGCGTGCACCAGCACCGAAACCCCGGCGTCGTCGAGCACGTACGCCAGTTCCGGCGCCGCCAGCCTGCTGTTGACCGGCACGAAGATCGCGCCGAGCGAGGCGGTGGCGAACAGGGTCTCCAGGTAGGCGGGGTGGTTGGGGCCGAGGTAGGCGACCCGGTCGCCACGCCGCACCCCGAGCGAGCGCAGGCCGCGGGCCAGCCCCGCCGACCGGGCTGCGAGCCGGGCGTAGCTCACCGCCCGGTCACCGTGCACCAGCGCGATCCGGTCCGGGGTCATCCGCGCCCGCCGCACCGGCCACGAGCCGAGGCCCTCGTCGCGCATCAGTCGTTCCGGTAGGCCGAGAGACCGGGACGGTAGGTCTTCTCGTCGAGGAACTGGGTCATGCCCTTCTGCCTGCCGTGCTCCGGGTCGAGGAACTGCGACTGCTCCAGCTTGGCGTAGAGGTAGTCCTCGGCCTGCTCCCACGGCATCTCCTTGGCGAGCTTGTAACCCACCTTCGCCGCCCGCAGCACCACCGGGTTCATCGACGCCAGCTTCGCGGCCAGTTCCCGGGTGCGCTCCCGCAGGCGGTCCGCCGGCACCGCTTCGTTGACCAGCCGCATCTCCGCGGCACGGCGGCCGTCGAACGGCTCACCGGTCATGATGAAGTACAGCGCGTCCCGCTGGCTGACCGTGGCCGCCAGCGCCCGGCTGACCACCCCGCCCGGCGGAATGCCCCAGTTCACCTCGGACAGCCCGTACTGGGCGTCCTCCGCCGAGACGGCCAGGTCGCAGGCGACCAGCGGGGTGAACGCCCCGCCGAAGCACCAGCCGTTGACCATCGCGATGGTCGGCTTCGACCAGGTCGACAGGCGCTTCCACTGCCATTCGGCGCTGGCGCGGCGGACCCGGATCTGCACCGCCGGATCGCCGGACTCGTCCACCTCGCGGAAGTACTCACGCAGGTCCATGCCCGCGGAGAAGGCTTCGCCCGCCCCGGTCAGCACCAGCACGCGGCAGCGCGGGTCGCCTTCGAGCGCGTCGAGCGTGCGCACCATCTCGTCGTTGAGCGCCGGGTTCATCGCGTTGCGCTTGTCCGGGCGGTTGAGCGTGACCCAGGCGATGCCCTCGTCGAACTCGACGAGCACGTTGCGCCCCCACGGGGTGGCGGCGGAGTCGCGGGCGGTGGCTGGTGCGGACATGGGGTTTCCTCTCCAGGGATGCAGCGCAGAAAGCAGCTCAGAACGGGTAGCGCGCGGATTCGGCGCGCACGGTGACCCACTGGGTCTCGGTGAAGGCGTCGACGTTCGCCCGGGCGCCCCCGACCCGGCCGACGCCGGACGCGCCGACCCCGCCGAAGGGGGCGGCGGGATCGTCGTTCACCGTCTGGTCGTTGATGTGCACCAGGCCGGTGGGGATGCGGTCGGCCAGGGCGAGCCCGGCGGCCGGGTCGGCGGTGAGCACCCCCAGGCTCAGCCCGTACTCGGAGTCGGCGGCGAACTCCGCGGCCTCGTCGAGCGTGTCGAACGGGCGCACGCAGGCGACCGGGCCGAACACCTCCTCGGTGTAGGCCGGGATCGACGGGCCGCAGTCGGCGAGCACGGTCGGGCGGAAGAACGGCCCGTCCGCGCTGCCGCCCTGCACCAGCCGCGCCCCGGCGGCCACGCTGCGGTCGACCAGGTCGCGCACGTGCGCCAGCTGGCCGTCGTCGATGATCGGGCCGAGCACCACGTCCTCGGTGAACGGGTCGCCGACCGGCAGCTGTTCGGCCTTCTTGCCGAGCAGTTCGACGTAGCGGTCGTAGCGCGAGCGGTGCACCAGGTGCCTGCCCACGGCCATGCAGATCTGGCCCTGGTGCAGGAAACTGCCGAACGCACCGCAGGACGCGGCGGCCTCCAGATCGGCGTCCTCGAGCACCACCAGCGCGCTGTTGCCGCCGAGTTCCAGGTGCGCCCGCTTCAGCAGTTCCCCGGCGCGGGCGCCGATGGCGCGCCCGGCCCGGGTGGAGCCGGTGAAGGAGACCACCGGCACCCGCGGGTGCTCGACCAGCGCGGCCCCCGCCTCGGCCCCGCCGGGCAGGACCTGGAGCACCCCGGCGGGCAGCCCGGCCTCCTCGAAGAGCCGGGCGATGACCACCCCGCCGCACACCGCGGTGCGGGGATCGGGCTTGACGATCACCGCGTTGCCGAGCGCGAGCGCCGGCGCGACCGAACGCATGGACAGCAGCAGCGGGAAGTTGAACGGCGAGATCACCGCGACCACCCCGGCCGGCACGCGGCGTTCGAAGCTCATCCGGCCCGCCGCGGGCAGCAGTTCGCCGTACGGCGCCGAGGGCAGCGCGGCGGCCTGCACGCACTCCCCCGCCGAACCCTCGATCTCGATGCCCGCCTTGAGCCGGGCCGAACCCGACTCGCGGACCAGCCAGTCGCCGACGGTTCCGGTGTGCTCGGCCAGCAGGCCGGCGGCCCGCAGCAGCACCGCCGAACGCTCGGCGTGCGGGCGCGCGGCCCATTCGCGCTGCGCCGGGATCGCGCGCTCCACGGCAGCCGCGACGTCGGCCGCACCGGCCAGCCCCACCTCGCCGAGGCTCGCCCCGGTGGCGGGTTCGCGCACGGCACGGGTGCCGTCGCCGCCGTCCACCCAGGTACCGGTGAAAACCTTGCCGGTCCACCGCGCGGGATCGAGGAAATCCATCCGGAGCCTCCTTGCTCGGACTCGTTCATCAGGTTTCCTGATGAACCTGCGCACAGCCTGCGGGCCAGCCCACGCGGAAAGCAAGAGACGGTGACCTGGGTCACTGAAAAATACGCAGGCTTCCTGATGGATCAGTCGTTGCGGAGATCGTCCAGGCGCCGGGCACGCACGGCTTGTTCGAACGGGGTGTCCCCGCGTTCCTCGTGACCACCGGGTTCGGCGTACAGCTCGGCGATGCGGGCGCTGTCGTGGTGCGAGGCCAGTTCGGCCAGTTCCGGGTCGGATTCGGCGAGCACCTGCCGGAAGCGTTGTTCGGCGAGCGGGCCGAGGCGGTCGTAGATCTCCAGGAACAGCCGCTGCGCCCGGGCCCGGCACCAGCCGGGTGGCAGCATCACCGCGGGCAGGTCCGGATCGCGCTCGGGGAAGCCGCGCCAGTCCACCCGCAACTCGGTGCGCGTGCGCAACGCCTCGGCCGGGCCGACCCGGCCTGCCGCCAGGTGCGCGAGCAGCGGTTCGTAGCGTTCGACGAACTCGCGGTACTGCTTGGCGAGCGGTTCGAGGTCGAAGGCCCCGGCGGGCCCGCCCGCGGCCGGTCCACCCGGGACTTCGGCGGCCCGCAGCACACTGCCGCGCTCGACGCCCAGTTCGGCGAGCAGCGACACCGCCGGTCCGGCCAGATCACGCGGACAGACCCACAGGCCGTCGTACAGCGCGGCGAAGCCGAGCACGCGCAACCGCGACCGCAACGCGGTGCGCACCTCGCGTTCCTGCTCCGGCACGGAGAACGCGACCACGGTCCACTGCCCGTCCCAGTCCGGCGCGGTGGCACCGAAGGTGAGCATCCGGTGCGTGCGGGCGACGATCACCCCGCTGGTGCGCGGCGGGATCCCGTAGGCGGTGGTGCGCCCGCGGCGGGAAGTGGTCAGCAGGCCCTTGGCCGCCAGCCGCCGCATCGCCGCCCTGGCGTTGTCCGTGCCGATGCCGAACTCCGCGAGCAACCGCACCAGCGCGGCCGACGGGATGTGCTCGTCGCGCCAGTACCAGTAGTCGCCGAGCAACGAGGTCAGCAGCAGCTGCGGTTCGGCCCGCGGCGCGGTGTCCGGCATCCGCGCTCCCTTCATCGTCCGCCGGAGCCTACGGGCCACCGGGGTCTTGCAATTGGCTACATCTCATGCGACGCTCGTCGCCATCCTAGTCGGCTATCTGCTCCGACTCCTTCGTACACCACGCCTGGCCAGGCCCAATGCAGGGAGAACCACCGCCATGCGACCAGTCACCTCCGCGCGCAGAGGCGCCGCCACCGCCGCGGTCCTGCTCGCCCTCACCGGGTGCGGCGCCCAACTCGGCGAGGGCACCGCCGATCCGGCACCGGCCGGATCGAACACCGCGCTGCACGACGCGCTGCCCGAGGCCGTCCGGCAAGCCGGGGTCATCCGCTTCGCCGGCGACTCGCACCCGCCGTACCGCACGGTCGGCGCGGACGGCACCGTCACCGGCATCGACAAGGACTTCCAGGACGCGCTGGGCCAGCTGCTCGGCGTGCGCACCGAGACCATCGTGGTGGACAGCCTGCCCGCGGCGCTGCAGGGCATGTTGTCCAACCGGTACGACGCGTTCAACGGCCCGGTGAAGGTGACCGCCGAACGCGAGAAGCAGTTCGACACCATCACCTGGATGACCACGCGCACCTCCTACGTGGTGCCGACCGGCGCCCCGGTACCCATCCCGGCCACGGACGCGTTGTGCGGCAAGCGGGTCGCCGTGGTCACCGCGAGCGTGGTCGAGGAGCAGCTGCGGCAGTTGTCGGCCTACTGCGAACGCACCGGCCGCGGCCCGGTGCAGTCGATCGGGCTCGCCGACACCAACGCGACGCTGCTCGCCGCGCAGTCGGGCCGGGCCGAGGCCGCCGGCATGACGCAGGCCGCGGCGATCGACGTGACCACCCAGCAGCAGGGCGCCTACACCTACGTCACCCAGACCGAGGAACAGGGCGCCACCTCGGACAAGCTGGCCCTCTACACACCCAAGGCCGGGCAGCTGGGCCCGGTGCTGCACCGGGCCTTCGGTGAGCTGTTCGCCAGCGGCCGGTACCAGGAGATCATGCAGAGGTGGGGGCTCGGCGACGTCACCGTGCCGCAGCCCGAGTTCAACGCCGGGACCCCGGCATGACCGTGACCACCGAACCGGGGACCACCGCGCCCGCCCACGACGTGGCCACCGCCCGGCGGCGGTTCCGGCCGTGGCGGTGGGTGGCCGCCGCCGTGCTCGCGGTGCTGGCCGCGCAACTGCTGGTCTTCCTCGTCGGCAACGAGCGGTTCCAGTGGGACGTGGTCGCGGCGCACCTGTTCGCGCCGTCCGTCCTTTCCGGACTCGGCACCACCGTGCTGCTGGCCGTGCTGGCGATGGTGCTCGGCTCGGTGGTCGGCGGGCTGCTCGCCGCCGCGCAGCTGTCCGGCTTCGCCCCGGCGCGCTGGGCGGCCACGCTCTACGTCGGGGTGTTCCGCGGCATCCCGCCGCTGGTGCAGCTGATCTTCTGGTTCAACCTGGCCTACCTGCTGCCGAAGCTCTCGCTGAGCGTGCCGTTCGGCGGCCCGGCGCTGCTCACCTGGAACGCCAACGACCTGATCACCCCGCTCACCGCGGGCATCATCGGCCTCTCGCTGGTCGAATCGGCTTACCTGGCCGAAATCATCCGCGCCGGGGTGCTCGGCGTGGACCGGGGGCAGCGCGAAGCGGCGTCGGCGATGGGCTTCACCCCGGCGCAGACCTTCTTCCGGATCGTGCTGCCGCAGGCGATGCGGGTGATCATCCCGCCCAGCGGCAGCCAGTTCATCAGCGTGCTCAAGGGCACCGCGCTGGTTTCGGTGATCGCGATGAACGACCTGCTGCACGCGGTCCAGGTGATCTACAACCAGAGCTACGAGATCGTGCCGATGCTGATCGTGGCCTGCGTCTGGTACCTGGTCGTGGTCACGCTGCTGACCGTGGTGCAGCGGCGGCTCGAACGGCGCTTCGCCAGGGGAGGTGCCTCATGAGCAAGCCGGTGCTGCGGATGAGCGGCGTGCGCAAGTCGTTCGGCGCGCACGCCGCGCTCGACGGCGTCGACCTCGAGGTCAGCGAGGGCGAGGTGGTGGTGGTCATCGGGCCGTCCGGCTCGGGGAAGTCCACTTTGGTCCGCTGCGTGCACCAGCTGGAGTCGATCGACGCCGGAGCGATGTACCTCGACGGTGAGCTGATCGGCTACGAGGAGCACCGCGGGCGGCTGCGGCCGCTGAGCCCGCGTGGCGCGGCCGCGCAACGCAGGCGGGTCGGCATGGTGTTCCAGCAGTTCAACCTCTTCCCGCACTTCACCGCCCTGCGCAACGTCACCGAAGCGCCGGTGCGGGTGCACGGCCGCGGGCGCGCGGAAACCGAACGGGACGCGATCGCGTTGCTGGAGCGCGTCGGCCTCGGCGAGCGGCTGCACCACTACCCGCGCCAGCTCTCCGGCGGGCAGCAGCAGCGGGTGGCGATCGCCAGGGCGCTGGCGGTCCGCCCGCGGATCATGCTGTTCGACGAGCCCACCAGCGCGCTGGACCCGGAACTGGTCGACGAGGTGCTCGGCGTGCTGCGCGGGCTCGCCGCCGACGGGCTGACGATGGTCGTGGTCACCCACGAAATGGCGTTCGCCCGCGAGGTCGCCGACCGCTGCGTGTTCATGGAATCCGGCCGGATCGTCGAAACCGGTACCCCCGCCGAGTTGTTCGGCACCCCGCGCAGCCCGCGCCTGCGCGCCTTCCTGTCCCGTCACACCGAGGAAGTCTCTTGATCACCATCGCCGCCGTCGGGGACCTCATCCTCGACGAACCGGACCCGGAAAGCTTCTTCGCGCCGTCGGCCCCGCTGTTCCGGCAGGCCGACGTCGCGATCGGGCACGTCGAGGTCCCGCATTCGACCACCACCACGCAGATCAGCACCGACGTGCCCGCCCCGCCGGCCGATCCGGCCGCGCTCGGCGCGCTCACCGGCGCCGGGTTCGACGTGGTCACCTTGGCGGGCAACCACATCTTCGACGCCGGCGAGGTGGGGGTCACCGACACCGTGGCACACGCCCGCGCGGCCGGACTGCTCACCGCCGGGGCCGGGGCGAACCTGGGCGAAGCCCGCACGCCCGCCGTGGTCGAGCGCGACGGGCTGCGGATCGGCGTGCTGTCCTACAACTGCGTCGGCCCGCGGGAATCCTGGGCCACGTCGAAGAAGGCGGGTTGCGCGTACGTCCACGTGCTCACCCACTACGAACTCGACCACGCCAGCCCCGGCGGGCCACCGCGCATCTACACCTTCGCCGACCCGGACGGCCTGGAAGCGATGGCCGCCGACATCACCGCGTTGCGGGCCGAGGCCGACGTGGTGCTGGTGGCCCTGCACAAGGGCGTCGGGCACACCCCCGCGGCGGTGGCGATGTACGAGAGCCCGGTGGCCCGCGCGGCGGTCGACGCCGGGGCGGACGCGGTGTTCGGCCACCACGCGCACATCCTGCGCGGCATCGAGGTGCACCGCGGCAAGCCGATCTTCCACGGCCTCGGCAACTTCGTCACGGTCACCCGCGCGCTCACGCCGACCGGCGGGGACAACGCCGAACGGGCGGCGTGGGCGGAAAAGCGCAAGGCGCTCTACGGTTTCGCACCCGACCCGGCGATGCCGTACTACCCGTTCCACCCGGAGAGCCGGCACACCGTGGTGGCCGTCTGCCGCTTCGACCACGACGGGCTGGCCGAAGCCGGGCTGGTGCCCTGCCACATCGACGACCGCGGCCGCCCGGTGCCGCTCGCACCGGATTCCGAGGCGGGCGAAGCCGTGCTCGCCTACGTCCGCGACATCACCGCCCGCGCCCGGCTCGGCGCCGACCTGCTCCGGCGCGGTGGCGAAGTGCTGATCGCCGGGGCCGGCCACCGAAACGCCCAGGAGGACCACGCATGACCGACCAGCCGCTCGCCGGCCGCACGGTGATCGACCTGACCACCGCGCTCGCCGGGCCGTACGCCACCCTGCTGCTGGCCGGGCTCGGCGCCACGGTGATCAAGGTGGAGAACCCCGCGACCGGCGGGGACACCGCCCGCAGCAACGCGCCCTACCTCGGCCGCGACGGGCTGGCGCTGGGCCGCAGGCACGACGACGACATGTCGGTGTCGATGCTGGTGCGCGGCCGGGGCAAGCTCAGCGTGACGCTGAACCTCAAGGACCCGCGGGCGAAGGCGGTGTTCACCGACCTGGTGCGCGACGCCGACGTGCTGGTGGAGAACTACTCCCCCGGCGTCACCGGCAGGCTCGGCATCGACTACGCCGCCGTGCGGGAAATCAACCCGCGGCTGGTCTACACCTCGATCAGCGGGTTCGGCACGCAGGGCGGGCCGGGTTCGGGCAAGGCGATGGACTCGATCATCCAGGCGCTGTCCGGGGTGATGATGACCGCGGGCGAGCCGGACGGCGACCCGGTGCGCTTCGGCCTGCCGATCGGGGACCTGCTGGCGCCGCTGTTCGCCGTCATCGGCACGGTTTCGGCGCTGCTGCAGGCGGAAACCACCGGCGTGGGCCAGCACGTGGACGTGTCCATGCTCGGCGCGCTCACCTCGCTGGTGGCCTGCGAGCCGTTCGACGCCTTCGACGCGGTCGGGCTGCCGCAGCGCACCGGTTCGCTGGTGCCGCGGCTGGCGCCGTTCGGCGTCCTGCCCACCGCGGACGGGCACATCGCGCTCTGCGCGCCCACCGACGCGTTCGCCCGCGGCGTGCTGCGGGCGATGGGCCGCGAGGACCTCGTGGACGACGAGCGCTACCGCACCCGGGACGAACGCGTCCGCCGCGCGGACGAACTGCACGCGCTGATCGGCCAGTGGTGCCGCGCGCTGCCGTCGGCGGAGGTGGTGGACCGCCTGGCCGAGCACGGGGTGCCCGCCGCCGAGGTCCGCGAGCCGCGCGAAGCCGTGCGGGATCCGCTGGTGCGCGAACGGCGAGAGGTCGTGCCGCTCACCCATCCCCGGCACGGCGCGGTCGCCGACCTGTCCGCCACCGGGCTGCCGATCGTGTTCTCCGGCGCCTCGGTCGGCCTGGACTCCCCCGCGCCCGCGCTGGGCGAGCACAACGAGCACGTCTACCGCGAGCTGCTCGGGTACAGCGAAGACGAGCTGGCCGCGCTCGCCGCCGAAGCGGTCATCTGATGCTGCCGGAACGCACCGCCGCCGTCGCGCACCGGCGCTCGGCCGGGCTCCCGGTGGCCGGGTACGTCGGCGCCGACGTGCCGGTCGAGCTGCTCACCGCCGCCGGGCTGCTGCCGCTGCGGCTGACCGGGTCACCGGACGAGGACGCGAGCGCGGGCCGGGAGCGGCTCGGCGGCGGGCTCGACCCGGTGGCCTGCTCGGTGCTCACCCGGCTGCTCGAAGGCGCCTACGGGCACCTCGACGTGCTGGTGCTCTCCCGCGACTGCGAGGCGTCGCTGCGGTTGTTCTACGTGCTGCGGGAGATCCGGCGGGTCGAGCCGTCGATCGCGCTGCCGCCGCTGCACCTGGTCGACGTGCTGCACCTGCCGCACCACACCACCACCCGGTACGTGCTGGCCAAGGTGCGCCAGTTCCGGTCGTGGCTCGAAGCGGTGGCGGGACGCCGGATCGGCGACGACGACCTCGCGGCCGCGATCACCGCCCACGACCGGGTCCGGGGCCTGCTGCGCGAACTCGGCCCCCACCGGCGGGACCGGCGGCTGACCGGCACCGAAGCCCTGGGCGTGGTGTCGGCGGTGACCGCGATGCCGGTCGACGAAGCGGAGAAGTCGTTGCTGGAGTTGCTTTCCACGCTGCCCGGCCGCGAGCCGCGGCCCGGCCGCCCGGTCTACCTGACCGGCAGCAGCCACGACCACCCGGGGGTCTACACCGCGCTGGAGGAGGCGGGCCTGCTGGTCGTCGGCGAGGACCACGACTGGGGCGATCTGCTCGCGGTGGCCGACGTCGGCGCCCCCACCGAACCGGCGCTGGCCGAGCGGTACCAGTTCGCCGGTCCCGCCGCGCCCCGGGCGTCCATCGCCTGCCGCGCCGCGCACACCGCCGCCGCCGTGCGCGAACGCGGTGCCGAAGCCCTGCTGTCCTACGTCCGCCGCCACGACGACGCCCCGCCGTGGGACTTCCCGGCCCAGCGCGAAGCCGCCGGGGTGCCCGCGGTGCTCGCCGACCGCCAGGAGTACGGCCGGATCGACCTCGGCCTGATCGGCGCGCTGCGATGAGCGCCCGCCTGGCCAGCGCCACGGCGGCGACCGCCTACCAGCGGCGGTGGTTCGCCGGGCTCCGCGAAGAGGTCGCCGCGGGAACGCCGATGGCGCTGGTGAACGCGGACGCCCCGCAGGAGATCTTCCGCGCGATGGGCATCCCGTACGTGGTGAACCAGTGGTGGGCCTCCATCGTCGCGGCCAAGCAGCAGACCCAGGAACAGCTGGCACGGCTGCGTGAACGCGGGTACCCCGACTACACCGAGCAGTACAGCTCGACCTCGCTCGGCAGCGCGTTCGCGCCCGGCTCCGGGCCGTGGGGCGGTTTGCCGAAGCCGTCGATCGTGCTCGCGGAGACCACCGGCGACGCCTCCCGCAAGATCTTCGACGTCTGGGGCGAGCAGCCCGGCGTGACCTTCTACCCGCTGGAGAGCGCCGCCGCCGACACCGTGCCCCCGCGCTGGTGGGAGCTGATGCCGCACCGGTGGGAGGAGGCGGTCGGCACCGACCGGCTCGACCTGATGACCGGTGAGCTGCACGGCCTGATCCGGTTCCTGGAGACCACCACCGGACGGCGGTTCTCCGAGCAGCGGTTCACCGAGGTGATGGCGCTGGTCAACGAGCAGGAGGAGTGGAACCGGCGCACCCGCGACCTGATCGCCGCCGCCCGGCCGTGCCCGGTGGCGGTCACCGACAGCATTCCGGCGGTGATGGTGCCGCAGTGGCACCGCGGCACGGAATGGGCTCGTGACGCGGCCAAGGCGCTGCACGATGAGGTGGCCGCGCGGATCGCCGACGGCGTCGCCGTGTGCGAGCGGGAGCGGGCCCGGCTGATGTGGGTCGGCCGCGGGCTCTGGTTCGACCTCGACTTCTACCGGCGCTTCCAGGACCGCTACGGCGCGGTTTTCGTCTGGTCGATGTACCTCGCGATCGCCGCCGACGGTTACCTCCGGTACGGCGGTGACCCGGTCCGCGCGCTCGCCGCCCGCTTCGCCGCGTTCTCCGACCAGCTCTACACCCCGCCGTGGTCGGCGGAGTGGTACGTGCACCAGGCCCGCACGCACGGCGTCGACGGCGTGGTGCACCTGGTCTCCGACGACGCCCGCGGCAGCTGGGCCACCACCCGCGCCCTGCGGGCCGCGGGGGTGCCGGTGCTCGAACTGCACGCCGACAACGTCGACGCCCGCCGGTCCGATCCGGCGTTCCTGGACCGGGCGGTGGGCGACTGGCTCGCCACCGGGGTCCTCGGTGGTTAGGGCCGCCCCCGTGCTGGCCGGGGCGCTGGTGGCGTTGTTCGCCGGTTCGCTGACCAACACCATCATCGGCATCGCGCTGCCGACCATCGCCGGTGAACTCGGCGGGCAGGACCTCGTCGCCTGGGTGGCCGCCGCGGCGCTGCTGACGATGACCGCGGCCACGCCGGTCTGGGGCAAGCTGGCCGACCGGCGCGGACCGCGGCCGATGCTGCTCGCGGCCACCACGCTGTTCGTCGCGGCGTCGCTGGTGGCCGGGCTGGCGTCGTCGATGGGCTGGCTGATCGCCGGCCGGGCACTGCAGGGCGCGGCCAGTGGCGGCATCCTCGCCTGCGCCAACGCCCTGGTCGCGGTGCTGGTCCCGGCTCGCGAACGCGGTCGCTACACCGGGTGGTTCGGCCTGTCCTTCGGCACCGCGTCGGTGACCGGCCCGCTGCTCGGCGGCCTGCTGGTCACCCCGGGCGGTCCGGGCTGGCGCTGGTGCTTCCTCGGCGTGGTCCCGCTGACCGCGGTGGCCGCCCTGCTCATCCGGCTCGCGCCCGACCGGCGGCCACCACGCCCGGCGGCCCCGCTGGACCACCTCGGCGCGGCGCTGCTGGCCCTGGCCGCGAGCGGGCTGGTGGTGCTGCTCTCGGCCGGCGGGGTGGCCTGGCCGTGGCACTCGCCCGCCACCTTCGGCCTCGGCGCGGCCGTGCTGCTGGTCGCGGTGCTGGCGGTCCGGCGTGAACTGCGGGCCACCGACCCGATCCTGCCGCCGCGGTTGTTCCGCAGCCGGAACTTCACCGTCTCCTGCGCTGCCGGGCTGCTGGCCGGCACGGTGGTCTTCGGCGGGCTCATCTACCTGCCGCAGTTCCTCCAGGTGGTGCACGGGCACGGTCCGATGGCCGCCGGGCTGCTGATGCTGCCGCAGGTCGGCACCATGATCGTCACCTCGGCGGTGGCCGGGAGGCTGGTCACCAGGACCGGGCGGTGGAAGCGGTTCCCGGCCATCGGGTGCGCGCTGCTGGTGGCCGGGCCCGCCGTGCTGGCCCCGCTGAACGCGGACTGGCAGGTCGCCGTCGGCATGGCACTGCTCGGTGCGGGCGCCGGGCTGGTCCAGCAGGTGCTCGTGCTCGCCGCCCAGGACGCGGTCGATCCGCGTGACGTCGGCGTGGCGAGTTCGTCGGCCACCTTCGCCCGCACCCTCGGCGGCGCGGTGGGGGTGGCCGCCTTCGGCGCGCTGATCGCCGCGCGCCTGCGTGCCGAGCTGCCCGCCGCCCTCGGCGCGGCCGGGCTGCCGGCCACCGACGAAGCCGTCCGGCGCCTGCTCGGCACCCCGGCCCAGGTCGCCGCGCTCCCGCCGCACCTGGCCGACGCCGTCCGCGCGGCCTACACCCACGGGCTCCAGCTGGTTTTCCTCGTCACCCTCCCGGTCGCCGGGCTGGCTCTGCTGGCGGTCCTGTCCGCCCGCGAAACCCCACTCGGCGAAGCCGTTCCCGCGCACTGAAAGGACCGCCCATGTCCCGGCGTTCACGCCTGTTCCTCGCCGTCGCGCTCGCGCTCGTGGCCGCCGGTGCCGCCGCTTTCCTGCTCGTCCCGGACCGGTCCGCGCCCGCGGCCGGTTCCTTCGGCTCGTACCGGCCGGAACCGGCGTTCACCGAGCGCGTCAGCGAATCGTTCTACCTGCCGATGCGTGACGGCACCCGGCTGGCCGTCCGCGTCGACCGGCCGTCCGCGCCCGGCCGGTTCCCCGTGCTGTGGCAGCACAGCCTGTCGATCGACCGCAAGCCCGAGGACGGCGCCGGGCCGAAGACGGCGGGCTTGCAGGCGATGCCGGAGCTCACCGCGCACGGGTACGTGGTGGCGCAGGTGGCGCGGCGCGGCAACGGCCAGTCGTTCGGCGTCCGGCGCGGGTACAACGACCGGATCGAAGCGATGGACGCCTACGAGGTCACCGAATGGCTGGCCGCGCAGCCGTGGTCGACCGGGAACGTCGGCGTGTACGGCTGCTCCAACACCGGCGACGCCGCCATGCACGCGCTGTCCGTGCGGCCGCCGCACCTCAGGGCCGTGCTCGCCGGGTGCTTCTCGTGGGACAAGTACGACGCCTGGCGGGTCGGTGGCATCTCCGCGCAGTGGGGTTCCGGCCCGGCGCGCACGGTCGAACAGGACCTGCAGAACCAGCCGGTGGACGGGGACCCGGACAAGGTGCTGCTCGCCGAGGCCGCGCGGGAGCACCAGCAGTCCACGGTGCTGGCCGAGCTGTGGCGCGGCATGCCGTTCCGCGACAGCCTTTCCCCACTGGTGCAGTCCCGCTTCTGGAGCGAAGGCAGCGCGGGCAGCTACGCCGGGGCGATCCGCGACTCCGGCGTGCCGGTGTACGTCATCGGCGGCTGGCGGGACGAACTGCGTGGCCAGGGCGTCGCGGCCCTGCTCAACGTGCCGGGCTCACGGCTGCTCATCGGGCCGTGGAAGCACTGCGAGAACGCCGGTTTCGCGTTGCTCGAGGAAGCACACCGGTTCTTCGACCAGCACCTCAAGGGCATCGACACCGGGATCGGCGCCGAACCGCCGATCCACTACGCCACCCCGGCCGGTGATCGCGCCGACGCCACCGGGCTGACCTGGAAGTCCGCCACCACCTGGCCCTCCGGTGGCACGCCGACCCCGCTGGGCGGGGACGGGGTGCTCGGCTCCACCGTGCCCGGCGTGCGCGGGTTCACGGTCGGCACCGGGGTGCGCTGCCCGTCGGACCCGGGCAGCGGCGCGACCATCCAGCCGTGCCACATCCCCGGCAGCGGGACCGGCTGGGCCGGTCCGGTGCTGGAGCGGGACACCGAACTCACCGGCACCCCGGTGGCTGAGCTGTCGATGCGGGTGGACCGAGCCGACGCGCACGTGTTCGCCTACCTCGAAGACGTCGCGCCGGACGGCACCACCACGGTGATCACCGAAGGGCGGCAGCAGGTCTCGCTGCGTGCGGAGCACCCGGCGCCCTACACCCTGCCCGAAGGCGTGCCGTGGCACCGCTCCTGGGCCCAGGACGCCGCGCCGGTGGCGCCGGGTGAGACCACACGCCTGCGGTTCGCCCTGCTGCCGACGTCCTATTCGGTCCCGGCCGGGCACCGCGTGCAGTTGACGGTCACCGGTTACGACCCGCGTGAGACGGGGGTGCTGCCGGACGCCGAAGGTTCCCGCATCGAAATCGACGGCGGCACGCTCACGCTGCCCTAGGCAACTCCTTCGATCCGTTCGGCCACCCGGCTGGGTTCAGCGGGGGGTGTAGGTCAGGCAGTTGGCGGCGTGGTCGTCCGAGCCGCCGGGGCCGACGCGCACGCCCGAGGCGGTGCATTCGAGGCTGGCGTTGTGCACGCAGTCGGTCCGCGAGCAGGCGCCGACCTGGGCGACCACCTTGTCCAGGCCGCCGCGGGTGTTGAGGGCGACGAAGGTGTCGCAGTCCGCGGCGCCGTTGCTGCCGCCGACGGTGATGGCGTACGCGTGGCAGCCGTCGTGGTTGTAGGAACACCCGGTGACCGTGCACTCGTTGACCGCGGGCATTTCGGTGGCGGAGGTCATCTGCTACACCTCGCAAAGGTTGGTGGTGGGAATGCGTCAGTAACAAAACCGTCTCACCGGGAAACCGCGTTCGCAACCGGGCTGGCAATGAGGCAAGCCTTACCTGCGCGCCTTTTTCCCGGCACATCCGCGCAGGTCAGCCGCCCAGCGCGGACAACTCCACCCCAATGAGTGACTTTCTCCGGGAAACGCCGGAAAGCCATTCCGCCGGAAAATCGGTTGCCCCTCGCCACGGCCGTGCCGGACGATGCGCGGCGTGCGCTACTCGATCAACATCCCGAACTTCGGCGACTTCGCCGACGCCAGGACGGTCGCGGAGGTGGCCAGGGCCGCCGAAGACGCGGGCTGGGACGCCTTGTTCGTCTGGGACCACGTGGTGCTCGACAAGCACAAGTACCGCGGGCAGCCCTTCGGCGACCCGTGGATGCTGCTCACCGCCGCCGCGCTGGCGACCACCCGCCTGCGCCTGGGCACCCTGGTCACCCCGGTCGCCCGCCGGCGGCCCGAGCAGCTCGCCCGCCAGGTCGCCACGCTCGACGCGCTCAGCGGCGGCCGGGTGGTCTTCGGCGCCGGTCTCGGCGGCCCGATCGAGGACGAGTTCGGCAGCTTCGGCGACACCACCGACGCCGTGGTGCTCGCCCAGCGCCTGGACGAGGGCCTCGGCCTGCTGGAGCGGTACTGGTCGGGCGAGCAGGTCGACCACCAGGGCACCCACTACCGGGTGACCGAGGTCGAACTGCTGCCCGCCACCGTGCAGCGGCCCCGCCCGCCGGTCTGGATCGCCGGGTTCTGGCCGCACCGCAGGCCGATGCGCCGGGCGGCGCGCTGGGACGGTGTGGTGCCGCTGTTCAAGAGCGCCACCCACGGTCACCCGCCGCCCGTGGACGAGGTGCGGGCCCTGGTCGAGTTCGTCCGCGAGCACCGCACCGCGCCCGGTCCGTTCGAGGTGGTGCTCGGCGGGGTCAGCCCGGGTGACCCCGCCGAGGCGCGGGAGCTGATCGCCCCGCTGGCCGAGGCCGGGGCGACCTGGTGGGACGAGCGCAAGGTCCAGGGCAGCGACGAACTGCACCGCCTCGGGCCGGTGCTGCGTCGCGTGGTGCAGGGGCCGCCGGACTACCGGGCCGATTCGTAGCGCTTCAGCTCGGCGAAGAAGTCCGGGATCCCGGTCAGCGCACCGGTGGCCGCCACCGTGTCGTAGACGTACTTGCCGACCGCGAGGTCGAGCACCCCGAGGCCGAACGGCGAGAACACCACCGGCCGGTCCGCCGGCACCCGCACCGCCCCGGTCAGCACGTCGTTCAGCGTGCCGTCGAGGAAGTCGCGGTTGCCGGTGGCCTGCTCGGCCAGGTGCGGCGAGGTGTCGGCCTTGAGGCAGTGCTCCACGTCGTCGACGATGTTCACCGAGTTCAGGATGATCTCCGGCGACAGGTCCCGCAGCGAAACGTGCAGCACCAGCGGGTTGTGCGCGAACCACGCCGGGTCGTGCACGTGCGGGGTGCCCGCGACGGTGGCGAACACGACCAGGTCGGAGTTCCGGATCAGCGACTCCGCGTCCTCGTGCACCCGCGCGGCCCCGTCCACCCCGGCGACAAAACCGGCGGCGTGCTCGGCGGACAGGTCGAACACCCCCGTCTGCTCGAACGTCCAGCCCAGCGCCGCCAGGTAGGTGTGCAGGTACCGGGCGATCAGGCCGACGCCGATGAACCCGACCCGCCGCGGGCGGCCGCGGTCCCGGCTGAGCCGGTCGGCGGCCAGCGCCGCCGACGCCGCCGTGCGGGTCGCGCTGATCACCGAGCTTTCCAGGCAGGCGAACGGATAACCGGTGTCGTGGTCGTTCAGGATGAGCACCGCCGAAGCCCTCGGCAGGCCGTTCTCCACGTTGCCGGGGAAGCTGGAGATCCACTTCACGCCGTCCACCCGCACGTCGTCGCCGATCGACGCGGGCAGCGCGATGATCCGCGAGGACGGCCGGTCGGGAAAGCGCAGGAAGTAGGACGGCGGGTTCACCGTGTGCCCGGCCGCGTGCGTCCGGTAGGCCGCCTCGACCAGGTCGATCACGTGCTTTTCCTGACCGTGCAGTGCCTCCAGCACCTGGGCACCGGAGATCACCGCGAAGGACGGGACAGTGGGCACTTCTGGCTCCTCAGTTCTCGGGCAGGACACGGAATACACCGCAGCCGACCTGGCCGTCGGGATCGACCGCGGTCACCACGGCCAGTTCGCCCGCGCCTGCGGTCAGCGCGGTGGCGAGGCCGAACGCACCCGCCGCGCCGGAGGTGTCGCCGATCAGCTCGGCCGGGCAGCGCAGCCGGGCGTGCCCGCCCAGCGCCTTGGCCACCGCCGCGTGCTCGTCGTCACCGTCCACTCCGGACACCACGGCGGTGGTGACCGCACCGGCGTCCACCCCGGCACCGGCCAGCGCCCGCTCGATCCGCGTGGTCAGGGCCGCCGGCACGGCCTCGGGCTCCGGCGCGGTGCCGAACTCCAGTGCCCGCACCTCGGCGATCGGCGTGCGGTGGTGCTCGGCGGCGGATTCGGCGGTCTCGGTGAGGAACACGCAGCAGCCCTCCCCGAGCGGCCGGGCCGCCTGCTCACCGAGCCCGTGCCAGGTGATCCACGACCGGCGCGGGTTGAAGTCCTCCACCGCACCGGCCACCACCACCGGCGCCCGGCCCGCGCGGTGCAGGCGCCGGGCGTAGTTCAGCACCGACAGCCCGGTCACCCGGCCCGAGGTGACCGTCGAGTTCGGCCCCTGGAAACCGAAGCGGATGGCGCACTGCGCGGCCGGGTGGTTCATCACGCTGCCCGGGTACTGCTTGGCGTTGATGTGGTACGGCAGCGCCTCGGTCAGCGAGTCGTACATGATGTCCATCGCGCGGTCGGTGGTGGTCAGGTCACCGCCGAGCACCAGCGCGCGCTCCCCCGGCAGGTACGCGGAGAAGTCGTGCTCGCGCAGCAGCAGCGCCAGCGCGCCGACGGCGAAGCCGCCGGGGCGGCCGAGGCTGCGCTGCGCCCGGCTGTTGATCTGGCAGGCTTCACCGAGCAGTTCGGCCAGCGCGTCGTCGTCGACCAGGCCCGCCAGCTCGTACGGCAGCTCTTCGTCCACGGCGGACAGGGCGGGGCGGTCCGCCCGGATGCCGTCGCCGAAGGCACCGGTGCCGATGCCGTACGGTGAGAGCACCGACATGGCCGAGATGATCACGACGCGATCCTTTCCGCTTCCCGGTCGAACCGCTTCAGCACCACGGCCGCGTTGACGCCGCCGAAGCCGAGCGAGTTGACCAGGGCGATCCGCGGTTCGGCCCGGCGCGCCCGGTTGGGCACGCAGTCGACCGGGCACTCCGGATCGGGGGTGGTGTGGTTGATGGTCGGCGGCAGGAAGCCGTGGCCGAGGCCGAGGATGGCGGCGATGCTGGAGTGCGCGCCCGCCGCGCCCATGGTGTGCCCGATCATCGACTTGATGCCGGAGACCGGCGGCAGCGGCACGTCGCCGAAGACCTCGGCGAGCGCGGCGGCCTCCATCGGGTCGTTGGCCTTGGTGCCGGTGCCGTGCGCGACCACCAGATCGACCTCCGCCGGGGTGACCCCGGCGTTGCGCAGGGCGCCGCGCAGGCACTCGGCCACGGTCTCCTGCACCGGCCGGGTGGGGTGCGCGGCGTCGCAGTTGAGGTGGTAGTCCAGCACTTCGGCGTGGATGACCGCGTCACGGGCCAGCGCCGAGTCCAGCGGTTCGAGCAGCAGCATGGCCGCGCCCTCGCCGAACACCACCCCGCCGCGGTTCAGGTCGAACGGCTGGCACACCTCGTGCGCCAGCGCGCCCAGCCGGTAGAAGCTGGCGAAGGTCTTGCGGCACGGCGAATCCGCCCCGCCGACCAGGGCGTAGCCCACCTCGCCGGACCGGACGGCGTCCAGCCCGTACCCGATCGCGTAGTTGCCTGCCGCGCAGACGTCGGGCAGCGTCACCAGCTCGACGTCCTCCAGGCCGAGGTCGTCGGCCACCGACACCGGCATCCGGCCGAGCCTGGCCCGCCGGGCCACCACCGGGTCCAGGTCGGCCAGGCCCTTGTCCACCTCGGTGGTGGTCAGCTCGTCGACGTCGCGGGATTCGCCCTCGGTGGTGCCGATCGCGACCAGGCCGCGGTCCGCCCGCAGCCGGGCGGGCGCCATCCCGGCGTCCTCCACCGCCATCAGCGCGGCGGCCGAGGTCATCTGCGTCGCCCGGCCGTAGTGCGGTCGTTCCTCGTCGACGGGGAAGTCGGGCACCTCGCAGATCGCCCCGTGGTCGAATCCGGTCACGTCGAAGGCGGTGACCGGACCGGCGCTGCCGCGCCCGGCCAGCAAGCCCTCGAGGTACCCCGTTCTGCCGTTGCCGATGCCGGAGATCACCCCGATCCCGGTCACCACCACCCGGTTGCCCATGCCTCTCTCCTTCCGGTGCGCGCGCTCAGCCGCCGTAGCCGCCGTGGATTTCCAGCACCGAGCCGGTGATGTACCCGGCCCGCTCGGAACTGAGGAAGCCGACCAGGTCGGCGACCTCTTCGGGGCTGCCGGGGCGGCGCAGCGCGATCGAGTCGATCAGGTTGTTGCGGGCCTTCTCCGGCATGGCGTCGGCCATGTCGGTGTCGATCAGGCCGGGTGCCACCACGTTCACCCGGACGCCGAACCGGCCCGCCTCCCTGGCCAGCGACTTGGAGAAGCCGATGATCCCGGCCTTCGAGGCGGCGTAGTTGGTCTGCCCGGCGTTGCCGTAGACCCCGGTCACCGAGGACAGCGTGGTGATCGAGCCCTCGCGGCGCTTCATCATCGGGTAGACCACCGCGCGGCAGACGTTGAACACCCCGTCCAGGTTGGTGCGCAGCACGCTGGTCCACTTCTCGTCCGGCATGGTGGCCAGCGGGGTGTCGGCGGTGATCCCGGCGGCGGTGACCGCGGTGGTGACCGGGCCGAGTTCGCGTTCGGTGCGGGAAACCCAGTCCTTGACCGCGGCGGCGTCGGTGACGTCGGCGCGCATCGCCAGCACCCGGGTGCCCTCCTCACCCAGTTCCTTCTCCAGTTCCGTGGCCGCGCGCTCGTCGGCGCGGTAGCAGAAACTCACGTCGTAGCCGTCCTGGGCGAGCTGCCGCACGCACGCCCGGCCGATCCCCCTGGCTCCGCCACTGACCAGGGCCACCCCTGAACTCATCGATTTCCCTTCACTCGCAACAGGATTCCCGCGGCGCTGCCGGCCGGATCACCGGACGGCACGAGCACGAGCCGGTCCGCCGGACCGGGTTGGCAGAGCGCGGTGGCCACGGCGAAGGCCGCCGAGGCCGCGCCGGTGTCGCCGAACCAGCCGCCGGGTGCGCGGCCGAGCACCTCGCCGCCGAACAACTCGGCCGCCACCGCGCGTTCGGGTGCCGAACCGGTGGCCGGGACGACCGCCCAGACCTCCTCCGGCGCCGCTCCCGCCTGCGCCAGCAGGGCGGCGGTGGTGGCGCGCAGGGCTTCGGTCACCGCCTGCTCGCCTTCGCCGAGCACCACCCGGCTGTGCAGCGCGGCGATCTCGGCCAGCCCGGTGGCCGGTGCGGGCTCGACGCTGAACACCACGCCGCCTTCGCCGAGCGCTCCCCCGCTGTGCAGCCAGGCGCGCTCGGCCGAGCACTCCTCGACCGCACCGGCCAGCACCCGGTCGGCCCGCCCGGCGGCGAGCAGCCGGTTGGCGTAGGCCAGCGCGAACAACCCGGCACCGGGGCCACCGGCGATCGTGGTGTTCGGGCCGGTCAGCCCGTACCGGATGGCGCACTGGGCGGCGGCGTAGTTCATCACCGCCGCGGGCAGCACCTTGGTGTCCACGTGGATGGGCTTCTCACCGAGCAGCGAGTCCCTGGTGATGCTCATCGTGCTGCGCATGCTGCCCGCGGTGGTGCCGAGCACCAGGCCGACGCGGCCGCTGGGTTCGGCCTCGGGCTCGGCCAGCCTGCCCACGGTGGCCAGCGCGAACACGGTGGCGCGATCGGTCGACCGGCCCACCCGGCCGCTGACCAGCGTCTTCGGGTCGTAGTCCGGGACCAGGAAGGCGGGTCCGCCCTCGATCGGCCGACCGGTGCGGACGCCCTCGGCGAAGTCGCCGGTCGCGGCGCCGAACGGGGACACCGCCGACCAGCCGGTGATCACCGGGTTTCCCGCCGTCACAACGCGCTCCTCTCGTACTTGCCGAGCAGCAGCACGGCGTTGTTGCCGCCGAAGGCCAGCCCGTTGTTCTGCACCACCCGCAGTTCGGCCGCCACCGCCCGGTTCGGCACGCAGTCCACCCCGCACGCCGGATCGGTCTCGCGGTGGTTGATCGTCGGCGGCACGAAACCGTGCTCCAGCGCCACCGCGCAGGCGATCGTGCCCAGCGCGGCCGAGGCGCCCATCGCGTGGCCGAGCATCGATTTGAGCGAGATGGTGCGGGGCGGCCGTTCGCCGTAGACGTCGCGGATCGCGTCGCACTCGGTGATGTCGTTGAGCTTGGTGCCGGTGCCGTGCGCGGAGATCAGGTCGACCTCCTCCGGTTTGACCTCGGCGTCGTCCAGCGCCAGCCGCATGCACCGCGCGACGCTGGACCGGGTGGGCGCCACCGGGTGCCTGCCGTCGCAGTTGAGTCCGTACCCCAGTACTTCGGCGTGGATCGGGGCCCCGCGGGCCAGTGCCGAATCCAGCGTCTCCAGCAGCACGATGCCCGCGCCCTCGCCGTTGAGGATGCCCACGCGCCCGGAGTCGAACGGGCGGCAGGCGTCCGGGGCGACCAGGCCGAGCCGGTGGAAGCTGGCGAAGTTGCGGCGGCTGACCACGTCCGCGCCACCGGCGAGCGCGTAGTCGGCCGTGCCGGAGCGGACCGCGTCGAAGGCGTCGCCGATCGCGTAGTTGCCCGCCGAGCACGCCGTGCCGATGGTGTAGGCGTCCACATCGGACAGTTCGAACTCGGCGGCGATGTCGAGCGCCAGCCGCTGCGCGGACAGCCGCCCGGCGAGCACCGGGTCCGCCTGCCCGCCGCCGACCAGCGCGGCCACCAGGCTGTCGATGTCCTGCGACTGGCCGTCCGTGGTGCCCACCACGATCGTGCCGCGCCGGGGCCGGAGCGCTTCGGCGCCGATCCCGGCGTCGGCCAGTGCCATCGCCGTCGCGGCCACGGAGAACTCGCTGGTCCGGCTCAGCCCGCCGGGCGGGCCGGACAGCCAGTCCCCCGGCTCGAACCCGGTCACCTCGCAGAGCAGTTCCGACGGGAAACCCGTGGTGTCGAAGGCGGTCGCCGGACCGGCGCCGGACCGGCCCGCCCGCAGGCCCGCGGTGAACTCGGGCAGCCCGATGCCGATGCTGGACACGGCGCCCATGCCGGTGATCACCACCCGGCGGGCCGGCGCGGCGGTCATCAGGACCTGCTCACCGCGCCGGTCACCGGCTCCGCGGCGGCCGGGACGCCGGTGCCGGAAGCCCAGCCCAGCTCTTCGGCGACGAACTCGTAGACCGCGGCCAGGCTCATCAGCCGCGACAGGTCCACCTGGTCGATCTCCACGCCGAAGCGCTTCTCCAGCGCGGCGAGCAGGTCGATGGCGCTCAGCGAGTCGATGCCGAGGTCCTCGTCGAACAGGGTGTGCTCGGTTAGTTCCTCCGGCTCGATCTCGAACGCCTCGCAGGCCAGTTCCTTGATCACGGCCTTGCGCTCGGCGATCTCCACGTCGTTCACAGTGGCGCCCCTTCCCTCTCGTAGTTGCTTGCCAGCCACCCGTCGTCGTAGATCGAGTCGAGGTAGCGCTCACCCAGGTCCGGCGCGATCAGCACACCGGTGCCCGACATCCGGTTCCGCGACAGCCAGTCCAGCGCCCCGGCCAGCACGGTGCCGGTCGAGCCGCCGAAGAGGAAACCGTGGCCGGCCAGCTTGCGGCACATCGCGATCGAGTCCGGTTCGCTGACGTGGACCACGTCGTCCACGAAGGACCGGTCGAAGATGGCGGGCGGGGTGCTGGTGCCGAGGCCGGGGATCAGCCGCCGCGCGGGCGGCAGGCCGAAGGTGACCGAGCCCGCCGCGTCGATCGCGACCACCTTGACCGGCAGCCGTTCGTCGCGGATGTACCGCGCGCAGCCCATCAGCGTGCCGGTGGTGCCCGCGCCGACGAAGAGCACTTCGACGTCCGGGAACTGCTTCAGGATCTCCGGGCCGGTGGTGCGGTAGTGCGCGCCCCAGTTGTCCGGGTTGGCGTACTGGTTGAGCCAGACGTACCGGTCGTCGCGGGCGCAGAGCTCACGCACGTGGTCCAGCCGCGCGGTCAGGAAACCGCCGTCGGCACCCGGTTCGGTGACCAGGTGCACCACCGCGCCGTAGCTTTCCATCAACCGCACCGCGGCCGGGTTGCAGCGGATGTCGGTGACGCATTCGAACCGGCGGCCCCGGGCGGCGAGAATCATGCTCAGCGCCACGCCGAGATTTCCGGAAGACGATTCCACCAATACCGATTCCGGGCCGAGCGCACCCGAGCGCTCGGCGGCGGAAACCATTTCCGCGGCGGCCTTGAGCTTGATCGAACCGGCGAAGTTGAACCCCTCGCACTTGAGGTAGAGCGGCTGCCCGAGCATACCGAGCAGATCGACGTAGAGATCGCCGACGTTGAACTGGTGCGGTTCGGTGATCAACGGCATACCGGCCGCCTTCGCCGAATTCCGGAACGCTGGAACATAGGACAATCATCTCCCTGTGGACTGGTGGGGACAATCCGCGAAAATCTGATAAAGCACGCGGATCGCGCATCACGCGACCTGGTATCGCAAGCCGGTCAGCTCGACCCGGGAATTCACGTCCAATTTCCGGAAAATGCGCCCGAGGTGCGCGTGGACGGTGTGCGGTGAGACGAACATGCGGGCGGCGACCTGCCGGTTGGTCAGCCCCTGCGCGACCAGCTCGGCCACGTCGCGTTCGGTGTCGGTCAGGCTGGCCCAGCCGGAGACCGGGCGCTCGGCGTAGGTCCAGTGCCGCCGCCGCACCCCGGCCGCGCGCAACCGGCTGCGCACCCGTGCCGCGTCGCGCAGCGCGCCGGTCGACTGGTAGCCCTCCAGCGCGGTGTCCAGTTCGGACACCACGGCGGCGGACGGCTTGCCTTCGCGGGCCAGCACCCCGGCGAGGTCCTCCGCCGCCGACGCCACGGCCCAGCGGTGCGCGTGCGCGGCCACCGCCTCCCGCAGCCTGCCGGGGTCGCGCAGGCTCACCCCGGCGGCGTGCGCGGCCGCGGCGGACAACACGGGGAACTCCGGGTTGCGGGCGGCGAGTTCGGCGGCACCGGAGGCCGCGAGCCCGGCCAGCGTGGGATCGCCGGCGGCGACGGCGGTGCGTGCCAGCCACCCCGCCGCCACCGGGTGCAGCAGCAGGGGCGGGCCGGGCCGGGTCCGCCCGTACCGCGTGAGCACCTCGGCGGGTTCCAGCCGGGCCGACGCGAGTTGCAGGTCGAGCCAGGTCCGGGTGGCGGGGTCGTGGCCGGGCAGGCCGCGGTACCGCTCGATGTGCTGTTCGGCGTCGCCGAGTTCCCCGCGGCGCAGGGCGACTTCGCCGAGCACGGCGTGCGCACCGGGCAGGAACCGGGCCACCCCGGCTCCGGTCTCGATCGCGGCCTCGGCTTCGGCCGCCGCGTCACCGAGCCGCCCGGCCCAGAGCGCGAGGCGGGCGCGGGTCACCCGCACCGCCACCCCGAACGGCACGTGCGCGGCCTGCTCGACGCGGGCTTCGATGTCGGCGAGCACCGCTTCGGCCTGCTCGGCCTCGCCCAGCTGCGCCAGGCGTTCGGCCAGCACCAGCGCGGGGTGCGGCAGCGGCACCACGGCCAGTTCCGGCACCGGGCAGGCCGCCGCGGCCCGGGCCAGCCGCAGGCTTTCCGCGACTTCCCCGGCGCCCCAAGCCTTTTCGGCCAGCAGCAGCCGGGCAACGGCACCGGCGGCGTCGTCCTGCCCGGCCAGGTCTTCGGCCAGGGTCACGCCCGAGTCGGTCCCGGCCAACGCGGCCAGCCGGACGGCCTGGCTCTCCGGATCGCCGCCCGGCTCCAGTTCCGCCGCGGCTTCGGTGCCGCGGCCGGTGAGCACGCGCAGGGACGCCGCGATCGTCCGCAGTCGCGTCCCGTCCCCCGCGGTCACCAGGTCGGCCGCGTCGGCGAGGGCGCCCGAGCGCACCAGCGCGTCCGCGCGCGTGGCGGTCAGGCCGGGTACTTCGGCGTCATCGGCCGAAGCCAGCGCCAGCGCCTTCGCCGCGATGGTGGCCGCCGTGGCCGGTTCGGTGTCGACCACGCGCGCCGCGGCGGTCGCCAGCGCCTGGACCGCTTGGGTGTCCCCGGGCAGCGCGCCGCTGAGCAGGTGGTCCACCGCCGCCCCGCGGGCACCGGTGCCGCGGCCGAGCAGCAGCAGCCCCGCCTGCCGGTGCAGCGCGGTGCGCACGGACGCGGGGATCACCTCGCTGATCGCCCGCCGGAGCAGGCCGCAGTGGAACGACAGTTCGCCGTCACCGGAGCCGGTCAGCACACCCGAGTCGACCACCTCGCGCACCGCGCGGGCGATGTCGGCGGCCGTGCGGCCCAGCAGTTCGGCCACGTCGGCGGCGTGGAAGGTGTGGCCGAGCACGGCGGCGACCTCGAGCACGCCGACGGTGTCCGCGCTGAACGCGCTCAGCCGCTCGTGCACCGCGCCGGTCAGCCGGGCGGGCAACCGGCCGGTGCACAGCTCGCCGTCGCGGACGGCGTTCTCCTCCCGCAGCCCTTCGGCCAGTGCCACCAGCAACGCCGGATTGCCGCCCGCGCCGGCGATCAACGCGGCCAGCTCCTCGCCCGGCGGGGTGCCGAGCACGTCGGCGACCAGTCCGGTCGCCGCGGCCTCCGGCAGCGGGGCCAGCCGCAGGCGCTGGGCCCCGGCGCCGGCGAGGCGGTCGAACAGGCGCGCGGCGGCCGCGCCGGTGCGGCCCTGCTCGGTGCCGTCCCGCCGCGCCAGCACCCAGGTGACCGGCGCACCACGCAGGTGCGCGGCGAAGGACTGCAAGGCGGCCAGGGTCATCGGATCGGCCCACTGCACGTCGTCGAGCGCGATCAGCTGCGGGGCCCGGCGGGCGCGGTCCTCGATCTCGCCCAGCAGCCGGGCGGACAGGCGCATCGGGGTGTCGTCGGGGCGCGCCAGCGCCCACACCGTCGCGCCGAGCGCGTCGGCCAGCGGCGCCAGCGGCGTCCACTGCGTCAGTTCGTCGGCACGGGCCGAACAGGCCGCCACCCCGCACCCCGCCGCCGCGGCCACGGTCTCGGCCAGCAGGCGGCTGCGGCCGGCCCCCGGCTCGCCCTCCACCAGCACCACCCCGCCCGCGCCCCGGCCGAGCGCGGCCAGCGCGCCGGTCAGCACCGACCACTCGCGGTCACGGTCGGTCAAGGCAGTCACCAGATCTCCAGCCATCCTCGTCACCCATTTCGAGTAGCACCGCCCGAAAGGTAAGTGCGCCGGCGGCGCACCGGCTATCCGCAGTAATCGGAAACCGATTCCGCGCGGCGAAGACTGAGAATTCCCGTAGTTTTCTCAGGAATTCGATCGGGATACGCACACGGAAACCACCCCGGTCAGCAGAAAGCGACCGGGGTGAGAATTGAGAAAACAGTGTTATTTTTACGCGGAATCGCGTGAGGCGTAGACGGTCATCGCGGCACCGAGCAGTTGCGCGCCGCGGCCGGTCATCGGGTTGTGCCCGGTGATCTTCTCGATCCGCCGCAGGCGGTAGTCCAGCGTGCTGCGGTGGATGTAGAGGTCCTTCGCCGCCCGGCTGCGGTTGTAGTCGGCCCGGATCAGCACGCCGAGCGTTTCCCGCAGCACCGTGCTCGCCATCAGCGGCCGGATGATCTCCACCAGGTTGTCCGCGATCGCCTCGTGCTGGGAAACCGCGTATTCGACCAGGAAGTCGCCGCGGCCGTAGACCCCCGGTTCGCTGCCCGCGGCCTTGGCCAGCTTCAGCACCTCGACCGCTTCCCGGTAGCCGTCCGGGATCTCCGCCCTGGTGCGGCCGGCCACCGCGCACCAGACGCGGCCCCGCAGCCGCCTGCCCAGTTCCTGGGTGATGCGCGAAGAGCGGTCCCCGTCGTCGTCCGGGATCAGCGCGACCGCACCCGAAGGACAGGGCGCCACCAGGGTTTCCGGCCCGTAGCCCGCCAGCGCGTCGGCGATTTCGCCCTGCTCGCGCGGCCCGGCCTGCAGCACGGTCACCACGTACAGCTGTGCCAGCAGCGGTTCCACGTGCGGCGGCGCGGTGCCGTCCGCGATCAGCCTGGCGGCCAGTTCCGCCGGTGGGTGCACCGCGGCTTCCAGCGGGGTCACCGCGTCGGTCTGCTCCTGCGCACTTTCCAGCAGCACGCGCAACCGGGCGCGGACCGCGGGCGGCGCGCTCTCGGCCAGCGAGCCGATCAGCTCCGCCAGTTCGCTCATCGGCGATTCGCCGGCGGGCACCAATTGCAGGGGCCACCTCTTCTTCGCGGCCGAAGCCATCGGTTCATCCAACATGGAATTCACCTGCTTGCTCTGGGCGGCCACCTACCTGATTACCCTTTTCCCGGAGCTGCGCCACCACTCGCCGGTATTCGACTGCATCGACCGTCCCCTGCCTGGGAATGAGCGCCGCCGGACAGCGGCATGTTTCGGTTACGTTTGTCGAGGCTAGGAACGGCCGGTGATCAAGTCAACCCAAACCCACACGGACTCATAGACCCGGACTTAATCTCGTGGTGCCGTACCGCCGGTTACCCGACCAGTGGGCGGACCACACCACCGGGGTACGGTTGGTGAAACCCCACCTCAGCGCTGCTGGGCGCGGACGGCCCCGGCCAGCTCGGTGCGCCGCCGCACCCCCAGCTTGCGGAACGAGTTCGTCAGGTGCTTCTCCACCGCCCGCACGCTGACCTCCAGCGACCGGGCGATGCCGGCGTTGGTCTCGCCCGCCGCGGCCAGCTCCACCACCCGGCGTTCGGCGGGGGTCAGCGTGCCCGCCCCGGCTCGCCGCTCCCCCACCCGGCGGGCCCACCGCTCGGCCACCAGGTCCCCGCACTCTTCGGCGAGCTCCCGGGCCCGGCTCAGGTGCTCCGCGGCCTCGTCCGGCTCGGTCTCCCGCAACCGCTGCCCCAACCGGACCAGTGCCCTGGCCAGTTCGGACCGGTTGGCCGAGGTCCCCAGCACCGCCACCGCCTCACGCAGCAGCGCCAGCCCTTCGGCGCCGGGGGTGAGGTCACCGGCCACCCTGGCCGCCCGCCCGATCGCGGCGGGCGCCCCCCACTCGCGGGCCCGCAGGCGCTCCTGCTCGGCCAGTTCCCTGGCCGAGGCCGTGTCCCCGAGCCTGCGGTGCAACGCCGCCGCGGACAACCGCCACGAGAACAGGCCGGGATTGCGCCAGCCCGCCCGTTCCAGCTGCCAGCCGATGTCCAGGGTGAACGCCAGCGCCGACTCGCGATCGCCCTCCAGCGCCGCCGCGGTGCCGCGCAGCAGCCCCAGCACCGCGGCGGCCAGCACGTTCGTGCCCTCCTCCGGCGGATCGGCGAGCAGGCGGCGGATCAGCTCGCCGTCCCTGGTGGTCACCGCGGTCAGCGAGAGCGGCACCAGGATGGCCGTGCCGGTCCTGGCCCAGTCCGGCGGCGGGCCGGCCAGCACCCGGTGGGCGATTTCCCCGGCTTCGGTCAGCCTGCCCCGGTTGAGCGCGACCAGCGTCCGCTCGGCGTCGATCAGGTCGCGTTCGACCGCGCTGCCGCTGTCCCCGCACTGCTCCCGCGCGCTGTCCAGCCACGGCGCCAGCTCCTCCACCGAATCCGCCGCGCACAACGTTTCCACCAGCAGCGGGAGCACCCCGTGCACGTGTGACGGCGTGGCGGGCTCGCGCCGGAGGATGCGCGCGGCCAGCCGGGCCGCTTCGGCGGCGGTGGCGCCGGAAACCTTGGTGGTGGCGTAGAGCAGGACGGTCAGCAGTTCCCGCTCGGCGGTCGTGTTCACCGCGGGGTCCGGGCCGAACCCGCGCAGCCGCCACGCCGAGGCCATCAGCTCGGCCGGGTCCGTCGAGCCGAGGTGCCGTGCCCTGGCCTCCAGGTGCAGGGCGAGTTCCCGGTCGCCACCGGTGAGTTCACCCGGCGCGCCGAGCTGGCCCACCACCTCGTCGAGCAGGTCGCGCACGTAAGGGGGTGCGTCGGCGAACAACGCCGGCGAGAGCCGGACCAGCGCGGCGGCGCGGTCACCCGGGGTGGTGAGCAACGCGGTGGCCTGGGCCACGTGCCGGACCGACGCCTCCCGGTCCACCCCGACCTCGGCGGTGGCCAGTGCCATGTAGGCCGCCGCGCGGTCGTTGTCGTCCAGCGTGTCGTCCAGCAGCAACCGGCGCAGGTACCGCACGGCGGCCTCCGGCGCCCCCCGCCGCACCGCCGCGTCGGCCGCGCTCCGCAACGCCTCAGCGGCCCACGGCAGGCGCACCGAGAGCACGCCGAGCAGGCGTTCGGCCACCTCCTCGGCCGGGATCCCGCCGAGGTGCAGTTCCTCGGCGGCCCGCACGTGGGCCCGCTCCCGCTCGTCGACGGTCATCGACTCGTCGAGCGCGTCGCGGACCAGTGCGTGCGCGAACCGCGGCGAGCGCCCGTCCAGCAGGCCGAACCGGCCGAGCGTGCGCAGGGCGAGCTCGCCGGCCACCTCGTCCAGCCCGGTCAGCCGGCAGATCAGGTCCAGGTCGGCGTGCTCGCCGAGCACGGTGATCGCCTTCGCCACCTCGCGCACCGGTTCCGGCTGCGCGTGCAGGCACGCCAGCAGCCAGTCGCGCAACCGCACCGGCCGGGCCGCGTGCACGCGGGCGCGGTTCGCCGCCACCGGCTCGACCTCCTCGGCGGCCAGTTCGTCGAGCAGCGTGGCCAGGAACATCGGGTTGCCGCCGGTGACCTCCCGGCAGGCGGCGGCGAACTCCGCCTCGGCCTGCCCGCCGGTGTGCCAGTTGACCAGGCCCAGCACCGCCGACGCGCTCAGCGGGCGCGGGCGCACGGTGGTGGTGGCGGCCTCGGCCAGCTGGCGGACCAGCGGCTCGTCGGCCAGTGCGTCACCGTCGCGGACCGCGCACACCAGCAGCAGCGGCAGGTGCGCCACGCGCTGGGCCAGGTGCGCCAGCCAGCGCAGCGACGGTTCGTCGGCGTAGTGCACGTCGTCGGCGAGCACCAGCAGCGGACCGCGGTCGGCGCTGATGTTGGCCAGCAGCGCGTCCAGCCCGGCCAGCAGCTGCCGCGGCGGGATGTCGCGGCGGATCAGGCCGTTGGTGCTGGGCCCGTCCGAGGGGGCGCAGATCCGGCCCGCGGCCCCGGTCAGCCAGCGGTCGCGGACCTCCTGGGACGCGGCGAACAGCTGCGGGTTGAGCAGCTGGCCGATCACCCCGCAGGTGAACTCCCGTTCCAGCCGCGCCCCACCCGCGCGCAGCACGGAGGTCCAGGCCAGCCCGGCGACCTCCGGCAGGGCCCGCAGCAGGGCCGACTTGCCCGCCCCCGGCGGGCCGCTGACCAGCAGCACCGAGCCGGTGCCCGCCCGCGCGGCGGTGGCGGCGGCCTCGGCGATGGCCAGTTCGCCGTCGCGTTCGAGCAGCGGGGGCCGCCGCACGGTGATCGGGCCGCTCATGACCGCTCCAGCACGGGCGCGCTCATCGCCCGGATCCGGCCGAGGTAGGCGGGTTCGCCCCAGCGCTCGGCGAGGGCGTGTTCCTCCAGCACGAGTCGCCTCGCCTCCTCGGGTTGCCCGCAGGCCAGGTGCGCGATCCCGGCCAGCACGCGCCAGGACAGCAGCACCGGGTTCAGCCACTGCCTGGCCAGCATCCGCCGCCCGCTTTCCAGGAACAGTTCCAGCGCCTCGGCCGGATCGCCGTCGGCCAGGCGGACCAGTCCGGCGGCGAACAACGCCTGCGCGCCGCCCATGCTGTGCTCCACCCCGGGCGGCAGCGGTTCGGCGGCGCACCGGCGGGCCTCCTCGGGCCGGTTCCGCTGCAGGTGCAGGGTCACCGTCAGCGCCCTGGCGTGCCCGGCCACCATCGGGTGCCAGCTGTGCTCCGGCAGTTCCTGGCCCATCCAGTCGAAGTACTGCGCGGCCTCGTCCCAGCGCTCCTGCACCAGCGCGACCGAACCGCGGGTCAGCATGGCCCACACCGCCGCCGCCCGCATCCCGCGGCGGCGGGCCTCGACCAGCACCTCGTCCACGCTCCTGGCGGCGTCCTCGGCGGCACCGGCGAGCATCAGCACCGCGCAGGCGAGCAGGCTGGGGCTCAGCGGGTGCGCCGAGCGGTCCGGCGGCGCCAGCGCGATCTTGGCCAGTTCCACCGCTCTGGCGCGGTCCTCCCCGCGGACGGCGAGCACCCAGGCGGTCACGCCCGCGCCCGCCGGGGTCTCCACCGCCGTCCCGGCCGGGGTGGCCGCCGCGGTGGTGAAGGGGTAGTCGTCGAGTTCCGGAATGGTTTCCTCGGCCAGGTGGCACAACGCGGTCAGCGCCTCGCGTTCGGTTTCGGAGATGCCGTGCAGCCGGGCCGCCGCGATCAGCGTGCGCCGGGCCACGGCCGGCCGGCTCTGGGAGACCAGCATGTCCGCCGCCCGCAGGCGCAGTTCGGGCGCCACCGGCCCGCCGCCCAGCAGCACCCGCACCAGCCGCCGGTCGCTCGCCTCCGGCGCGGTGACCGATTCGACCGCGGCCAGTTCGACCATCAGCCGGGCCTTCGCCGGTTCCGCCGCCGGTTCCCGCAACGCGCGTTCCAGCAACCGGGCCGCCTCCTCGTGGTGACGCCGGGCGTGCAGGCGCCGGGCTTCGCCGTGCAGCAGGCGTTCGGTCCCCGGCGAACCGGCCGGTGCGCTGAGCGCCACGCGGGCCAGGAACGCGGGCTCGGCGCCGGTGCGCAGGCCCAGCACGAGAACCCGGCGGAACAGTTCGGCCCGCTCGGCGGCGGGCATTCCGGCCAGCACCCGCTCGGCCACCACCGGTTCGGTGAAGCGGACGGGCCGCTCCGGCGGGCCACCGTCGGCGAGGCCGAGGCGGCGCAGCACCCCGGCCGCCCTGGCCGCCACCGCCGGCGGCAGCCCGGACACCGCGCAGACCAGCTGCCAGTCGGCGTCGTTCCCGCAGCCGGCCACGGTGCGGGCCAGCGCGGCGGGTTCCGCCGCGAGCACCCGCATCACCCGGCTGACCCAGTCGCCCCTGGCCTCGGCCGCGGCCACGGCCGGCGGGTCCTCACCCGAGAGCAGCGCCGCCCGCACCACCGACGGCACCCCGCGGGTGCGGAGCCGAAGTTCCGCGGCCTCCTCCGGACCGGCCGGGCGGTCCAGGTTCGCCGACAGCAGCCGCCGCACGCCGTCGACGGTCAGCGGGCGCAGGCGCAGCACGTGCCGGGCGGGCTCGTGCACGGTCGCCTCGGCGCCGAGTTCCCCGGTCATCGCTTCGGCCGGGGTGCCGATCTCGTTGATCGCCACCACCACCAGCAGCGGCGCCCAGCTCAGCCGCCGCAGCATCGCCCGCAGCCAGAGCCACGACCGCTCGTCCATCCACTGGGCGTCGTCGAGCACCAGCAGCAGCGGCCGCTGCACGGCCGCGGTGACGAAGGGCTCGCACAGCACGGCCGCCGGTTCCCCGGCGCCGACCTCGGCACCGAGTCCGGAGGCGAAGGTCCCGACCACGTCGTTGCCCGCCCCGGTTCCGCCCGGCGGGTACGGGATGCCGGCGGCGTGCAGCACCCGGACGTCCTCGGTGGCCGCGGCGGCCATCGTGTGCCGCAGCAACGCGGTGCGGCCGGCTCCCGGCGGGCCGGTCACCTGGACGTAGGCCGAGCGGCCCGCCGCCAGCCCGCGCACCGCCGAGGTGAGCACTTCGAGTTCGGTTTCGCGATCGACCAGCAGTTCCCGGGGCAGGACCCCCGTGCCTCCGCTCACGCGCCCAGCCCTTCGGACCGCGCGCGCAGCGCGGCGGGGAGTTCGTCCCGCAGCCCGATCCGCAGCTTGCGGTACACGCTCGACAGGTGGGTCTCCACCGTGCGCAGCGAGACGAACAGGCGGTCGGCGATCTCGCGGTTGCTCTCCCCCGCCGCCGCCAGCTCGGCCACCCGCAGTTCGCTGCCGCTCAGCGCCCCGAGGCGCCGGGCGTCGAGCAGGGTGTGCATCCGGCCGCCCGCCGAGACCAGCAGGTCACGCGCGACCGAACCGAGCGCGAGGTAACCGGACTGGGTGGCCAGCGCGATCGCGCTGCGCAGGTGCGCCCGCGCGCCCTTGGTGTCGTCGGCGGCCAGCAGCGCCCGGCCGAACAGGTACTCGGCCCTGGCGTGGCTCAGCGGCGCGGGTGCTTCGGCGAGCTGGTCGACGGCGTCGCGGAGCACGTCCAGCGCCCGGCGGCCACGGGCGGCCACCCCGGCGGTCAGCCGCGCCAGCCCGAGGCTTTCGGCGGTGCGCCACTCGCCTGCCAGCTGCTCGCCGTATTCGGCCAGCTCGGCGGCCTCGGCGTGCCGGTCCAGTTCGGCGAGCACGCACGCGGCTTCCAGCCACCACGGCACAAAAACCGGATTGCGCACGCCCGCCTCGGCCAGCCGCCTGCCGCAGTCGAAGAGGATGGCCAGCGCGCTCGGGTGATCACCGCGCAACCGCAGCACCTCGGCCGAGGCCAGCACGGCGTGCGGGTACATCCAGCCGAAGTGCGGCCAGCGGGTGCGCACCAGCAGCGCCTCGGCCCGGTCCGGCTGCCCCATCTTGACCAGCACCGAGGCCAGGCGCACCGAGGGCACCACCGCCTCGGCGGTCATGCCCTCCAGCTCGGCCGCGCCGTGCATCGCCGCCTGCGCGTCGGCGGCGGCGTCGGGCAGCTCGCCGAGACCTTCGAGCACGGTGGCGCGCGCCGCCAGCGCGGTCCGGCTCACCGGCGCGCCCGCGGTCTTGAGCAGCCGGTTCAACGCGGCCAGCGCCTCCCGCGGTTCACCGGCGTAGCTGAGCGCGGTGGCCGCGGCGACGATCGGCGGCGGGTAGTGCGACGGCAGGCCCTGCACCAGGGCCCGGCGGGCCTGCGAGGCCACCGCGGCGGCGTCCCGGCCGCCGAGCATGGTGGTGTAGGCGGCCAGTCCGCCCTGCACCCGGCTGACGTGGGAGGGGCCGCGCAGCCACCGCGCTTCCGGCAGGCGCGCCAGCACGTCGGCGGTGGTGGTCTCCTCGCTCAGCCCGACGGTGGTCAGCGCCACCTGGATCCGGCCGCGCAGTTCGTGGTCGCCCTCGTCGGCCCGGCCACCGCGCTGGGCGTCGAACTCGGCGAGCATCCGGTTCAGCACGCCGAACGCCTCGGGCGCGCGGCGGGCGGCGAGCGCGGAGGCGCCGAACAGGTGCGCGAGCCGGGCACCGACCCGTACGTCACCGATCCGGTCGATGGCCCGCCCGAGGAAGGCCATCGCGGCGGCCGGCTCGGTGCCCACCACGGTTTCGGCCAGCCGCACCACCGATTCCGCGTCCTCCGGCGCCGAGTCCAGCACCCGGGACAGGTAGCGCACGGCCGTGTCCGGTTCCTCGGCCCGCACCGCGGCGGCCGCCTGGCACAGCACCCGGTGCATCCACCGCTCCGGCAGTTCGGGCAGGGCCATCAGCAGGTGCGCCACCTTCGCCGCCGGCCCGCCCTGGTCGGTCAGCACCGCGGCGGCGTGCCGCCGCAGCCGCACCACCTCGTCCCCGGGCAGCTGCGCGAGCACCGCGTGGCCGAACGCCGGGTGGGCCAGCGAAACCGGTTCCGGGCGCAGGACCTCGTCGTGGCGCAGGATCTGCAGCGCTTCGGCGACCAGCCGGGCGGGCAGGTCGCACAGCACCGGCAGGGTGGCGGGCTCGGCCACCCCCGCGGCGTCCAGCACGGCCAGCACCCGCAGCACCGCACCGACGTGCGGTGGCCGTTCGGCCAGGTACGCCACGGCGACCGAGTGCAACAGCCGTTCGCCCGCCGCCACCACCGCGGGCACGGCACCGGCTTCCGGGCGCACCCCGCGGGCGGCCAGTTCGTCGAGCAGGCGGCGCAGCAGCCGGGGGTTCCCGGCGGAGACCCGGGCGCACGCGGCGGTGAACCCGCCGTCGGGCACGGCACCGAGCGAGCGCACCACGGCGCGGCGCACCTCCGCCTCCGGCAGCGGGTCCAGGCGCAGCGACACCGGCTCGTGCTCGGCGGCCAGCCCGGTCACCGGCCCGGTGTCGCCCGGCCGCAGCGCCAGCACCACCAGCACCGGGCACCTGCCCGCGCGCCGCAGCACGAAGTTCAGCCACTGCAAGGATTCCTCGTCCGCCGCGGCCGCGTCGTCGACCAGCACCACCAGCGGTCCGCGGCCGAGGGCCCGCATCACCGGGCACATCAGGTCGTTGAGCAAGGCGAACCGGTCCCCCTCCGGTTCGACCACCACGTCTTCGTCCAGCGAGGCCAGCAGTTCGCGGAGCACACCGAAGGGCTGCGCGGGTTCGCGCGCCACGGCGGGCAGCACGGTGGCTTCGCCGGCCAGTTCCCGGTGCAGCAGCCGCAGCAGCGTCGTCTTGCCCATACCACCGCCACCGCGGAGCAGGACCAGCGACGCGCCGGTGGCGCCGCGAGCGGCGTCGAGGAGGAAACCGAATTCCGCCATCCGGCCCATCAACTCGGGGGGCTGGGCCGGAGCACCGGTACCACGAGTCGACACGCCACGCCTCCGTCAACCAACACAAACCAACATCCGGTTACGGAAACGACATTACCGAATACACGACCCGTGCGGGGCACACGGAAACCAATGGAAAAGCTAGATTCCGGCGGCAGGCGTGAAAGTCGTTCACATTGCCAGCGCGGCGAACGCCGTGGCGAGCAGGACAACCCCCGAAAGGAGCATTCCGGCACGCGGGTCGTGCGGTACCGACAGCAAACGGACAGCTTGGCGGGGTTGCGCCGCGGGCACCCGCGTGAGCGTGGCGCGGACCCGGCCGAGCACGGCGGGCAGCACCGGCAGGCAGGCCACCACCGCGAGCACCGGCACCGTCGGCGAATCCGCCGGGATCGCGCTCACCACGTGGTGCACGGCCAGGTGCAGGGTGGCGGTGGCGAGCACCACCGCGGCGCCGGCGAGCCGCACGGGCTGGCCGGTGGTGGTCAGCTGCCGGTTGGCCAGCAGGTGCCTGGCGTGCGGCCGGGAAGCCAGTTTCCGCAACCGGCGGCGGTCCCGGCGCAGCATCGACAGCGCCTGGTCGAGCCCGATCAGCGCGCCGATGCCGAAGAGCACCAGCCCGGTGGCCGCACCGGTGTGCGCGACCTGCGAGAGCACCAGCGAAGCCCCGGCGGCCGCCGCGGCAGGCGCCCACAGCTGCCGCGGGGTGGCGCCCGCCAGCAGCACCGCGGCGCAGCCGAGCAGCAGGATCAGTGAGGCGGCGGGCAGATCGAACAATTCCGGGGCCATCCGACGTTCTCCGTTTCCGCGATTTCGCCGTTGCTTACCCCATCGATGCTGGTCGAATGCGGTGCGGCGGGCAGCCCGGAGCGCCCCCGGAAGGGGGGTGGGGGCAACCCCACCACGCGGGGCCTTGATCCGCCGGACGCGGAATCGCCCTCCGCGAAACGCGGAAAGCGACGGGCAGGACGAAGCGAAAATGGGGCTCCCGCGACCGGATGAGTCGCGGGAGCCCCATTTCATGACGCTGTTTCTATCGGGAAAGCGAGCGCACCCCGGGGCTGGCGGCGGCGAGCACGGTCAACCCCGCCATCACCCCGCCGACGGCCAGCACCGTGCCGCTCACGCCGAGCGCGGCCAGTGCGAAACCGCCGAGCAGCGAACCGAAGGCCAGCGGCCCGTAGGCCAGCAGCGAAGCCACACTGGTCACCCGGCCGCGCAGGTGGTCCGGCACGATCCGCACCAGGTAGGCGCTGACCGCCACGGTCCACACCGCACCGACGTAGGACATCAGCCCGAACACCGCGCCGAGCAGCACCGGGTCCCCGGTGACGAGCAGTGTGGCCGGCACCAGCAGCGCCCACAGCGCGTTCGCCCCGATCACCAGTGCCGGCAGGGAAACCCGGCGGATCCAGAAGGTGGCACCGAGCGCACCGAGCAGGCCGCCGACCCCGCTGACCGCCGAGACCAGTGCGGCCACCGCCTGCGAACCGCCGTCCTCGCGCACGATCACCAGCACGGTCAGCACCAGCACCTGGAACAGCAGGTTGCTCACCGCGATCAACCCGGCCGCGGCACGGGCGAACCGGTGCCCGCCCAGCCACCGCAGTCCTTCCAGCAGCGCCGCCAGCGGTTTCTGCGGTTCGGCCGACCGCGGTTCGGCCTGCAGCTTCTTCTTGATCATCAGCACCGTGCCGAGGGAGAAGGCGTGCAGCACCGCGGTGGCCAGGAACGGGAACCACTGCGTCACCGCGCTGAGCACCCCCGCCCCCGGCTGCCCGAGCAGCCCGGCGCCCTGTTCCCTGGCTTCGTTGCGCGACATCGCCGTGGTCAGGTGCTGTTCGGGCACCACGCTGGGCAGGGCCGCGCGCTCGGTGATCCGGTACACCACGGTGAACGCGCCCTCGACGAAGGCGACCACCGACAGGTGCCACAGGTTCAGCCCGCCGAAGACCATGCCGATCGGGATGCTGCCGACCGCGACCAGCCTGCCCAGATCGCAGGCGATCAGCAGCCGCCGCCGGTCGAAGCGGTCCACGATCACCCCGGCGGGCAACTGCACCACCAGGTAGGGCAGCTGCGCGGCGAAGGTGATCAGCCCGGCGGCGGCCGCGGAACCGGTGGCCCACAACACGATCAGCGGATAGGCGAAGGCGCTCAGCCGCGAGCCGAGGAAGGACAGCCCGGCCCCGGACCACAGCAGCAGGAACTCGCGGTTGCCGCGCAGTCCCCGGTCCGGGGCCGTCGTCCCGGCGGCGGTCACCGCCGGGCCCGCCGGGATTCGGCGGGCCCCGCGCACCAGTCCAGCACCGCCATCGCGCTGTGCAGTTTGTGCTGCGCCTGCCGGAAAGCCAGGCTCATCGGGCCGTCGAGGACCTCGGCGGTGACCTCCTCGCCGCGGTGCGCGGGCAGGTCGTGCAGGAACACCGCGTCCGGGCTGGCGTCCCAGAGCCCGGCGTGCACGGTGAACGGCGCGAACACCGACCGCCAGTCCGGGTCGGCCTTCGCCGTTCCGGTGGTCTGCCAGCGGGTGGTGTAGATGGCGTCGAACCCGCCGGGCAGCGCGGCCATGTCGTGCCGTTCGGTGATCGAGGCACCGCACCGGGCGGCCTGCTCGGCGGCGGTCTGCACGATCGGCTTGGCCAGCCCGTACCCCGGCGGGGTGCGCAGTTCCAGCACCGTGCCGGGGAACCGGGTCAGCCCCAGCGCCAGTGCCGCCGCGGTGTTGTTGCCCTCGCCGACGTAGAGCACGCGCAGGCCGCTGATCCGGCTGAAGTGGCAGAACAACGTGGTGAGGTCGGTCAGGCCCTGGGTGGGGTGCTCCTCTACGTTCATCGCGTTGATCACCGGGATGCCGTGGCCCGCCAGTTCGGCGAGGTCGGCGGCGGGCAGCGTGGTCCGCGCGATCAGCACGTCCAGCATGGCGGCGAGCACGCGGCCGGTGTCGGCCAGTGTTTCGCCGGTGTTCAGCTGGAGGTCGCCGGGGCCGTAGGTGATCAGCCGCCCGCCCAGCCGCAGGGCACCGCTGGAGAAGGCGGTCCGCGTGCGGGTCGAGGTCTTCTCGAAGTAGACGCCCACGACGGCCCCGTCGAGCGGGGCGCCCGGCTCGGCACCCGCCGCGTACGCCGCGCCGCGGCTGATCACGTACTGCAGGTCCTGCTCGCTCAGATCGTTGAGGGACAACAGGTTCCTGGTGAGCTTGGTCGGTGCAGCGAGCAACTCGGTCATCGCGTTCCTCCGTCGGACAGCAGCGCCTGGACCAGCGCCGCGAGTTCACCGGCCCGCCGCGGCCGGAGGGCCTCCTCGTGCTCACCGGCCATCCGGTGCACGGTCAGCCCGCCACCGGCCAGCTCCCGCCAGTGCGCGAGGTAGCCGGCGTAGGACAGGCCGCGGAGCACCCCGTGGCGTTCCTCGGCGCACTCGTCGGTGATCACCAGTCGGATCGGCGTGCCGGCCACCGGGTAGCGGTAGCCGTACATCGCCTCGGTCAGCGCCCGCGCCCGGTACACCTGGCGGCGCATGGCCGCCAGGTCGCCCGAGTCGGCCGACAACCCGGCCAGCCGCAGCAGCGATTCGACCTCGCCGGTGGGCGCCAGTTCCGGCTGCGCGCACAGTTCGGCCAGGCGGTCGGTCAGCACGTCGCTGGTGACCACCTCCGGGGAGACCGCCGGGTCGCCGATCGGGTCGATCAGCACCAGCGCCGCCGCCGGGGTCCGGGCCTCGGCGAGCTGCCGCGCCATCTCCCAGGCCAGCGTCGCGCCGGAAGACCAGCCCAGCAGCGCGAACCGGCCCTCCGGTTGCATCTCGGCCACGTAGCGCGCGGCCAGTTCGGTCAGCTCGACCGGTCCGTCGCCCACGCCGTCGGGGGCTTCGAAGGCGGCCACCGACCGGCCCACCCGGTCGGCCAGCGGCAGGAACCAGTGCGCGCTGCCGCCCTGCGGGTGCACGCAGTACAGCGCCGGGGCGGTGTCCCGGTTGCGCAGCCAGGCCAGTGCCCGGCCGCTGCCGCCGGCCGCCGCGTCCAGGCGGGCGGCCAGTGCCTCGACGGTGCGGGTTTCGAACACGTCGCGCACGGACACGGTGAACCCGGCCGTGCGCAGGCCGGCGACCACGGTCAGCGTGCGGATCGAATCCCCGCCCACGGTGAAGAAGTCGTCCGTCACGCCGATCCCGGCCACACCGAGCACCGAGCCCCAGACCTCGGCGATCCGCCGCTCGGTTTCGGTGCGGGGCGCCACCGCCGGTTCCTCGGCCAGCTGCGAGCGGTCCGGGTCCGGCAGCGCCTTGCGGTCGACCTTCCCGTTGGCGGTCAGCGGGAGCGCGTCGAGCACGAGCAACGCCGAGGGCACCAGGTGCTCCGGCACGGTCTTGGCGAGTTCGGCCCGCACGGCTTCCCGGTCGGCCTCGCCGACCAGGTAGCCGATGAGGCGGCCACCGGCGGCCTTCGCCGCGGCGTCCCGCACGCCGGGCACCGCCCGCAGCGCGGCTTCGACCTCCCCGAGTTCCACCCGCTGCCCGCGGATCTTGACCTGGTTGTCGCGGCGGCCGATGAACTCCAGCTGCCCGTCCGGCCGGTAGCGCACGCGGTCCCCGGTGCGGTAGAGCAGTCCCTTGCCGGTGAACGGGTCCGGCACGAACGCCTGCGCGGTCCGCTCGGGGTCACCGAGGTAACCGTGGCCGACGCCCTCACCACCGACGTACAGCTCACCGGGCACCCCGATCGGCGACGGGCGGCGGTGCGCGTCGAGCACGTACAGCCGCGTGTTCCGGATCGCCCGGCCGATCGGCACCAGTGCGGCCCCGGCGGGCAGCGGTTCGGTGAGCACGGCGTGCGTGACGTCGTCCGAGCACTCGGTCGGCCCGTAGGCGTTGACCACCGGGATGCCGGGGAACCGCGCGAACCACCGGGTGCACAGTTCCGGCGGCAGCGCCTCACCGGTGACCACCAGCCAGCGCAACGCGCCCAGCGGCGGCACCGGGGCACCGGCGTCCCAGTCGTCCAGCGCCGCCCGCAGCAGCGACGGCACCACTTCCAGCACGCTGATCGCCTCGGCCTCCACCGTGCCGAACAACGCGGCGGGATCGGCGGCGCAGGCCGGGGTCACCACCCGCACCCGGCCGCCGGTCAGCAACGCGGCCAGCATCTGCCAGATCGACACGTCGAAGGTCAGCGGCGCGTTCTGCACCACCGAGTCGGCCCCGGTCAGCGCCAGGTCCTCGACCTTGGCCAGCAGGTGGTTGACCATGCCGCGGCGGTGCACCATCGCGCCCTTCGGCGCGCCCGTGGAACCGGAGGTGTAGAGCACGTACGCCAGGTCGTGCTCCCCGCCCCGCGGTGGCAGCAACTCGGTGTGCTGCTCGTCGCCGAGCACCACGATCTCCGCGCCCGTCCCGGCGGCGGCCCTGGCCGCGTGCCCGGCGTGCTCCGGGGTGACCAGCACGACCCGCGCGCCGCTGTCGGCCAGCAGCCGTGCCGTCCGCGCCTCGGGCGCGGCGGTGTCGAGCGGGAGGTAGGCCGCGCCCGCCCCGAGCACCCCGAGCACCGCGGTGACGAACCGCGTCCCGGGATCGGCCAGCACGGCGACCAGCCAGCCCGGTTCGGCGCCGTCCAGCTGCCCGGAAACCGCGCTCGCACGGCCGACGAGCTGCGCGTAGGTCAGGGTTTCGCGGTCGTCGGTCACGGCCACCGAAGCCGGCTGCCGAGCAGCCACCGCCCGCACCCGCTCCACGAGACCTTCACCGTCGAGGGGCCGTTCGGTCTGGTTCCAGGTGTTCAGCACCAGCTCGCGCTCGCCGGCGGGCAGGCACGCCTGCCTGGCGTCGCCGTCCGGGTCGGCGATCATCGCCTCCAGCACCGCCCGGTACATCGCGGCCAGCCGCTCACCGTCGGCGCGGCGCACCACGTCGGTCCGGGTGTGCAGCATCAGCCGGTCCCCCATCACGCCCATCTGCAGCGCGAACTCGTTGGGGCTGTCGTCGATCACCGTGTCGCCGTCGACCAGGCCCACGTCGACCACGTGGAAGTCGAGGTAGATGAAGAAGGTGTCGATCAGCCGGTCCGGCGAACCGGTCTCGCGGTGGATCTCCGGCAGCGGGAACCGCCGGTGCGGCCACAGCTCGACCTGCCGGGAGTAGGTCGAGCGGATCAGCTCGCGCCAGGTGGCCGCCGAGCGGTCGAAGCCGAACGGCACGGTGTTGAGGTACATGCCGAACACCCGGTCGGCGCCGAGCAGTTCGGGCCGGGTGTCGCAGACCAGGCCGGTGCTGAACGCCTCCTGGTCGGTGAGCATGCTCATCACCTTCAGGTAACCGGCGTGCCAGATGCTCTTGAGCGACACCCCCAGCGAGGTGGCCAGCCCGCGCAGCCCGTCCATCAGGTCCGTGCACGACAGGTCGACGCGGTACGGCAGCCCGGGTTCCGGGTCCTTCCAGCCCTGCGGCAGCTCGATCTTCGGCTGCCGCGCGACGACGTCCTTCCAGTACCGGCGATCCTCCGCCGAGTCCAGCGAATCGAGTTCGGCGGCGATGAAGTCGGCGTAGCGCACCTCGGGCAGCGCCGCCAGGTCCGCGTCGTGGCCGTCGCGCAGCCGCCCGTAGGCGGTGAGGATCTCCATCAGCAGCGAGTGGTAGCTCCAGCCCTCCAGCACGGCGTGGCACTCGGTGATGGACAGCCACCAGCCGTCGCCGACCACGTGCGCGAACAGCCGGATCAGCGGGGGCACGGCGACGTCGAACAGCTCGGCCCGCTCGGCGGCGGTGAACTTCCGCAGCGCGCCCAGCTGGGTGCGCTCGTCCTGCCCGCGCAGGTCGCGCATGCCGACCGACATGGTCGCCTCGGCGTGCACCAGCTGCATCGGCACCGAGAACGAGGTGGCGTCGAGCGAGGTGCGCAGGATCTCGTGCCGGTCGACCACCAGTGCCGCGGCGGCCCGCAGCGCTTCGAAGTCGAACTCCTCCTCGTCGTTGACCTTGAACGAACTGATGTTGTGGTAGATGTGGTCCGATCCGCCGGCCAGCATCTCCACCAGCATGCCGGTCTGCACCTGCGACATCGGGTACGCGTCGGTCACCCCCGGCGCCAGCCGCGCGCGGTCCTCGGCGGTGATCAGCTCGAACGGCGCCACCGGCGTGTCGATGGGCGCCGGTGCCGAACGCTCGTCGCAGAAGGCCGCGAGCTGGGCGATGGTGCGGTATTCGAAGATGTCGCGCACCGAGACGTCGAACCCGGCCGTGCGCAGCGCGCCGACCAGTGCCACCGCCCGGATCGAGTCGCCGCCGACTTCGAAGAAGCCGTCGTGCACGCCGAGCGTGCCGGTGTCCAGCGCCTCCCGCCAGATCGAGGCCATGCGCGCCTCGGTCACCGTGCGCGGGGCGGTCACCTCACCGGCTGCCCGCATCGCCGCGCCGTCCGGCTCCGGCAGCGCGCGGCGATCCAGTTTCCCGTTGGTGGTCAGGGGAATCCGGTCGAGCACCACGTAGGCGGCCGGCACCATGTAGTCCGGCAGCGACTTGGCCGCCAGCGCCCGCAGCTCGCCGGGATCGGCCTCGTCGGTCACCAGGTAGGCCACCAGCCGCTTGTCGCCGGGGGTGTCCTCACGCAGCACGACCACCGCGTCGCGCACCGACGGGTGCCCGGCCAGCACGGCCGCGATCTCGCCGAGTTCGATGCGGAACCCGCGGAGCTTGACCTGGTGGTCGATGCGGCCGAGGAACTCCAGGCTGCCGTCGGGCAGCCGCCGCGCCAGGTCGCCGCTGCGGTAGAGCCGGTCACCGGGGGCGCCGAACGGGTCCGGCACGAACCGTTCGGCGGTCAGCTCCGGGCGCCCGAGATAACCCCTGGCCACCCCGTGCCCGCCGACGTGCATCTCCCCCGGCATCCCGGTCGGCACCAGGTTGCCGTGCCGGTCGAGCAGGTGGATGCGCTCGCCGTCGAGCGGGTGGCCGACCGGGTTGCCCGCGCCCGGCTCCAGGTCCGCCTCGGTCAGCGCGTGGAAGGTGGAGTGCACGCAGGTCTCGGTGATGCCGTACATGTTGATCAGCGCCGGGCGGCTCAGCCCGAACCGCCGCACCCACGGCGCGAGTTCACGCTGCTCCAGCTTCTCCCCCGCGAACACCACCGCGCTCAGCGACAGCTCCGCCAGGCGGGGGTCGCCGGCTTCGGCGGCGGCGACCAGCGAGCGGAAGGCCGACGGGGTCTGCGACAGCACGGTGACGCGTTCGCGCACCAGCAGGTCGAGGAACTCCTCCGGCGACCGCGACACGGCGAACGGCACCACGACCAGCTTCCCGCCGTGCAGCAGCGCACCCCACATCTCCCACACCGACACGTCGAAGGCGTAGGAGTGGAACATCGACCAGCTGTCGTCGGCGCCGAAGCCGTAGTGCAGCTGCGCGGCCCGCAGCAGGCCGTGCACGTTGGCGTGGGTGACGCAGACGCCCTTCGGCCGCCCGGTGGAGCCGGAGGTGTAGATGACGTAGGCGAGGTTCTCCGGGCCGCTCAACGGCTCGGGCGCGGTCCCGGGGGCGGCCGAGACCGCGGCTCGGTCGTCACCGTCGAGCACCACGATCCGTCCGGAGTGGACTTCCCGCACCAGGTCCAGGTGCTTGGCGGTGGTGACCACCAGCGGGGCCGCGGCGTCCTCGAGCATGAAGCGCAGCCGGTCGGCCGGGTAGGCCGGATCGAGCGGCAGGTACCCCGCGCCGGACTTGGTCACGCCGAGCAGCGTGGGCACCAGGTCCGGACCGCGGTCGAGGCAGACCCCGACCAGGGTTTCCGGCACCGCGCCGAGCTCACGCAGGTGGTGGGCGAGCCGGTTGGCGCGGCGGTCCAGTTCGGCGTAGCTCAGGCCCGCGCCGTCGCAGGTGACCGCCACCCCGTCCGGGGTGCGGGCGGCCTGCTCGGCGAACACCTCGTGCAGGCAGCGCGCTTCGGGGTCGACCTCGGCCCGGCCCGCCTGCCGGACCAGGCGCGCGCGTTCCGGCTCGGGCAGCACGTCCAGCTCGTGCACGCCGGTGCCGGGTGCGGTGGCGATGCTCTCCAGCAGGCGCGTGTAGTGCTCGGCCAGCCGCCGCGCGGTCGGCGCCTCGAACAGGCCGGTGGCGTACTCGACCTGCCCGCCGATCGAGCCGTCCGGCAGTTCGGCCAGCCGCAGCGCCAGGTCGAACTTGGCCACCTGCCACTTCAGGTCCACGTACTCCACCCGCAGCCCGGCCAGGTCACCGCCGAGCACCGGCAGCGCGTGCATGGTGAACGCGACCTGGAACAGCGGCGTGACCGACATGTCGCGCTCGGGCTGCAGCTCGTCGACCAGCCTGCTGAACGGCACGGCCTGCCGGTCGAGCGCCTCCAGCACGGTGATCCGGTTGCGCGCCAGCACGTCCTCGAACGACGGCTCGCCGGAGATCCGCAGGCGCAGCGCCAGGCTGTTCATCACGTACCCGAGCAGCCCGTCGAGTTCGGGGTGCGTGCGGCCGGAGACCATGGTGCCCACGGTGACGTCGTCCTGGCCGGTGTAGCGGGCGAGCAGGCACTGGAACGCGGTCAGCAGCACCATGAACGGGGTGGCGTCCCCGGCCTTGGCCAGCTCCCGCAGCGCGTTCGCGGTGCCCGCGGGGATGTGCACCGGCACGCCCGCCCCCCGCCAGCCGCGCACCGGCGGCCTCGGGTGGTCGGTGGGCAGTTCGAGCCGCGGGGCGTCGGCCAGCTGGTCGCGCCAGTACCACAGGTGCTGCTCCATGGCCGCGTCTGAGAAGAAATCCCGTTGCCAGGCGGCGAAATCGGCGTACTGCACGGCGGGTGGCGGCAGCGGCGAGGGCTGCCCGGCGGCGAACGCCAGGTACAGCGCGCCGAGTTCGCTGAGCAGCACCTCCTGCGACACCTCGTCGGAGGCGATGTGGTGGAACACCGCCAGCAGCAGGTGGTCGTGCTCGCCGATGCGCAGCAGGGTCAGCCGCAGCGGGTGCTCGCGCTCCAGGTCGAACGGGCGCAGCGCCTCCTGCTCGGCCCGCGCCACCGCGGCCTCTTCGCCGGGCACCTCGATCTCGGTCCACCGCGGTTCGGACGGCGGGTCGACCAGCTGCACCGGTTCGTCACCAGCCAGCTCGTACCGGGTGCGCAGGATTTCGTGGCGGGACACCAGTTCCGCCCACACCCGGCGCAGCGCCCCGGTGTCCAGCGGGCCGCGCAACCGCAGCGCCAGCGGCACCAGGTACTCGGGGCTGCCCGGGTCCAGCCGGTTGAGGAACCACTGCTGCCGCTGCCCGAACGACAGCCGCAGCGGCGCGGTCCGGTCGGCGGGCCCGATCGACACCCGGTTGCCCGCCGAGCTGCCCGCCATCCGGCGGCGCACCAGCTCTTCGCGGTAGAGCTCGGTTTCCTGCATGGTCATCGCTGGGCCTCCTTGCTGCGCGCGCGCACTTCGGCCGCGCTGAGTCCGTCGATCTCGGCTCTGATCAGGTCGCCGACGGTTCCGGCGAGCCCGGCCACGGTCGGCGCGTCGAACAACGCGCGCATGCCGATCTCCAGGTCGAACTCCTGCCGCAGCATGGACACCACCGTGGCGGCCGACATCGAATGCCCGCCGAGGTCGAAGAAGTTGTCGTGCACGCCGATGCGCCTGCCGAGCACCCGGGACCAGATGGCGGCGATGCGGCGTTCCAGCACCGTGCGCGGCGCCTGACCGGCCTGCTCCGGCGCCTGCGCCGCGTCCGGTTCCGGCAGCGCCCGGCGGTCCACCTTGCCGTTGGCGGTCAGCGGCAGCGCCTCCATCGGCACGAACACGCTGGGGATTTCGTGGCGCGGCAGCGAGTCCGCCAGGAACTCGCCCAGGTCCGCGCCACCGACGTGGTAGGCGACCAGTTTCTGGCCGCTGAGGACGACCACGGTCTCGCGCACCTCGGGGTGCGCCAGGATGGCGGCCTCCACCGCGCCGAGTTCCACCCGGTACCCGCGCACCTTGACCTGGTTGTCGGCGCGGCCGCGGAACTCCACCGTGCCGTCGGGCAGCACCCGGCCGAGGTCGCCGGTCCGGTAGAGCCGCCCGCCCGGGGTCCCGTGCGGGTCCGGCAGGAACTTCTCCGCGGTCAGCTCCGGCCTGCCGGTGTACCCCCTGGCCACGCCGATGCCGCCGATGTGGATTTCGCCCACCACGCCGATCGGCAGCGGCTCCAGGTACTCGTCGAGCACGTACATGGTGGTGTTCGGGATCGGGCTGCCGATGGACAGGAACTCGTGCACCCGCTCCCCCGCTCCGGGGAACAGCGCCGAGTTGCCCACGGTGATCTCGGTCGGGCCGTATTCGGCGGCGAAGCGCGCGTCCGGCCGCCCGGTCACCGCGCGCCAGCGGTCCGCCAGCGTGGCGGGCACCCAGTCACCGGCGGCGCTGACCAGTTCCGCCAGCGGCACCGGACCGGCGTCGGCCAGCTGCCCGAGCACCAGTTCCAGCTGCGCGGGCGCGAGCTTGACGAAGCTGAACGGGCCCGCGTCGGCCAGCATCGGGCCGAGCTTGGTCAGGTCGAACTCCTGCGGGAACAGGTGCACCGGCTGCCCGGTGAGCAGCGGGGTGTAGAGGTTCGGCAGGCCGAGGTCGTAGGCGATGGAGGTGAACAGCGGCGCGCCACCGGTGCCGTGCGCGGCGTACGCGCCGACCGACCAGTCCAGGTAGTTCGCCAGCCCGCGGTGCGCCACCGCGACACCCTTCGGCGTGCCGGTCGAACCGGAGGTGTAGATCAGGTACGCCAGCCGGTCCAGCCCGCCGCCGGCTTCTGCCGGTGCCTCGTCGGACTGCCGCGCCAGCTCCGCGCGGTCGAGGTCGACCAGGAACCGCTCGACCTCCAGGCCCCCGGCCAGGTCCGCGTCGGACACCAGCAGTTCCGCCCCGGAATCGGCGAGCAGGTGCCGCACGCGGTCGGCCGGGAACGACGGGTCCAGCGGCAGGTGGGCGCCCCCGGCCTTCCACACGCCGAGCAACGCCGCCACCAGGTCCGGCCCGCGGTCCAGCAGCACACCGACCACGGATTCGGCGGTGACGCCCCGCGACCGCAGCAGGTTCGCGAAGCGGTTCGCCTCGCGGTCCAGCTCGCCGTAGCTGACGGTGCCGCCGTCGTGCACCAGCGCCACCGCGTCCGGCCGCCGGGCCGCCTGCTCGGCGATCGCCAGGTGCACCGGCCGGGACGGCTGCTCGGTGGCCGTGTCGTTCCAGGAGCGCAGCAGCAGTTCGCGTTCGGCGTCCGCGACGAGCCCGGCGGTGCCGACCGGGGCGTCCGGTGCCGCGGTCAGCGATTCGGCCAGCCGCACGAAGTTAGCGCCCAGCCGTTCGATGGTGGCCTCGTCGAACAACGCGGTGGCGTATTCGAGGATGCCGTCGAGCGTGCCGTCCGCGTGCGTGCGCATGATCAGCGTGAGATCGGTTTTCGCGGTGCGCCAGATCGACCGCATCGTCTCCGCGTCGACCCCGTTCGTGCCCGCTTCGGCCAGGTCGGCGTCGTGCAGGTCGAAGATCACCTGGTACACCGGGGTCCTGGCCAGGTCGCGGCCCGGCTGGATCTCCTCGACCAGCCGCTCGAACGGCAGGTCGGCGTGGGCGAAGGCACCCGTGCAGGCGGCCCGCACCCGGCCGAGCGCCTCGGTGAAGCTCAGCTCCGGGGTCAGCTTCGCCCGCAGCGCCAGGGAGTTGAGGAAGAAGCCGACCGCGGACTCGGCCTCGGGCGCGGTCCGCCCGGCGACCGGCGTGCCGACCACCACGTCCCAGTCCCGGCTGTAGCGGGCGAGCAGCACGGTGAACACGGTCAGCAGCGACATGAACGGCGTCGCCCCGGCACGGCGGCCCTGCGCCAGCAACGCGCCCGCCACCTCCGGCGGCAGCGTGAAGTCCAGCACCGCACCACGGGAATCGCGTTCGGCGGCCCGGGGGCGGTCCACCGGCAGCTCCAGCGGGTGCACCCCGTCGAGCGCGTCGCGCCAGTACGCCAGCTGCTCCTCCAGCAACGCCCCGGTCAGCGCCCGCCGCTGCCGGATCGCGTGGTCGGCGTACTGCAACGCGGGGGCGGGCAGTTCCTCGCCCTGGCACAGCCGCGCGAACTCGTCGGTCAGCACCGCCAGCGACCGGCCGTCGACGGCGATGTGGTGCGCGGTGACCAGCAGCAGGCTCCCGGCGTCCTGGCGGTCCACCAGCAGCGCGCGCCAGACCGGGCCCCGCGCCAGGTCGAAGCCGCGGGCCAGTTCCGCGGCGAACAGCTCGGCTTCGGCTTCGCCCGGCCCGGCCACGCGCAGTTCGACCGCACCGGCCGGATCGATGACCTGGCACGGCTCGTTGTCGTGCACCACGTACCGGGTGCGCAGCACTTCGTGCCGTTCCGCCAGCAGGTTCAGCGCCCGCGCGACCTCGTCCCGCCCGATGCCGGCGGGCACGGTGAGGAACAGCGGCACGATGTACTCCTGGTCGCCCTGGCGCAGTTGCTCCAGGAACCACAGGCGCCGCTGGCCGGACGACAGCGGCAACCGGCCGTCCGGGCGGGCCACCGGCTCCGGCGCCGCTTCCACGTCCTTCGTGGACAGCAACGCGGCCTGCGTGCGCACGGTGGAGGCGGCGAACAGGTGCCGGACCTCGATCCGCCTGCCGGTCCGCGCCCGCAGCCACTCGGCCAGCCGGGTGATCAGCAGGGAATGCCCGCCCAATTGGAAGAAGTCGTCCTCGGCCCCGACGCGGTCCACCTCGAGCAGTTCCGCCCACGCCTCGGCGACCACCTGCTCGGCGGGCGTGGCGGGGGCCTGGTACCCGGGCCGCCCGGCCAGCGCGTCCAGGTCCATCGCCCGCAGCGCGGTGCGGTCGACCTTGCCGCTGGTGGTCAGCGGCAGTTCGGCCACCGGCACCACCAGCGTCGGCACCAGGTGCTCAGGCAGCCGCCCGCGCAGGAAGGTGCGCAGCGCGGCGGGCTCGGCCTCACCCACCACGAACGCCGCCAGGCGCAGTTCACCACCGGGACCGGGGACCGCGAGCACGGCCCCGCCGCGCACCGCGGGGTGCACGCGCAACGCGGCTTCGACCTCACCCGGCTCGATCCGCACGCCGTTGACCTTCACCTGGTCGTCGAGGCGGCCGAGGTAGTCGAGCATGCCGTCCTCGCGCCAGCGCGCGCGGTCGCCGGTGCGGTACAGCCGCGCCCCCGGCGGGCCCAGCGGGTCGGGCACGAAGCGCTCGGCGGTCAGCTCCGGCTGACCGGCGTAACCGAGGCCGACCCCGGCGCCGCCGATGTAGAGCTCCCCGGCCAGGCCGATCGGGGTCAGTTCACCGTGCTCGTCGAGCACCACCACGTGGTCACCGCTGATCGGCGCGCCGATCGGCACCGGGCCGGTGGTCTGCGCGGGGTCGCAGCGGTAGGCGGTGGCGTCGATGGCGCACTCGGTGGGGCCGTAGGTGTTCCACAGCTCGACCGGCAGCTTCGCCCACACCTGCTGGCACAGCTCGGCCTGCAGCGCCTCCCCGGCGGAGAACAGCAGCCGCAGCGAGGTGCACTCGGCCAGCCGCGGCTCGGCGACCAGCAGCCGCAGCACCGAGGGCACCACCTGCAGCACGGTCACCCCGTCGCGGACGACCGCCTCGACCATGGTGCCGGGGTCGCGTTCGGCACCGGCCGGGGCCAGCACCACCGTGCCCCCGCTGACCAGCGGCGCGAAGACCTCCCAGCCCGCCGCGTCGAACGACAGCGAGGTCTTCTGCAGCACGCGGTCGGCCGGGGACAGGCCGTGGGTCCGCACGGTCCAGTGCACCCGGTTGGCGATGCCGCCGTGGGTGACCACGGCGCCCTTGGGCCGCCCGGTGGAGCCGGAGGTGTAGATGACGTAGGCCGGGTGGTCCGGGGTGAGGGCGGGCCGGGGCACGGCGGGTGCGTGGCCGGGCACCGCGGTCAGCTCGGCGACGGACTCGTCGGTGAGCACGATCCGGGCGCCGGTTTCGGCGACGATGCCGTCGATGCGGTCCTCGGGGTGGGCCGGGTCCAGCGGCACGTACGCCCCGCCGGTCCGCCACACCCCCAGCAGGGCCGCCACCAGGTCGATCCCGCGGCGCAGCCGCACGCCGACCACGTCGCCGGGGGTGCAGCCGCGTTCGTGCAGTTCGGCCGCCACCCGCCCGGCGCGGCGGTCGAGTTCGGCGTAGGTGGCGCTGTCCCAGCCGTCGATCGCGGCGACCGCACCGGGGGTGCGCACGACCTGCTGGGCGAACGCCTCGTGCAGCAGCACGGCGGTCACGACCTGACCCCGGTGGTCCGCACGCTCAGCGGCCGCAGGTCCTGCCACACCTCGCCGATCCGCGCGAGGCAGGCTTCCCGGCTGCCTTCGGTGCCCTCCGGCCGCCACCCGGCGGGCAGCTCGCGCCGCGCGGGCCACAGGGAGTACTGCTCTTCGCTGTTCACCACGACCCGGTAGCCGGGGCCGGTGTCGCCGGGAAAGGTCATCGTTTTCCTCCGTAGGAAGCGGCGGTCAGTGGTTGGCCGGTGGCGAAGGCAAGCAGCCTGGCCCGCTCGGTGTCGTCGAGCAGCGGCACGCCGGCCACCGGGCGGCCGGGATCGGTGTAGGCGGCGCGGATGAGCAGCCGGAAGTGCTCGGCCAGCCGCGCGATCGTGCCCGCGTCGAACAGATCGGTGTCGTACTTGAGCGCGCACCGGATGGAGGTGCTGTCGCGCACCACCTCCAGCGTCACGTCGAACTGGCCCTCCTGCTGCGGCACGTCGAAGGTGGACAGCCGCAGGCCGGCGTGGTCGGCGGTGGCACCGTGCCCGCCGGAGGCGAGCGAGAGCAGCGTCGCCTGCCGCCGGGCGGTGACCGAGGTGGCCAGCACCTGGAACAGGCCGGAGGTGCCGGACGCCCGCGTCCGGCCGAGCGCGCGCGGCAGCAGCGCGGACGGGTAGTCGACCCGCGCCATGCCCTCGCGCAGCTGCCCGCTGGTCTCGGCGAGCACCTCGCGGAAGGTCGAGTCCGGGCCGCAGCGGGTGCGCAGCGGGATCGAGTTGACGAAGTAACCCGCCACGCCCTGGCGGTTCAGGCCCATGGTGGAGGTGGCCGCGCAGCCGATCAGGAAGTCGCGCTGGCCGGAATAGCGGTGCAGCAGCGCCTGGAACAGCCCGATCAGGTACCGCGCCGGTGTGGTCCGCACGGCCCGCGAGGCGGGCACCAGCCCGGCGACGATGTCCTCGGGCATCTGGAACACGTGCGTCGCGCCGCGCATCCGCTGGTGCCCGGGCCGCGGCCGGTCGGTGGGCAGGTCGAGCACGGCGGGGGCGCCTTCGCACAGCTCACGCCAGTAGGCCGCCAGCTCCTCGGCGCGCGGGGAGTCGAGCAGGCGCCGTTCGGCGGTGACGAAGTCGTCGTAGGTGGCCTTGAGCGGGGCCCAGCCGGGCGTGCCGCCCGCCCGCAGCGCCTGGTAGGCGTCGAGCAGGTCCTCCAGCACCAGCACCTGCGACGGCAGGTCCAGTGCGATGTGGTGGCTGACGAAGACCAGCAGCGCGTCGTCGGGGGCGCGGCGCAGCAGCACCAGCCGGGCCGGTGCACCGGCGGGCAGCTGGAACGGGCGGATCACCTCGGCGCGGGCCAGCGCGGCCAGCACCTCCTCGCCCACGTCACCGACGTCGCGGACCTCCAGGCGGAACAGGCCGCCGTCGCTGACCACCCGCCGCGGCACCCCGTCGATCTCGGTGAACACCGAGCGCAGGGTGTCGTGCCGTTCGGCGGTCAGCGCGGTCGCGCGGGCGAGCGCGGGCACGTCCAGCCGGTTGTGCAGCCGCAGGGTGAAGACCACGTTGTAGGCGGCGCTGTCCGGGGCCATCCGGTTGATGAACCACAACGCCTCCTGCCCCACCGACAGTGCGTGTTCCATGCTGAATCCCGTCTGGTGCGGGGATCCTGGCCGGTGCGCGCACCGGCCAGGACCGCGGAGCACCGAATCAGTTGTTGTTCGCGTTGTTGTTGTTCAGGTTGTTGTTGTTCACGTTGTTGTTCAGGTTGTTGTTGTTCATCGCGGCTCACCCCCTTCAGCGCGGGACGACGGGGACGGGGAGGAAGTGATCGGGCACCGGGGATCGCCCGGCACGACCACCATGTCCGCCGCGGGCTCCCGGCCACATCACCCATGTTGCTATCGGCTTCCCGGGTGACCACATGGGTGATGTGGGCGCCGCGCCGCCCCGGCGATGCTCGCCGCACGTGCTGTCACAGAAGGGATTTCCAGATGACGCTGCAGCTCGACGGCATCGGCACCGAGGCGGGCGCCCCGATGTCGCATGTGCTGTCCGAAGCCGACCGGCAGGCGGTGCGGGGCCTGGCCGCCGAACTGGCCGATCCCGCGGGCCGGATCGACGACCCGGTGTGGGTCGACCGCGCCAGGGAGGCGGCCAGCAGGCTGCCGTCCGCGCTGGGTGCCGCCGTGCGCCGGTTCCGCCGCGACCCCGGCCGGGAGGGTGTGCTGCAGGTGCGCGGGCTCCCGGTCGACGAGGACGCGCTGCCCCCGACCCCCACCGTGCCCGGCTCGGTGCAGCAGCACCCCACGGTGCCCGCGTCGTCGCTGGTGCTGACCAGCATGCAACTCGGCGAAGTGGTCGCCTTCCGCCAGGAGAAGGGCGGGGCGCTGGTGCAGAACGTGGTGCCGGTGCCCGGCAAGGAGGACTTCCAGGGCAACGCCGGCTCGGTGCGGCTGAAGATGCACACCGAGAACGCCTTCCACCGCAACAGCCCGGACTACGTGATCCTGATGTGCCTGCGCAACGACCACGACAACGTGGCGGGCCTGCTGACCTCGTCGGTGCGGTGCGCGGTGGAACTGCTGCCGGAGCACACGCGGGAGGTGCTGGGGCAGCCGAGGTTCATCACCTCGGCACCCGGTTCGTTCGAAGGCGCGGAGACCCCGCTACCGCGCCCGGTGCTCGACGGCGACCCGGCGGACCCGGACATCCGCGTCGACTTCGCCAGCACCGACCCGCTCGACGTGACCGCGGCCGGCGCCCTCGACCAGCTGCGTGAGGCGTTCGACGCGGTGCGCCGCACGTTCGTGCTCAGCCCGGGTGACCTGGCCGTCGTGGACAACCGCATCGCGGTGCACGGGCGCACCTCGTTCCGCCCCCGCTACGACGGCCGGGACCGCTGGCTGCAGCGCACCTACGTGCACCTGGACGCCCGCCGCTCCCGCCCGGACCGGCCGGGCAACGGCAACGTGCTCAACTGAGGCGGGGCGCGGGGGCGTGCCGCCGCCCCTGCGCCACCACCCCGGCGAAGTCCTCCGGCCGCACCTTCAGCCGGATCCGCTCCCCCGAAACGCTGAGCACGCTGAGGAATTCGACCGCCTCGGGCTCGGCGTTGCCGAACCAGTGCGGGACCCAGGTGTCGAACTCGACCGCTTCCCCGGTGCCCAGGGCGAAATCGCGCTCACCGAGCACCACGCGCAGGCGCCCGCTGAGCACGTACAGCCAGTGGTAACCCCGGTGCGACCGCGGTTCGGGCACCCGGCCGACCGGCCCGGCGGGCAGCACGCTCTTGAACGCGCGCAGCTCGGCCCGGCCGGTGGTCAGCGGCAGCGCGGTCATGCCGTGGCGGGTGATCGGGCGCGGGTGCAGCCGCGGATCCCCGGTCGGCGGCGGGTCGACCAGTTCGTCGAGCGCGACCCGGTAGGCCCGCGCCAGCGGGAGCAGCAACGCCAGCGTCGGCGTCCGGTGCCCGGATTCCAGGCGCGACAGCGTGCTCACCGAGATCCCGGTCCGCTCCGCCGCGGCCGCGAGCGTGTCACCCGCCCGCTTGCGCAGGGCACGCAACCGGGGGCCGATCGCGGCCAGCAGCGGCTCGAACTCGTCGGTCATGCACTGGATTGTAGGGTCAGACGGTCAGCACGATCTTCCCGCGCGTGCGGCCCTGCTGGCTGAGTTCCCACGCGCGGGCGGCTTCGGCCAGCGGCAGTTCGTGCTCGACGTGCACGGTGAGCTTGCCCTCGTCGGCCAGCCGCGCCAGTTCGGTCAGCCGGGCCGCGTCGGGACGCACCCAGAGCACGTGCCCGCCCAGTTCGGCGGCGTCCCCGTCGGCAATGGACACCAGCCGCCCGGGGGTCCGGTGCACCCCGGCGGAATCGTGCACGGCTCCGCCGCCGGCGAAGTCCAGCACCACGTCCACCCCGTCGCCCGCCAGCGACCGCACCCGGTCGGCCAGGCCCTCGCCGTAGGTCACCGGCTCGGCGCCCAGCGACCGCAGGAACTCGTGGTTCCGCTCGCTGGCCGTGCCGATCACCCTGGCCCCGCGGGCGACGGCGAGCTGGACACCGAGCGAACCCACGCCGCCGGACGCGCCGTGGACCAGCACGGTGTCGCCACGGCCCACCTCGACCCGGTCGATCGACTGCAGCGCGGTCAGCCCGGCCAGCGGCACCCCCGCCGCCTGCGCCCAGTTCAGCGCGGCCGGCTTGCGGGCGAGCATGCGCACGTTCGCCGCCACGCGCTCGGCGTAGGCACCGAGGTGCGCCGAATCCTTGCGGATGTAGCCGTAGACCTCGTCCCCGACGGCGAACTCCGGCACGTCCGGGCCGAGCGCGGTGACCACCCCGGCCACGTCCCAGCCGGGCACCAGCGGGAACTGGACCTCCATGATCGGGTCCAGGTAACCGGCGCCCAGTTTCCAGTCCACCGGGTTGACCCCGGCGGCACGCACCTCGATCAGCACCTCGCTGGGGCCGACCTTCGGTTCCGGGTGTTCGGTCAGGGTGAGCTGGTCCGGCCCGCCGTAGCCGGCCTGGGTGATCGCCTTCATGCCGCCATTCAACCCCGGTTCCGGCTCCGGCATTCCGTTCTACGGGGTGAACGTCCACACCGCCCGCGAGCCGGGGCCGACCGCCAGTTCCGAATGCCCGATCCGCTCGGTGTGCCGGTGGGCCACCGGCCGGTTGAGCGCCAGCTCCACCTGGCGCAGGCCGGTGTGGCCGAGCGGCACGGCGTCGAGGCGGATGGTGGTGCCGCCGCCCTTGGCCACCACCCCGCCGGGCACGTCCACCACGGTGAACCCGCCCGCGCGCAGCAGCGGCACGGTGTTGCCGAGGTCGCGGGCGGTGAGCGCCAGCCGGATGCCGGTGACGTCGCGCATCAGGTGGTCGCGGTAGCCGTCGGGCAGGTACCGCTCGCGGCCGACGTCACCGGGGTGGCTGGCCGGTTCGGTGCCGCTGCGCGGATCGGCGAAGTACTCCTGCCGGTATTCCATGCCCCAGGCGCCGAAGCGGTCGTACTCGACGGTGGTGTACACCGCGTCGAACCAGGGCACCGGGATGCCGTCGCCGAAGTCGCGCGTCTGCTGGAACTCGAACGGATCGGTCACGCCCAGGTCGCGCAGGTTCCGCAGGACGACTTCGAAGTCGCCTTCCCGCTCGGTCGACACGCCCATGCCGCCGGCACCCAGCTCACCGTCCTGGCCGGTCAGGTCCCCGACGCCGAACACCTCGAGATAGGTTTCGCGGCCCTTGAGGTACCGGCCGGTCCAGGTGTTGCCGCCGGCCCCGGTGGAGGTGCGGACCTCGAAGTCGGCGAACTCGCGCAGGTAGGCCGAGTGCTCGATGGCGTCGGCGGTTTCGCGGTCGACCACCCCGTAGGCGTGGTTGTAGTGGAGCAGCTGGCCGCCGGAATCCGCCGCCGCGGCGGTTCCGCCGAGGCTGATCGTCAGAACCGCGGTGAGTGCCAGGGACAACCGGCGAAAGCGCATGGTGCCATCGTAGGACCCGGCTGTCTCGGCTCACTCGAGTCCGGTTGGGGCCGCCGCTTCGAGTTCGCCGACGGTACCGGCCATGATCGTGCGCACGTGCTCGGTGAGGTGCTCGACCGGCCAGTCCCACCACGCCACCGCGAGCAGCCGGTCGATCTCGCCGGGGGTGTACCGCAGGCGGATGAGCTTGGCCGGGTTGCCGCCGGCGATGCCGTAGTCGGGCACGTCCGAGGTGACCACCGCCCCGGAGGCGATCACCGCACCGTGCCCGATCCGCACGCCGGGCAGCACCAGCGCGCCGTGCCCGAACCACACGTCGTGCCCGACCACGGTGTCCCCGCGGGCGGGCAGTCCGGTGATCAGGTCGAAGTGGTCCGCCCAGGACCCGCCCATGATCGGGAAGGGGAAGGTGGACGGGCCGTCCATCCGGTGGTTGGCGCCGTTCATGATGAACCGCGTCCCGGTGCCCAGCGCACAGAACCGCCCGATCACCAGCTTCTCCGGCCCGTAGTGGTAGAGCACGTTGCGGGTCTCGAAGGCGGTGGCGTGGTCGGGGTCGTCGTAGTGGGTGTAGTCCCCCACCTCGATCAGCGGCGAGCGCACCAGCGGTTTGAGCAGCACCACCCGCTCCTGCCCCGGCATCGGGTGGAGCACCGTCGGATCGGCGGGCACGGGCATGACTTGGTTCCTCACGGGGTCGCGGATGATCTTCCGCTCCACCCGAGCACCGTGTCAATCCGGATTCCGCGGCAGCACCCTGGTCACCATCGCGTGGACGGCCGCTCGTTCCGGGGCGGGTCCCGTCCGGTCGGCGAAGAGCAGGTGCGCGGAGCCGACCAGCATCGGTGCCAGGGCGTCGACTTCGGCGTCCGCGGCGAGCCTGCCGAGGGCGCGTTCGGCGGTGAGGTAGCCGGCGATCAGGCCCACGGCCTCGGTCAGCACCGGCACCCCGGCGGGCCAGGTCTCGCGCAGGCGCGCCCGCAGTTCGTCCCGGAAGGTGAGCAGCGCGACGATCGACACCGCGACCGAGCCGAACACCGCGATCAGCGCGTCGGTCAGGTTGTCGGCGACGGTGCCGCGCCCGGCGGCTTCACGCAGCGACTTCGCCTGTTCGCCCATCCGCTCCACGCGGTCGAGCACGAACTCGGCGAGGAAGGCGTCGAAGTCGGCGAAGTGCCGGTGCAGCACGCCTTTCGCGCAACCGGCTTCGGTGGTGACCGCCCGGCTGGTCAGGCCGCTCGGCCCGTCCCGGAGGAGCACCCGGTCGGCCGCTTCGAACAACTGCGCCCGCACCGCGCGCAACGCCACCCCGGTCGGCATCTTCCTCCTTGCTCAAGTGGGCGCTTGCCCACTAGCGTGGGCACATGCCCACTATAGCTGAGTCCTTCGGCTCGGACGCCGAACGCTACGACCGGACCCGTCCCGCCTACCCCGCCGAACTGGTGGCGGACACCATCGCCGCCGCACCCGGGCGCACGGTGCTCGACGTCGGCTGCGGCACCGGTATCGCCGCCCGCCAGTTCCAGGCGGCGGGCTGCACCGTCCTCGGCGTGGAACCGGACGAGCGGATGGCGCTGTTCGCCCGCCACACCGGTGTCGAGGTGGAGGTCGCCACCTTCGAGGCGTGGGACCCCGGCAACCGGCGGTTCGACGTGGTGCTCGCCGGGCAGGCGTGGCACTGGGTCGACCCGGCCGCCGGTCCGCTGAAGGCCGCGCAAGCACTGCGCCCCGGCGGCACCCTGGCCGTGTTCTGGCACGAATTCATCCCGCCCCCCGAGGTCGGCGACCCCCTCGCGGCGGCCCACTCACGCGCCTGCCCGGATTCCCCGTTCGACTTCCGGCAGGTCGCCAAGCACGGCTACCAGCCACTGGCCGACAAGGCCGCCGGGGAAATCCACGCCACCGGCGCCTTCGCCACGCCGACCCACCGGAAGTACGAATGGACCCGCCGCTACCAACGGGACGAATGGCTGGACCTGGTGCCGACCTGGGGCGCCTTCACCCAGCTCGACTCGGCCAAACTGACCACCGTCCTGGCAGAGGCAGGCGCCGCGATCGACGCCCTCGGCGGGGAATTCACCATGCACTACACCACGCGTGCCGTGTTCGCCGTGCGCGAGGAAGTCTGACCGTCCAGTTCCCGGCGCCTTCCCGACCGGAGCGGGACGGTCTGCCACTGATCTGCTCCATGAGTGCGCAGGCCCACCAACCGTTCCGGTTTCGCCCAGGGAGACCAGCGAACCGCCGGTCGTGATCGTCCAGGGTCGTGCTTTCAGGCCCGGTGTTGCCGCTCCGGCCAACGGCCCGTTCTGCGGACACCCCGAAACCGAGGCGAACAAGCAGCGGCTTGGTCTTTCGTGCTCATTGCCGCCTTCCTGCGCGCCGCCGACGTTCCAGGCAGCCGATCCGCGGTCCTCACCGGCAACCCAGACAGTCCTGATTCCGCTGTTGTCCCCAGCGCCGCGGCGATCTCCGCCCACAGCCGCATCGCGGCTGTGGGCCGAGGCCGCGGCTTCCGGTGGATTGACGCCTTCATCCATCTCAGCTTATGGTTCTGGGGCCGTCATCAACTCATGTCAATGCGGATTCTGGACGGGCTCGACGGTGAGGCATCCGCGTGGGGGAAGGACCAGAGTCATGTCTGCCAAGTTCGCTGCGTCTTCGAAGCGCCGCTGGCGCAGGTTCACCGCCTCGGCCTCGGTCGTTGCCATGGCGGGTGCCGCACTGCTGGCCCAGGCCCCGGCGGCCGGTGCGGCGGGACAGCTCAGCGGCAGTTGCCTCGATGTGTGGGTGCACCAGAACAAGCTGTCCGGTTCGGCGTGGTACACCACCCCGTCCGCGGGCGTGCACCACTGGACCGGCACTTCCTTCCGCGCCGACGGTTCGCTGGGCAACGAGAGCAACATCTCCATCCAGCTGTTCGCGGGCGGGCGGGAGATCGTCCGGCGCGGAGCGGACAACATCGCCGGCAACTACACCTACACCAGCACCGCCCACCCCAAGTTCGCGCTGAACGCCGACACCGCGGCCTACCACCCGGACGAGCACGTCGGGTTCTGGATCAAGTTCGACATCCCGCTCGCCGACGACGACAAGTTCTGGTGCTCGTTCGTCACCCGCAACATCTGACCTTGGCAGCCAGCCGTCCGGCGTCACGAAGGTCCGCGTCGGCCAAGGCCACGGGCGTCGGGCTCCTGGCCCTGGTCGCCGTCGCCGGTGGCGCCTGCACCGCGCCCCCCGTTCAGCGCAGTGCCCCGGCCGGCGAGCACGTGGCCTGGGTCATCCTGGACGCGGACAGCCGCGGCGCGGTACTGCTGCGCGCCTCCGGCGGGGCGCCCGACACCCTGCGCGGGACGGACCGGTTCGGTACCCGGGCCTGGGAACGCAACGACCTGGCTGCGGCCCAGCCCGCGGTGGTTTGTGCACGCCAGTGCCCCGACGCCGTCGCGTCCAGTGGAACGGTGAGCGGGATCGATGTCCCGGCGACCGCCCTCGGCAAGGCCGACGTGGCGGCCACCGGCCTCACCGCCGGCTCGACCCTTCTCTCGGCCACCGGTGACGCTGTCGTACAAGAGGTTCGCCCGGCTGGTGACCGGGTGACATTGCTGTCCACCAGTGGCTCCACACGCCGGCAGGTCGATGTCGACGGGACACGGACGACGTGGCGGGCGTCCAACGACAACCGCGCTGCCATCGCGCTGGTCGCCAACACCGGGGGTTCGGGCTACACGGTACGCACGTTCCACCGGGGAACCGCCTGGGAACCCACAGACTGGACGGCGCAGAGCAGCACGCTGTTCGGCTGCGCCAATGCGGGTGGTCGCCACGTCGTGGTCTCCGACCCGGTGCCCACCCTGATAGCTCTGCGAGACGGTACCCGTGTGGCGATCCCCGGCCTGGAATCGGGCGGGGACTGCGCATTCACCGAGCACGCGGCCGTGGTGGCCCAGTACGGGCTGACCGGATCGGGCTACCGCACCCTCCTGGTCACCACCGGCCTCGATGGTGAGGTTTTGTGGCGGCAGGAATACGGCGACGAAGCCCGGATCCGCGCGGACCTCGGCGGCGAGAATTTCCTGGTTCTGCTGGCGGGAACAGCTTACGAACACGACAGCCGGGGCGTGCTCCTGCAGACCGTGCGAGATGTGGCGGACGCGCGATACGACGAGAACGGCGACATCGTGCTGGTCTCCCCTTCAGGCACCACCCGGTGGAAACCCGGCACTGGCCGAGCATGAACACGACCTCCCCGGTCAGCTCGACGCGCGGAAAATCGAAATGCCGACACCGCCCTCGCCCTGCGCCAGGCGGTCGCCCCCACGAACGAGCCCGGCTTCCCCTTGGACACATGCTGGGCACGGTGCTCCCGGAGCACACTCGATGACGGGTTCCTGCCGAGGGGGCTGCGCATCCGTGGTGCCCGGAGGACACGCGTCACGAAACCCATAGCCGTATACCCGTCGGCAACGGGCGGGTGCAGCGCGGAAGACCGACTTTCGAGATTCTCGGGCAACTGCTGACAAAGGCCGGGAACTGTGGTCAGGTCGTCGCGGGAATTCTGGGGGGAACCTTGGTTCTTGCCGTGATTCCGAGTCCGGCGCAGGGGTTTGGCAACTCGGGCCGATACCTCTGCGGGCTTACGGCAGCTGCATCATCGCCGGCGTGCTCGTGGCCGTGTGGCTCACCCGGCGGCGGGTCCAGCGCGGTGGCGAACCCGGTGTGGTGGCCGACATCGCGGTGTGGGCGGTGCCGTTCGGCATCGTCGGCGGGCGGATCTACCACGTGCTCACCTCGTGGCAGCCGTACTTCGGGGAGGGCGGTGATCCGGTCCGCGCGCTGTACCTCTGGGAAGGCGGCACCGAGCACCTCGACCGGCTCTTCGACCGCTTCTACCGCGCGGACACCTCACGATCGCTGCCCGGCTCCGGGCTCGGCCTGGCCATCGTGGCCGGCATCGCCGAAGCCCACGGCGGAGCGGCGTTCGCCAGGAACCGAACCGGGGGCGGCGCGGCGATCGGCTTTTCCATCGGCACCAGCCGCGTCCTGCCCGGCCGGGACGCCGATCGCTGATCCGCGCGGCGAGCCCCGGTTTCGTCCCGAACAAGCCCGGTTTTCCCTTGCCGGTGCCGCGTCCGGCCCTTCCCTGGTCAGTCGGTGAAGCTGCCGGACAGGTTGGCGGTGTTGGTGCTGCCGGGTGACCCGCTGCCCCCGGTCTGCGTCAGCGGCTTCCCGTCGACCGTGGCCGTCGCGGCCAGGGTGCCGCCGCTGTGCCGCATGGTCAACGTGAATTCGTGGCGGCCGGTGCCGTAGGGGACCTCGACCGTCTTGCGCCAGGGCAGGGTGACCCCGTTCTCCTCGCTGACCTTCCCGTCGAAGGTGAAGGTGAGGGACAGGGTGGCGGTGCCGGTCACCTCCAGCTCCAGGAGGTGTTGCCGCGGCGCCGGGTCGGACGAGGTGGCCGCGGTAGTCGCCGGTGGTGGTGTGGAGGTGGCCGGCGGTGCCGGTTCCCCGCACGCGGCGAGCAGGCCCGCCACCAGCAGCACGACGACGGCTGTTCGGATCATGGCTCACAGTAGACACCACCCGGTGCGGGACCGGTCCCGGCCGTGAAACCAGCACATGGTGCTCCGGCAACGCCGTTGCGCTCGGGTCTACTTCGGACGGACCTGGCCGGCGCGATCCCGCGGCCTCGAAGTCCGGTACAGCACAACGACGAAAGCGGGCACGCCGATGATCGAGGTGACCACCCCGACCGGCACCTCACGCGGGTCCAGCGCGGTGCGCGCCAGCGTGTCCACCCAGACCAGGAACACCGCGCCCGCGACCGCCGTCACCGGCAGCAGGCGGCGGTGGCCCGGGCCGGTCAGCGCCCTGGCCGCGTGCGGCAGCACCAGCCCGACAAAACCGACCGCCCCGACCGCGCTGACCAGGGCGGCGGTCAGCAACGCGGTGGCGCACAGCAGCACGATCCGGGTGCGCGCCACCGAGACGCCCAGCGCGGCGGCGGTGTCCTGGCCGAGGGCGAACACGTCCAGCGCGCGGGCGTGCCCGAAGCACACCGCCAGCGCCACGGCCAGCACCACCGCCCCGACGCCGACCTCGGCCCAGGAGGCGCTGGCGAACGAGCCGAGCAGCCAGAACAGCACCCCGCGCGTGGTTTCCGGGTCGGCGCCGGTGAGCACGATGAACGAGGTGAGCGCGGAGAACAGCTGCATCGCGGCGACCCCGGACAGCACCACCCGGTCGGTGCTGCCGCCGAGCACCCCGCTGAGCAGCAGCACCAGCGCGAACGAGATGGCCGCCCCGATGAAGGCACCGGCGGACAGCGAGACCACGCCGCCGCCCACGCCGAGCACCACCACCAGCACCGCCCCGGTCGACGCGCCGGAGGACACGCCCAGCACGAACGGGTCCGCCAGCGGGTTGCGCAGCAGCGACTGCATCACCACCCCGCACACGGCGAGCCCGGCCCCGCAGACCGCGGCCAGCAGCGCCCGCGGCAGCCGCAGGTGCCACACGATGCCGTCCCGCAGCGGGCTGAGCACCGGCTCACCCAGGCCGAGGTGGGCGAGCACGGTCGAATACACCTCGCCGACGCCGATACCGGCCGGGCCGATGGTGATCGCCACCGCGATCGAGACCACCAGCACGCCGAGCCCCACGACGCAGAACCAGGCCACCTGCGACCCGGTGCGCGGCCGCCTCACCCCGCGAGCCCGAACTTCCGCAGCGCTTCGGCGACCTGCTCGGTGCCGTCCACGGTCCGCAGCGACGGGTTCATCGCCTGCCCGCTGAGCAGCACGTAGCGCTTGTTCTTCACCGCGTCGAGGTCCTTGGTGACCGGCTGGGATTCGAGGAAGGCGATCTTCGCCTCCCCGGTTTCCGCGGTCTGCGAGCGGCGGGTCAGGTCCCCGAGCACGATCACCTGCGGATTCCGGTCGGCGACGGTCTCCCAGTTGATCTGCGGCCACTCGTCGCGGGTGTCGTCGAAGACGTTGCGCGCGCCGAGCGTGGTGGTGATCACGCCGGGTGCCCCGCAGCACCCGGCCAGGTAGGGGGATTCGGCGTTGGCGAACCAGTACAGCAGGCTCACCCCGTCCGCCCGCATCGCCGCGCGTTCCATCCGCCCCGCCAGCTCGGTGACCAGCTGCTCCCCGCGTGCCTCCACCCCGAACAACGTGGCCAGCTGGCGGATCTCGGTGTAGACGACCTCCATGGTCAGCGGTTCGGTGCGGGCGCCGTCACCACCGGCGTTGTTGTCCTTGAGGCAGTCGGACGGTGAGACGTAGGCCGGCACGCCGAGCTGCTCGAACTGCTCGCGGGTGGCCACCCCGCCTTCACCGAGCGTGGAGACGAACGAGGCCGCCACGAAGTCCGGCTCGACCGCGAGCACGGCTTCGAAGGACGGGTTGTTCTCGGCCAGGCGCGGCACCTTGGCGTTGTCCGCGGCGAGCGCGGGCAGCACCGGGTCGGTCCAGGTGGCGGTGCCCGCCATCCGGTCGGCCAGGCCCAGCGAGAGCATGATCTCGGCGGTCCCCTGGTTCAACGCGACGGCGCGCTCGGGCGGTTTCGCCGCCGACACCCGGTGGCCGCAGTTCTCCACGGTCCGGGCGGCGGGGTCGGTGGCATTCCCGCCGGCGCAGCCCGGCAGGACCAGGGCGGCGGCGAGCAGCAGGTGGGCGGAGCGGATCTTCGGCACGGGAATCCCTGCGTCGAGGGGCTCGTCACGCGGAGCCCGAACGGTCGGTGGCCCCGGCCGCGCCGGGGTGCCGGCAGGTTTTCGGACTCGGGGTCGTCCGGGCGGAACGCCTTCCCGGACCGGGGTCCAGTGGCCGCTGTTCCGCTCGTCGCCGCTCACCGCTGCGCGTCAGCTCCGGATTCACACCGGATTCCCTCGCCTGGCGTCCGCAACCTATCACGCGGCCGGTCCTTGACCGCCGTGTCGGAAGTCGTGCAATCTTCACCGAAGATGTTCGTTGTTGTTGAATAGTGTGCAGGAGCTGCCGAAGATGACCGCTCTTCCGTTCAGATCCGCCTCCCGGGCGCTGACCGCCCTGTTCGCGTCCGGCGCACTGGTGCTCGGGGCCGTCACCCCCGCCTCCGCCGCGGTGCCCGACTACGGCACCGCCGAAGCGGGCAACCCGTTCGTCGACGGCTGGTACGCCGATCCGGACGTGGCCATCTACGGCAACACCTACTGGGTCTTCCCGACCACCTCCCGGCGCTACGCCGAGCAGACGCACCTCGACGCGTTCTCCTCGACGGACCTGGTGCACTGGACCAAGCACAGCAACGTGCTGACCACCGAGAACGTGTCGTGGGCGAAGTACGCGGTGTGGGCCCCGGCCCCGATCGAGCGCGACGGCAAGTACTTCCTCTACTTCGCGGCCAACGACATCCAGAGCGACGCCGAACACGGCGGCATCGGCGTGGCCGTGGCCGACCGCCCGGAGGGCCCGTACCGCGACGCGCTCGGCCACCCGCTGATCGACCGGTTCCACAACGGCGCGCAGCCCATCGACCAGGACGTCTTCATCGACGACGACGGGCAGGCGTACATGTACTACGGCGGCTGGGGGCACGCCAACGTGGTCAAGCTGAACGCCGACATGACCAGCCTCGGCACCTTCGAGGACGGCAGCACCTTCCGCGAGATCACCCCGACACCGGAGTACGTCGAGGGCTCGCAGATGTTCAAGCGCAACGGCAAGTACTACCTGATGTGGTCCGAAGGCGGCTGGACCGGGCCGAACTACTCGGTCTCCTACGCCATGGCCGATTCGCCGACCGGGCCGTTCACCAAGCTGGACCGGGTGCTCGCGCAGGACCCGGCGGTCGCCCGCGGCTCGGGGCACAACTCGGTGCTCAACGTGCCCGGCACCGACATCTGGTACATCGTCTACCACCGCCGCCCGCTCAGCGAGACCGACGGCAACCACCGGCAGCTGGCCTACGACCGGATGAACTTCAACCCCGACGGCACCATCGCGCGGATCACCATGAAGGTGCAGGACAACTTCGCCGACGGCAACACCTTCGGCTGGAAGACCCACGGCGGGCAGTGGGCGGTCCGGGCCGAGCAGCTGGCGGCGAGCCGCTCGGCGGGCGGGAAGGCGTTGCTGGACACCAACTTCGGCGATTTCACGCAGGACACCCGCGTGCGGCTGACCGCCAGCCGCGGCGATGCCGGTGTGGTGTTCCGGGTACGCGAAGCCGCCGTCGGCACGGACAGCTACCAGGGTTACTACGCCGGGATCAGCGCGTCGGGCCGGGTCGTGCTCGGGCGCGCCGACAACTCGTGGACGGAACTGGCGTCGGCTCCGCTGGCCGGGGCCATCGGGCGGAGCCACCACCTCCGGGTGACCGCGGTCGGCCCGGCCATCCGGGTGTACGTCGACGACCTGACCGCGCCGAAGCTCAGCGTCGCCGACGGCACCTTCCCCAGCGGCGCGAACGGCGTCCGGGTCTTCGAGGCGGCGGCTGCCTTCGACGACTTCGCGGTGCGTCCGGCACACTGACCGGTCATGGCGTTCAGCGAAGAGGAAATCGCGTACCTGCGCTCGCAGCCACTGGCCCGGCTGTCCACCGTCGCGGCGGACGGGCAGCCGGACGTGGTGCCGGTGGCGTTCGAGTTCGACGGCACCGGCTTCTGGATCGGCGGCGGCGCCACCGCGGTGCACACCCGCAAGTTCCGCAACGTGGCGGGCGGGCACGAGCGGGTGGCGCTGGTGGTCGACGACCTGGTGTCGATGGAACCGTTCGTCGCCAGGGGGATCCGCGTCCACGGGTGGGCGGGTGCGCCCGAGGAACGGGTCGGCGTGGTCGGGCCGGGGACCTTCTTCCGGGTCACGCCGGCCGTCTCGTGGAGCTGGAACCTCGCGGGTGAACCGGTCGGTGAGCGGTGGTACGGCGCGGTGCGCCGGGTCCACAGTGGAGGTGGGGCTACCATCTCCGGGTGACCGCCTACGATTTCGACGAGCTGGAGCACCTGGACGCCTCGGCCCTGCCCGAGCGCCAGCAACGGATCCTGGTCACCATCCAGGACTGGGTGAACCGGTACGGCTACTCCCCCAGCACCCGCGAGATCGGGGACGCGGTCGGCCTGCGGTCCTCGTCGTCGGTGTCGAAGCACCTGGCGGCGTTGGAGGAGAAGGGTTTCCTGCGGCGCGGCACCACGGTCTCGCGGCCGATGGACGTGCGCCTGTTCCTGCGCGGCTCGCGTGGCCAGGAGGCCGGCGGCTCGGTGAGCGTGCCGGTGGTCGGCCACATCGCCGCGGGCACCCCGATCGCCGCCGACGAGCACGTCGACGAGGTGCTGACGCTGCCCCGGCAGTTCGCCGGGCGCGGCACCGTGTTCGGCCTGCAGGTCCGCGGCGATTCGATGATCGACGCCGCCATCTGCGACGGGGACACCGTGGTGGTCCGCCAGCAGCCCGAAGCGCATTCGGGCCAGATCGTCGCCGCCATGATCGACGACGAGGCGACGGTGAAGGTCTACCGCCGGCGCGGTGGTCACGTCTACCTGGAACCGCGGAACCCCGCCTACGAGGTCATCGACGGAGATCGCGCGGTGATCCTGGGTGTGGTCGTCTCGGTGCTGCGCAGCGTCTGAGGCGGCGCGGGGTCAGGAAGTCTTCGAGGAGGCTTCCTTCGCGCGGGCGGTTTCGGCGCGGAATTCGGCCTGGGTGGCGCGTTCGCGGACGAGCCAGTCCGGGAGTTCGGCCTTGAGCGCGTCGATCTGCTCGGTGGTCAGCGGAGCGGTGAGACCGGCGCGGGTGAGGCCGCCGATCGAGATGCCGAGCTTGGCGGCGGCGACCGACCGCGGGTGCGGGCCGTCGCGGCGCAGGTCCCGCAGCCATTCCGGCGGGTCCGCCTGCAGGGCGTTCAGCTCGTCGCGGGAAACGACACCCTCCTGGAACTCCGCCGGGGTGGCTTCGAGGTAAACGCCCAGCTTCTTCGCCGCGGTCGCCGGCTTCATCGTCTGAGGGGTCTTGTGCGACGTCATGCGGTCCAGGGTAACCAGCCCGGTCACGCCCGGTAATCTGGCCGCCGTGACCGAATCGTTCAGCCTCGCGTACGTGCCGGGGGTGACCCCGGGCAAGTGGGTGCGCACCTGGGCGGAACGGCTGCCCCGCGTCCCGCTGCACCTGCTGCAGGTGGCGCCCGCCGAAGCCGAGGCCAAGGTCCGCGACCGCGAGGCCGACGCGGCCCTGCTGCGCCTGCCGGTCGACCGCACCGGCCTGCACGCGATCCCGCTCTACACCGAGACCACCGTGGTCGTGGTGCCGAAGGACCACTTCACCGCCGCCGCCGACGAGGTGTCCACGCAGGACCTGGCCGACGAGGTCCTGCTGCACCCGCTCGACGACACCCTCGACTGGGCGCGTCCGCCCGGCCGCCCGGCCCTCGAACGCCCGGCCAGCACCGCCGACGCCGTCGAACTGGTCGCCGCCGGGGTCGGCCTGCTGGTGGTGCCGCAGTCCCTGGCCCGCCTTCACCACCGCCGCGACCTCACCTACCGCCCGCTGACCGGGGCCCCCGAATCGCGGGTGGCGCTGTCGTGGCTGGAGGAGGAGACCACCGACCTGATGGAGCAGTTCATCGGGATCGTGCGCGGCCGGACGGTCAACAGCACCCGCGGCCGCCGGCCGGAGCCCGCCGAGCCCAAGCCCAGGGTCAAGGCCGAACCCCGGAAGCCGGCCCGCCGCACCCCGCCGCGGCGCGGCAGGCCCCGCCGCCGGTAACTCCTCAGACAAGCTGAGTGCTACCGTCGGGGCGTGTCCCCTTCCGTGCAACGCCGGCCGCTGACCTCCCAGACCGCGGACGTGCTGCTGGAGCACATCCGCTCCGGCCGGTGGCCGCTGGGCCACAAGCTCCCCGGCGAAGCGACCCTGGCGGCCCAGCTGGGCGTCGGCCGGTCGACGCTGCGCGAGGCCGTCCGCGAACTTGCGGGCAAGGGCGTGCTCGATTCCCGGCAGGGATCCGGGGTGTTCGTCACCGCGCTCGACGTCACCGAGGACTGGGACGCCGTGCTCCGGCGTGCCTCGGTGGTCTCGGTGCTCGAAGCGCGGATCGCCATCGAAGCGGAGGCCGCCGCGCTCGCGGCCGGGCGGCGCACCCCGGTCGACCTGCGGGCGATCAAGCGCGCGCTGGTCAGGCGCCAGTGGCAGGGCCGCGGCATCGAGGAGCACGTCGACGCGGACATGGACTTCCACCGCGCGGTGGTCACCGCGGCGCACAACGACGTGCTGGCCGAGTTGTTCGACAGCTTCGTCCCCCGCGTCCGCAAGGCGATGATCGACATGCTCCGGGTGCGCCCGCTCGACTCACCCGCAGCCGACGACGCCGCGCACGCGGAGCTGGCCGACGCGATCGCCGCACGGGACGCCGCGGCGGCGGCCGACGCCAGCCGCGCCCACCTCACCGGATTGAAGCAGGCTTTTTCATGAGCACCGCCGTACTGGAACTGCGTGAGGTCACCTTCCGCCGCCAGGGCAAGCAGATCCTGACCGACGTCAGCCTGACCGTGCGGCGTGGTGAGCACTGGGCGCTGCTCGGCCCGAACGGGGCGGGCAAGAGCACCGTGCTCGGCTTCTGCGGGGCGCTGACCCACCCCACCACGGGCACCGTGCACGTGCTCGGCGAGCAACTCGGCCGGGTCGACCTCCAGTCGCTGCGCCGCACCATCGGCCACGTCAACCCGCGTCACCCGCTGCGCTCACCGCTGACCGTGCGGGAGGTGGTGCTGACCGGGCTCACCGGCACCATCGACCTGCCACCGCGCTGGCGGCCGGCGCCGGAAGAGGTCACCGAGGCCGACGCGCTGATCGAGGTGCTGGGCCTGCGCGGGCAGGCGGAGGACCGCTGGCCGACGCTGTCGCAGGGGGAACGCGGCCGGGCGCTGCTGGCCAGGGCGCTGGTCTGCGGTCCACGGCTGCTGCTGCTCGACGAGCCGTCGACCGGGCTCGACGTGGCCGCCCGCGAGCAGTTGCTGGAGACCGTCGACCTGCTCGACCAGACCCACCCCGGGGTGGCGTCGATCCTGGTCACCCACCACCTCGAAGAGCTGCCGGTGACCACCAGCCACGCCCTGCTGCTGGCCGGTGGCCGGGTGGTGGCGGCCGGGCCGGTCGGCACCACCGTCACCACGGAGCACGTCTCCGCCGCCTTCGAGCACCCGATCGAGGTGCGCCAGGAGGACGGCCGGTGGTCGGCGCGGGCGCTGCGGGAACCGCGCCCACCGACCGGCGGCGCGGTTCCCCGGGCGAGCTGACGGGTCAGCAGTTGTTCTGCACCGGCTTGCCGGCGAACCGGTCGGCGAGGTAACCGAGCACGTCACCGGCGGAGAAGACCATCGTGGTCACGTGCTCGCCGGCGAAGGTGCCCCAGGTGACGCCGGCCCCGGCGGCGCAGTACTTCGAGCGCAGCGCCTGTGCCTGCGCCAGCGGGATGATTTCGTCGACCACGCCGTGGAACAGGTAGATCGGCGCCTCCGGGGCCCGGTTGCCGAGTTCGTTCTCGGCCAGGCGCGCCTGCCAGTCCGGCTGGGTCAGCGGATTGCTGGTGGTGTAGTCGGCGATGCGCCCGAAGGCGTAGCCGAACACCGCGTCGACGCAGGCGCCCTGCTGGGTTTCGTACAGTTCGCGCCCCTTGGCGTTGAGGTAGTCGGGCAGGTCCAGTTCCGGGTAGGCCGCGTCCAGGCCGAGCGCGGAGAGCAGCAGGAAGCCGAACCCGATGCTGCCGTCGAGGAATTCCGAGACCGCGGTCAGGTCGGCCGGGGTGCCGCCCGCGGTGATTCCGGCGACCTCGAGTTCCGGGGCGTATTCGGGGGCGAGTTCCCCGGCCCACGCCGCTCCCCCGCCGCCCTGGGAGTAACCGGAGAACGCCACGGGACCACCCGCGGCCAGCCCGGCGGCGGGCAGCCGGGTCGCCGCGCGGACCGCGTCGATCACCGTCCGCCCCTCGGACCGGCCGACCACGTAGGTGTGCCGTCCGGGTGTGCCGAGCCCTTCGTAGTCGGTGATCGCCACCGCCCAGCCGCGTTGCAGCATGGCGTCGATGAACAGCGGTTTCTCGTAGTCCGGCTGGAACTTCGACGGCGCGCACGAGTCGCCGATGCCGCGGGTGCCGCTGGCCACCGACACGATCGGGCGTGCACCGCCGCCGGTCCACGCCCTGGCGGGCACCAGCACCCGGCCCGACACCGCGATCGGCGTGCCGGTGGCCGAGGTCGACCGGTACAGCACCAGGTACCCGCGGACACCGAGCTGACCGGGCAGCTCGCGCCACCAGATCACGTCGCCGTTCTCCCCCGGCGGCAACGGGTCCGGCGGGGTGTAGAAGGCGTCGCCCGGCGGGCCCTGCGGTGGGGCGGCCGCCAGCGCGGGAGCGGCGGACACCGACAGCGCGGCGAGCACCACGACCACGAACGCCCGCCACGTCTTCCGGAAGCTGCGCATCTTCTGAACTCCTCGTTGAGCCCGGTATTCCTGTCAGAACACGGTGCCGACGTCGGTGGTGACCAGGCGGTCCAGCGCCCGTTCGGCCACCGCGGCGATGGTCATCGACGGGTTGCAGGCGGCGGTGGTGCCCGGCATCAGCGCCCCGTCGAGCACGTAGAGCCCGCGCTGCCCGAGGACCCGGCCCTCCAGGTCGCACACCGAGCCCATGGCCGCGCCGCCGAGCGGGTGCCAGGTGGCCGGCGCGATCGCGGTGGTGTCCACCAGCACGCTCAGCGGCCCGGCGAGCGCCGAGATCCGCTCGTGGATGCGGCGGCCCAGCTCGCGGTCACCACCGGCCGGCCAGTGCGGCACGGCGTCGTCCTCGGCCGGGTCGTAGACGAACCGCCCGCGGGTCTGGCTGATGCCGAAGCCGACGAGCACGGTGGTCCGCAGGTCCGGCAGCGGTGGCAGGGACGCCTGGATGACGGTGTTGGCCAGCGCCGGGTCGTCCCACTCTTTGCTGCCGTAGACCACCGGGCCGCCCTGCGGGGCGCCGAAGTCGTCGGCGAGATCGGTCCAGGTGTAGACGCGGTCGCCGTTGCTGCCCCAGCCGCCGCCGAGTGCACCGGGCAGGCCGGGGATGCCGCCGTGGGCCGCCGCGCGCATGAGCAGGCGGGTGGTGTTCGCCGTGCCGGCGGCCGGCACCAGCGCCTTCGCGGCGAGCACCTTCTTCTCCAGCACCGTGCCGCGGGTGTCGATGCGGTCCACGGTGAGCTCCCACCGGCCGTCGGCGGCCCGCGCCACGTCGGTGACGTTGTGCTGGGTGACCACCGTGCAGCGGCCGGTGGCTTCCGCGGCGGCGAGGTAGGTCACGTCCACCGAGTGCTTGCCGCCGTTGTTCACGCCGAGCGCGCAGTCGCCGTTGGTGTAGGACGGTGGCATTTCGCCGTCCAGCTCCCGCAGTGCGCAGGTCCAGTCGATCGGCATCGGGATCTTCGACACCGGGTATCCGGCTTTCTTCGCGCCGGCGGCGAAAACCCGTGCCGCGGCGTAGGTGCCGCTGTTGATCAGTTCGTCCGGCGCGGTCCGCACCCGCAGCATCCCGGCGACGCGCGGGTAGTAGACGCGGTCCATCTCGGCGTAGTCCAGCTGCTCGGGGAAGCAGGCTTCGAACAGCTCCGCGGTGGGTTGCAGCGTCATGCCCTGGTACACCAGCGAACCACCGCCGACACCCGCGGCGCACACCATGCTCATGCCCCGGCCGGACACCTGTTCCAGCAACCCGGTGCACGGCTCGAACGGCACGGGCGGGATGCCGGGCAGCGAGGGCGCCGAACCCAGCCAGAACATGCGCTTGTCCGGTGAGGTGGCGTGCGGGAACGTCTCGGCGCCGGGGCCGGTCGGCCACCGCCGCCCGCGTTCGAGCACCAGCACCGGGACACCCGCCTGAGCCAGGCGGAGCGCGGTCACCCCGCCGCCGAAGCCGGAGCCGACGACCACCACGCGGTGCTCTTCGCGGGTGACCGGGACGCGGGCCGGCGCGCTGCCGGTGCCGGTCACGGACAACCCGGTGGCGGCGGCCGCCCCGAACAACACCGAACGCCGGCTCAAGCTGGGCACGGGCGGGTCCTCCTGGCGTGGGACGAGTCGATTACCAACAGCGACAGTAGGGAGCAAAAACGAGAGACTGTACGGATTGCCCGTCTCACTACTCGTGAGTAGCCTGTTGCCCCATGCGCCGTGTGGACGCCCGCCGCAACCGGGAAACCATCCTGCGGGCGGCCGATCAGGCGTTCAGTGAAAGCACCGGTGTGGTGGCGCTGGACGAGGTCGCCCGGCGGGCCGGGCTCGGCCGCGCCACGGTCTACCGGCACTTCCCCGACCGCAACGCGCTGGCGCTGGCGGTGGCCGCCGAGCACCTGTCCGCGCTCAAGCAGGTGGTGCGGCAGCGCCCGTCGTTCCGCGAACTGCTGGACACCGTGCTGTGCCTGCAGGCCGAGCGCCGCTCGCTGGTCCGCCTGTTCCGCGAACTGCCCGAGCGCAGCCAGCGGCAGTACACCCACGCGCTGATCGGCGTGCTGCGGCCCGCCTTCGACGAGGCCCAGCGCCAGGGCACGCTGCGCCGCGACATCCAGCCAGCCGACCTGGCGCTGCTGTTCGAAATGCTCGAAGCCGCGCTGACCGCGGGCCCGGCCCCGGTGGACCGCACCGAACCGGCCCGGCGCCTGGTGCGGGTGCTGCTCGACGGGCTGTTCCGCGAGACACCCTGACGTCGTCTGTGGTGTGAACGGGTGACACCACGGCCTCGCTCCCCGGACTAGCGTCACGCGCAGTTCCACGTACCACCCGAGGAGAACCCAGCACAGTGCAGCGCGCCCTTTCCCTCGCCGCCACCGGGTTTCTCGTCCTGGCGCTCGCCGCCTGCGGCGCCAAGACCGAGGACACCGCCGAGGCGGCCAGACCAGCGAGCACGTCAGCCACGCCCACCCCGGCGGAGCCGACCACGGCGGACGGGCACACCAGCCCCGGTATGCGGTTGAAGTTCGGTGAGCGGGCCGTGCTGCCGGTGGACTACAACGAGGAACGCTTCGGCACCGTGGCGCTCACGGTGACCTCGATCGAGCCGGGCGTGCCCGCCGACCTCGAGCAGTTCCCGGCCGACCAGGTCGCCGGGGTCACGCCGTACTACCTGAAGTTCAGCATCGAATACGTCAAGGGCGACGACCTGGCCGGGCTGCCGGTCTCGCTGCGCGGCCTGGAAGCCGGCGGCAGGTCCGGCGGCATGGCGCTGATCGGCGACACGCCCACCTGCGACTCGGTCAACGCGCCCCGCGACGGGTTCAAGACGCCGGGGCAGAAGTACGACAGCTGCGTGCTCTACGGCGGCAAGGACGGGGCCGTGATCGCGGTGGCCGCGTTCAACACGGGCGACGCCTACCGCAAGAACCCGGTCCTGTGGGGTAGCTGAGGCCGCCGCACCGGGGAGACCGGCCGGCTCGCGGGGGTATCGCCCCCCGCCCCCCGCGAGCCGGCCACCCCCTCAGCCGAGGTGGGCCAGCACCGCCTCGGCGCCGGCCCGCATGCCGAGCAGGTTCGGGTGCACCGGGGCGGCGATCGAGGTCGGGAACAGCCCTTCGACCCACTTGGTGCCCGGCGGGGTGCACACGTCGTGGCCACGGCTGCCGGTGAAGGTGTCGACGTACTCGGCGCCGTGTGTCTCCGCCTGCTCGGCGACCACCTCGTTCAGCGCCTGCTCCACACCGTCCAGATAGGACACGTCACCACTGGCGATCGGCACGATCGGGAAGCAGCCACCGCTTTCCGGCAGGATCGCCGGATAACCGACGAGCACGATCCGCGCCTGCGGCGCCCGCGCGCGGATGCCCTCGATCGCTTCGCCCAGCTTCGGCGCGAACTGCTCGAACCGCTCACGCAGCTGGTCGGTGCCGCCGGCGGTGTAGTGCTGCTCGCACGGCGCCCCACCCGGGTCGGTGACCGCGAGCACGGAACAGGTCACCACGATCTCGCCGAAGCCGACGTCGTTGCCGCCCATGCCCATGGTGACCAGGTCGGTGTCCTCGGTCAGGGCGTCGAACTGCGGGGGCACGAAGCCGAACTGGCGGCCGGTCAGGTCGCGGGTGGTCGCCCCGCCGCAGCTGACGTCGGTGAACTCGGCGGGGCCCAGTTCGGCGGCCACCAGCGAGGGGTAGTTGCGGTCCGACCGCAGGCAGGGCAGGGAAACCTGGTTGGGGATCAACGGGCCCGAGGTGAAGGAGTCGCCGAGGGCGACGTAGCGGCCGAGGGGTTCGGCGGCCGAAGCCGCCGGGGAGACCAGCAGGGCGGTGGCCAGCGCCACCGCGGCGGACAGGGCGAAACGTCGTCGTTTCGAGGCCATGATCAGCTCCGGGGTGAGATGGGTCACGCGGAGGTTACTGGCGGGTTTGAATCCTGGTCAACGGTTCGACCGGGATTCGACCCGGGTAGGGTCCGCGGGTGACCCGGCCCTCCCGCACGCGGCGGCGCACCGCCCAGCCCGACCCCGAGCGCGCGCTGCTCGAGGCCGGGACCCGGCTGTTCGCCCGGCGCGGCTACGAGGCGGTGTCGATCGACGACATCGCCGCGGAAGCCGGGCTGGCCAAGGGATTGCTGTACTACTACTTCACCGGGAAACGCGCGCTGTACCTGGAGATCGTGCGCGCCGCCGGCGACGACCTCGCCGCCAGGACGACCCCCGACCCCGGCCTGCCCGCCGGCGAGCGGACCGCGGCGGTGCTGGACGCGGTGATCGCCTGGGCCAAGGAGTACGGCGAGAGCACCCGGCTGCTGCTCGCGCAGAACACCGGCGCCGACCCCGAGCTGCGGGCGATCCTGCAGGCGGCCCGCGACCGCCAGGCCGAAATGATGCTCGACGGGCTGCGGCGGACCGGCGCCGAACTCGGCAAGCCGCCCCTGCCCGGCACCCCGGTGCTGCGCCACGCCGTGCACGGCTGGATCGCCTTCGTCGAGGCCGTGCTGGCGCAGTGGCTGGAAAAACCGGACGTCAGCGAGGCGGAGCTGCGGGAGTTGTTCCTGCGTGCCGCCGGGGGTGTGCTCACCGCCGCGCTGCGCACCTCCGGTTAGGGCTCAGCCGCCGACGACGGCGGTGACGCGGATTTCGACCCGCATCTTCGGCGCACCGAGCGCGGGCACGCCGATCTCGGTCCAGATGGGCGCCCGGTCGCCCATGCGCTCGCGGAACTGCGCCACCATGACGCGGTTGTGCGTCTCGCCGATGAAGCCCGGGGTCTCCGGGACGTGGTACGAGTTCACCGCGACCACGTCACGCCAGGTGGCCCCGGCCGTGGCCAGGGTCCGCTCGACGTTCTCGAACGCCCGGACGATCTCCTCTTCGAGGTCTTCGGGGAAGTTCAGCTCGTCGTCCCAGCCGCCCTGCCCGGAGATCTCGACGCGGTCGCCGATCCGGACGGCCTGGGAGTAATGCATCCCGGTCAGTTGTGTTTCGCCGTAGCCGGGGGTGGCGAAGAACTCCGGCTCGCTCATGGGATCCCTTTCGATTGGACTTCAAGCTTGAAGTAAACCGTACCCGAGTTTACTTCACGCGTAAAGTCATGGGTGCTGGGTAGGGTGCCGCCATGGACGAGACGCGGTGGCTGTCCCCGGCCGAGAAGGAAGCCTGGACCGGGCTGGTGTCGCTGGTCCTGCTGCTGCCGGGGCGCCTGGAGGCCCCGCTGCAGCACGACGCGGGCCTGACCCTGTTCGAGTACCTGGCGCTGAGCCACATCTCCGAGGCACCGGACCGCCGCCTGCGGATGAGCGAGCTGGCCTACCTGGCCAGCGGCTCGCTGTCCCGGCTGTCCAATGTGGTCAAGCGGTTCGAGCAGCGCGGCTGGGTGGAGCGCTCCCCCGACCCGGAGGACGGCCGGTACACCCTCGCCGCCCTCACCGACGCCGGGTACGAGGTGGTGGTCGCCGCCGCGCCCACCCACCTGCGCACCGTCCGGCAGTTCGTGCTGGACCCGCTGACCGCCGCCGACCAGCAGGCCCTCGCCCGCATCGCCGCCAAGCTGCGGATCCGGCCCGCCGACCTCGCGTAGTTCAGCGCTCGCGGGTGGAGTTCAGCCAGTCCTCGTAGAACGGCGGCATGTCCGAGGCTCGGCTGGTGAAACGGGCATCGCGCTTCTCGCGGAAGGCGGCCACGCCCTCGGCGCCGTCGCCGATGCTGGTGTAGAACATCGCCAGCGAGTCGACCCGGTGGGCGTCCTCCGGGTTCGGCAGCGCCGGGTTGCGCCGCATCATCTGCCGGGTGAGCGCGGTGGCCACCGCCGACCGGCCGCGGGTCCACCGGTCCGCCAGCGCCCTGGCCGCGCCGAGCAGTTCGGCGGGCTCGTGCACCGACCGCACCAGCCCGGCTTCGCGACTCGCGCCGGCGTCGAGGATTTCGGCGCTGTAGGCCAGGTCCAGCGCGGTGGCCAGGCCGACGATGCGCGGCAGGAACCACGTCGACGCCGCCTCGGGCACCACGCCGAGCCGCCCGAACACCAGGCCGATGCGTGCCGTGGTGGCGGCCAGCCGCGCGTCCATGGCCAGCGTCATCGTCGCGCCGATGCCGACCGCCGCCCCGTTGATCGCGGCGATCACCGGTTTGCGGCAGTTGTGGATGGCCAGCGTGACCCGCCCGCCGGTGTCGCGGATCCTGGCCAGTGCGGGGTCGTCGAGTTCGGCCAGGTCCGCCAGCCCGGGCCTCCGCTCGCCGTCGAGGCCGAACACGTTGCCCTCGGCGCTGAGGTCCATCCCGGCGCAGAACGCCCGCCCCGCCCCGGTGACGATGATCGCGCGCACCTCGTCCTCGTCGTTGACCTCGGTGAACGCGGCTTCGAGCTCGTCGGCCATGGTGACGGTGAACGCGTTCAACTGCCCGGGGCGGTCCAGGGTGAGGGTGAGGATGCCGTCGCTGACTTCGCGCGTGATCGTCGTCGTGCTCATGGGTGCAGCTTAAGCACGCCGGAACTCGGCGGTCCCGGTTCGGTGCGTGCTTCGATCGGGCGCCGTCGTTACGACCCGGCGGCCTGCCGAACGCGCTCGACCGTGGTGGTGAGCTGGGTGAGGTCCGGCACGACCGCGTCGGCGATGTTCGGGTCGTTCGGGTCGTGGTGCCGGTTGACCCAGACGCGCGGCACCCCGAACTCGCGGGCGGGCCGCATGTCGTGGAAGTAGCTCTGCGCGACGTGCACCCAGTTTCCGCTGGTGGCGCCGAAGGAGCGGGCGAACCGGTGGAAGTGGTTCAGGTTCGGCTTGTACGAACCGGCGTCCTCGGCGGTGACGACGGCGTCGATGGGCACGGCCAGTCGCCGCTGGGTTTCGCCGATGATGTCGCGGTCGCAGTTCGTGAGCAGCGCGAGGTTCCAGCCCGCGTCACGGAGTTCGGTGAGCGCGGCGCGGACGTCGGGGAAGACCGGCCAGTACGGGATGCCGTCGGCGAGCACGGTGGCGTCGTCGTCGAGCAGGCCGAGCCCGGCTTCGGCGGCGGTGCGGCGCAGCGACTCGGTGAGCACGTCGCGGTAGCGCATCGCCGGGTACTCGGCCTGCACCCGCGGCTCGTGGCGGTTGTAGACCTCCAGCAGCTCGGCGCCCCGGCCGGGGTAGAGCAGTTCGGCGCCGGTGGCGATGCCGTGCCGCCAGTCGATCAGCGTGCCGAAGCAGTCGAAGGTGGCCCAGCGGGTCATCCGGAAGTCCCCTCACGCGAGTTACGGTCAGTCTGCTATACCGAGTGCCCGAATCGCAAGACTCAGCCGAGCAGCCCGCGCAGCGCGTGGCCGAGGTGCTCGCGCATCTCCTCGGTGGCCCGCACCAGGTCGCCGGAGCCGATCGCCCGCAGCAGCCGCCGGTGCTCGGCGGCCAGGTCCCCCGGCGCCGGGTACGAGCCGCTGAGCTGGGCCAGGCAGAGCTGCATCTCCTCCTGCAAGGCGGGGTAGATGCGGTTCAGCCGGTCGCTGCCGGCGCAGGCGATCAACGCCACGTGGAAGGCGGTGTGCGCGTCGACCCCGGCCCCCCAGCTCGCGTCCGGCGGCAGCGCCTCCAGTTCGGCCAGCCGCGCCTCCGCCCCGGCCAGGGACAGGTCACCGCCGACGATCCGGCGGACCGCCTCCAGCTCCAGCGGGGTGCGCACGAAGAACAGGTCGCGCACGTCGTCGCGGGACAGGGCGGGCACCCGCAGCGACCGCGCGTTCGTCTTCTGCAGCAGGTGCCTGGCCAGCAGTTCCTGCAGCGCCGAGCGCACCGTCGGCCGCGCCACGCCGAAGGTGGCCGCCAGCGCGTGCTCGGTCACCGGCTCCCCCGGCTTCAGGTCGCCGCTGAGGATGCGCTGCCGCACCTCGGCGACGAGCGCGTCCCGGGTGCTCATGGTCCGCAGCGCGACGCTCATCCGCCCCCTCCCGTCAGCCAGACAACAGAACCAGGTTACGGCAAATCGGGTCCCTCCGAAGACGGTCATACCGTCTGACCTCCCCCGCCCGGGTGGACCCTTTTGACATCCGCCCGGCTGCCGTCGCAGGATTCGCTCGTATGTTCTACTGCGGTCGGCTTCCCCTCGACAGCACGAGTGCGGAGGGGTGTCGCCGGAGTGTCGTTCAACGGTGGTGAGGGCTCGCGCTGGCAGGACCTGGCGGCCCGGCTGGACGGGCAGCGGCGCACCGAGGGCATGGAGCGCGACAGCCCCACGTCGAACCACCGGCGCGAGCTGTACGTGCCACCGCGGGACCTGCGCGACCGGTGGATGCCCGACCACACCGGCGCCGCCAAGCGCGTGCCGTTCGCCGAGCTGCACTGCCATTCGCACTTCAGCTTCCTCGACGGCGCCTCCTCCCCCGAGGAACTCGTCGAGGAAGCCGCGCGGCTGGAACTGGACGCGCTCGCGCTGACCGACACCGACGGCTTCCACGGCGCGGTGCGCTTCGCCCAGGCCGCCCGGGAACTGGGCGTGCGCACCGTTTACGGCGCCGAACTGAGCCTGAACCTGCCCCGGCAGCAAACCGGTGTCGCCTATCCCGAAGGCGAACACCTGCTGGCACTGGCGCGCGGCCCCGAGGGCTACCGGCGGCTGTGCCGGGTGATCTCCTCGGCGCACCTGCGTGCCGACGCCGAGAAGGGACTGCCGCGCTACGACTGGACCGAGGTGGTCGACGAACTGGCCGGGCACGTCAAGATCCTGACCGGCGGGGACCACGGGGCGGTGCGCCGCGCCTACCTCGCCGGTGGGCTGCCCGCCGCCGACCGGGCGCTCCGGCAGCTGGTCACGCGGTTCGGCCGCGAACACGTGGTGGTCGAGCTGATCTCCTACGGCGAGCCGCTGGACGACGTGCACAACGACGACCTCGAAGCCCTCGCCAAGGCCCACGAGTTGCCGGTGATCGCGTCCAAGGGCGTGCGCTACCACACCCCGGCCCGCGGGCGGGCCCTCGCGCCGGCGGTGGCGGCGTTGCGGGCGCGGCGCACCATCGCCGAGATGGAAGGCTGGCTGCGCGCCGGTGACGACGCTTTCCTGCGGTCCGGCGCGGAAATGGCCGAAATCTTCACGCAGTACGAGGGCGCGGTGCAGAACGCCGCGCTGCTCGGTGTCGAGTGCGCCTTCGACCTGCGCCTGGTCGCACCCCGCCTGCCACCGTTCCCGCTCCAGGACGGGCACACCGAAAACAGTTTCCTGCAGGAGCTGACCTGGCAGGGCGCTGCCCGCCACTACGGCCCGCGTGAGGCGAACCCGGCGGCCTACCGCCAGCTCGAACACGAACTGGCGCTCATCGAAGAACTCGGCTTCCCCGGTTACTTCCTGGTGGTGTGGGACATCGTGCGGTTCTGCGGCGAGCACGGAATCCTCTGCCAGGGCCGCGGTTCGGCCGCGAACTCCGCGGTCTGCTACGCCCTCGGCATCACCAAGGCCGACCCGGTGAAATGGGGGCTGCTGTTCGAGCGCTTCCTCGCCCCCGAACGCGACGGCCCGCCGGACATCGACATCGACATCGAATCCGACCGCCGCGAGGAGGTCATCCAGTACGTCTACGGCCGCTACGGACGCCGCAACGCCGCACTGGTGGCCAACGTGATCACCTACCGCAACCGCTCCGCGGTCCGCGACGCCGCCCGCGCCCTGGGTTACTCCCCCGGCCAGATCGACCGCTGGGCCAAGACCCTCGACGCCTGGGGCACGCTCGCCTCGGCCCGCGCCGATCCCGATCAGGACATCCCCGGCGAGGTGCTCGACCTCGCCGCCGGGCTCGAGGGCACGCCCCGGCACCTGGGCATCCACCCCGGCGGCATGGTGCTCACCGACCAGCCGGTCTCGGAGGTCGTGCCGGTGGAGAACGCCCGCATGGCCGACCGCACCGTGCTGCAGTGGGACAAGGACGACTGCGCCGAGATCGGCCTGGTCAAGTTCGACCTGCTCGGCCTCGGCATGCTCTCGGCCACCCACCACACCATCGACCTGGTCGCCGAGCACGAGCACGAGGTGATCGACCTGGCGCACCTCGACCTGGCCGATCCGAAGGTCTACGACATGCTCTGCGCGGCCGACGCGATCGGGGTGTTCCAGGTGGAATCCCGCGCCCAGCTCGCCACCCTGCCCCGGCTGCGCCCGCGTGAGTTCTACGACCTGGTGGTCGAAGTCGCGCTCATCCGCCCCGGCCCCATCCAGGGCGGTTCGGTGCACCCCTACATCCGGCGGCGCAACGGCGGGGAGTGGCAGCACGCGCACCCCCTGCTCGCCCGTTCGCTCGACCGCACCCTCGGGGTGCCGCTGTTCCAGGAACAGGTGATGCAGATGGCCGTCGACGTCGCCTCGTTCACCCCGGCCGAAGCCGACCAGCTGCGCCGCGCCATGGGCGCCAAGCGGTCCCACCGGAAGATGACGCAGCTCAAGCAGCGCTTCTACGAGGGGGCCGCGGCCAACGGCGTCACCGGTGAGCTCGCCGACCAGATCTTCAACCAGGTCGAAGCGTTCGCCGGGTACGGCTTCCCCGAAGCGCACTCGATGTCCTTCGCGCACCTCGTCTACGCCTCGGCGTTCCTCAAGCTCTACCACCCGGCCGCGTTCTGCGCGGGGCTGCTGCGGGCCCAGCCGATGGGCTTCTACTCCCCGCAATCCCTGGTCGCCGACGCCCGCCGCCACGGGGTGCTGGTCCACCGCCCCGACATCGAACGCAGCCTCGCCCACACCACCACCGAACCCGACCCCGCCAGCCGGGGCGGTGTCGCCGTCCGCCTCGGCCTGGGCGAGATCCGCGGGCTGGGAGCGGAAGTCGCCCAGCGCGTCGTCGCCGAACGCGCCCGGAGCCCGTTCACCGGGATCGACAACCTCGCCCGCCGCACCGGCCTGACCACCGCACAGCTGGAAAACCTCGCCACCGCGGGCGCGCTGACCCCGCTCGACGCCTCGCGCCGCCGTGCACTGTGGACGGCCGGGGCCGCCGCCCGCGACGAACCCGGGGCGCTGCCGGGCACCACCGCACCCACCCCGCCACCCGCCCTGCCCGGCATGACCGCGCTCGAACTGCTCACCGCCGACGTGCACACCACCGGCCTGTCCCCCGACCAGCACCCGGTCGACCTGCTGCGCGCCCGGCTCACCGAACGCGGCGCGCTCACCGTGGCGCGGCTGCCCACCGTGCTCAACGGCACCCGCGTGCTGGTCGGCGGCGTGATCACCCACCGGCAGCGCCCGCCGACCGCCGGCGGGGTCACCTTCCTGTCGCTGGAGGACGAAACCGGCATCGTCAACGTCACCGTCACCCCCGGCCTCGACCGGCGCCACCGCACGCTCATCCGCTCCAGCACCGCGCTGCTGGTGCGCGGCATGCTGGAGTCCCACTCCGGTGCGCTCAACATCAGCGCCGAACACCTGGAGGCGCTCCCCGCGCGCGGCACCGCCCCGTCCCGCGACTACCGCTGAACCCGGGTTCCCCTTCCTCGTGCTGGGTCAGGGGGCGGCCGGCGGAAGGTCCAGGATGCCGGTGGCTTGCGACCAGGCACAACGCCACGTGCCACCGGCATTGGTGTAGACGTCGGTGTGCCAGGCCTCGTGCCGCGGGATGTCCGCGCCGTCGACGGTGAGTTCGATAACGCACCGGTAGCGGAGGACGACGACGTCGGTGCCGACGATGGCGTCCACGTCGCCGGTCAGCTCCAGTTCCCGGTAGGCGACCCGCCCGGTGGTGAGCAGATCCAGGTATTCGGCCTTCGTCCACACGGTGCCGGTCGGGTTGCACAACCGGTACTCCGCGGCGTGCAAGCGGTCGTAGGTGCCGCGATCCACGTCGAGGAGGCATCGGATCCGCTCCTGCTCAGCCTTGATCACCCGGCCGGCCACATCGTCGGTCATACCGCTCCTGTTCACTCGTTCGGTCTGGTCGGCGACACATGCGCCTACAACCATTCCAGAAGGCGTGGCGAAGGAACCGCGGGCCAGCGCGGGCCGGACCGCTCATCGCTCGCCGCGCGGTCAGGAGGACGACAGCACGCGATAGGACACATGCAGCACCGAGCTCGTGGCCCGCGACTTCACCTGTTCGAGTTTCAGCGGCGGGACGCCGTCGAAGAGGCGGGCACCGGCGCCCAGGGTCAACGGCACGATGTGCAGCCGCAGTTCGTCGACGAGGCCGGCGGTGAGGTACTGGTTGATCGTTCGCGCGCCGCCCTGGATCAGCACATGACCATCCCCGGCGGCGGCGCGGGCCTGGGCCAGCGCGGACTCGATGCCGTCGGTGACGAAGTGGTAGGTGGTGCCGCCGTCCATCGGCTGCGGGTCACGCGGGTGGTGGGTGAGCACGAAAACCGGGGCGTGGAACGGCGGGTTGTCACCCCACCAGCCGTTCCACGGCCGGTCCCACTCGCCGCGCACCGGGCCGAACATGTTGCGCCCCATGATGAAGGCGCCGGCGGCGCCCAGCTGATCGATCTCGGCCCGGTGCTCGGCGGGGTTGTCGAACATCCAGCCGTGCAGCTGGTTGCCCCAGCCGTCGCCGCCGTCCTCGCCGAAGGGGCGTTCCTCGCTCTGGCCGGGCCCGGCCACGTACCCGTCGGCCGAGATCGTGATGTCGCTGACGACCTTGCCGGGCTGTTCGTTCATGGCGCTGTCCTCCTGGGGTCGGGGCGTTCGTCAGGACAGACCAGGCGGGCCCGCGGAACTCATCGGCCGCCCACCGCTTTTCGTCCAGGCGCACGCAGCAGTGCCCTGCACCGGTGGCAATCCGATCATGGTGAATCGCTGTGAGGCACCAATGGCTCCGCGACCCCGGCACGTGGGATCCCGAGGCGGGTGGCACCGGGGGCGAGCAGCCGGTCCACTTCGGCCCGCTGGTCGTCCGGGGCCAGGTCGAAGTGCGCCTGGTTCTGCTCCGTTTTCGGGTCCTCGGAAGGCAGGAACCGCAGCCGGAAACCGGGGTCGTCGGCGGGCAGCAGCGTGCTGCCGGTCTGCTCCCAGCCCAGCAACCCGGCCCAGAACCGGGCGAGCGCGGCAGGCTCCAGAGCGTCGAAGCAGAGCGCGTGCAGGCGAAGGGACATGCCTGATTCTGGCGCTAAGCCGAAGCGGCCCGCAGCCAGGGCAGGAAACCGGCCGAGGTGATCGCGATGGCGCACCCGACCAGCACCGCCACCTGGGAACCCGCCTGCCCGGCGAGGCCGGAGGCGAGCAGCCCGCCCAGCGGCAGCACGGCGGCCTGCCCGGTGCGCACCACGGCGAACACCCGCCCCTGCACCGCGTCCTCGGTCCGCAGCTGCCGCAGCGTGGCGGCGGCGACCGCGACGACGAGCGCGCAGGCGGAGAACACGATCTGGAACCCCACCAGCGCGGGCACGGGGGCAACCACGGCCGCCACCGGAACGCAGCACAGGCCCGCGACGGCCAGCAGCAGCGCGGGCACCATGGACCGCACCGGCCCGTAGCGCTTGAGCGGACGGCCCGCAAAAACCGAGGCCACCAGCGCACTGGCACCGCCCACGGCCATCACCACCCCCAGGGTGGGCGTGGGCACGTGCAGCACCTCGGTCACGTGCGCGGTCCACAGCGCACCGATCATCGCGCCGCCGAGGTTCACCAGCAGCATCGCCAGGGTCGCCGAACGCAGCACCCGGTCACCGGCCAACCGGCGGAGGCCGATCAGCCGGTCACCCCGGGTCCGCCGCCCTCCCCCGGCGCTCGGCGTGCGGCCGGGGAGCACCAGCAGCAGGAGCCCGGAGAGCGCGAACGCCGAGGCGTCGAACAGCAGGGCCGCGTTCGTGCCGAGCACCGCCAGCACCACGCCGACGGCGGGCGGGCCGAGCACGTCGGCCAGTCCCTGCGCCCTGGCGAACCAGGTGTTGGCGGTGGACAGCTCGGTCCGCGGCACCACCCGCGGCAGCAGGGTCTGCAGGCCGACGTCGAACACCACCGCACCGCAGCCCAGCCCGGCGGCCAGCAGCAGCAACCACGGCCACGCCACCACGCCGATCGCCGCGGCCAGCACGACCACCACCAGCAGCAGGCACCGGCCGAGATCGGCGCACGCGCACCAGTCACGCAGGCGTGAACTGTGGTCGAGCGGCCTGCCGAGCAGCATCGACAGCAGTCCCGGCGCGCTCTGCACGGTGAACAGCAGCGCCGCCTGCGCCACCGTGGCCCCGCCCTCGGTGACGGCGAAGACCGGCAGCGCCACCAGGGTGAACCGGTCCCCGACCACGCCCAGCAGGCGGGCGGCCACCAGCGGGCCCAGGGCCCTGGCCCAGGCCGGTGCTGCGGTCCGGCTCCCGGCGCTCACACCGCCACGTAGGGCACCGGCCAGGCCCGCATCCGGTACGGCAGCAACAGGAACCGCTCGTGCCCGCGAACGGCCAGCCCCAGTTCGAGCGCGGTGTCCAGGGCGTCGAGGGTGTCCTCGGGCAGTTCGTCGAGCCGGGACCGCGCCGCCAGCACCCGGAAGTGCCCGGCCCCGGTGCGATCGATGGTCAGGCGCGCGTGCTCACCGCCGGGCCGCACGTCCTTGACGGTGATGAACGTCGGCCCGTTGCGGTAGTACAGCGTGCCGTAGCGGTAGCCCGCCCGCCACCGGTCCGCGATGCCCGGCCCCGCCACCGGTGGCACCAGGTGCACGTGGTCGCGGAGGGCGAAGGCGGGTTCGCCCGCCATCCGCCACTCGACCCGGATCGTCCGGCTGGTCAGTTCCCGCAGCACCCGCAGGTGCTCGAGGTCCTCGTCCGGTGACACCCCGAACCGCACGGGTTCGGTGACCCGCACCCGCCGCTCCGGCGGGAGGGACGGCGCTTCCGGGTCGCAGTCGCCGAGCCGCGCCACCACGAGCCGCAGTTCGTCCTCGCGGACTTCCGCCCTGGTCATCTCAGCCCACCTTGACCGGGAGATCGCTGGTCGCCAGCGCGAGCAGCTGGCCGCTTTCGGCGAACAGCAGGCCCCGCCGGAGCAGGTCTTCGATCCACTGCCCGAGTTCGAATTCCGGGAGGTCGAACCCCCGGCTCTCCAGGCGCTTCACCAGTGCGGCCGGTGACCGGCCGTGTTCGAGTTCCCGGTAGGCGGCCACGAGCTCGGGGCGGTCGATCACGTGGATCGAACCGGGCCAGCCGACGCGTTCGTCCAGGATGACGATGCGGTCTTCGGTGGCGAGCCGGGTGAGGCTGCTGTCGGGATAGGCGTCGGTCCACGCGTCGAGCAGCACGAGCAGGGCCTCGGCGTCGTGGTCGGAAAGCCCGCGCGGCGGGGTGTCGTAGAGGTAGACCATGTCGTGCATGTCCTCTTCGGACAGTGCGTAGACGTGGCGGTACAGCTCCGCGGTGGTGCGCTCGGGGAAACCGAGGGCCGGGTCCTCGAAGTACGGGCTGAACCGTTCGAGCAGGATGCGGGAGGCACCCGCGGGTGGTTGCAGGTGCACCAGCGCGGGCAGCTGCTCCAGCACCGACCGGTACTGCACGGCGTCCTCACCGGGGAAGCCGTAGAGCCAGTTCCACGAAACGGTCAGGCCCTTCGACTCCAGGTCCCGCAGCGTGCGCACGTTCCGGATGCCCGACACGCCCTTGTCCATCAGCTTGAGCACCGGGCTGACCAGCGATTCGATCCCGGGTTGCACGTGGGCCACCCGCCCGGCGTGCAGCGCGCCGACCTCGGCTTCCTTCAGGTTCGACTTGACCTCGTAGTGGATGCGCAGGTCCCAGTCCAGTTCGGCGACCTTCGGCAGGAAGTCGCGGAAGTAGGAGTTGTCGATGATGTTGTCCACCATGATCACGTCGAGCACCTCGTAGCGCTCGACCAGGCCGCGCAGCTCGGTCAGCAGGTTCTCCGGCGCCTTCGACCGGAACACCATGCCGGTGCCGTTGAGCCCGCAGAAGGTGCACTGGTGCACCTCACCCCACCAGCAGCCGCGGGCCGATTCCAGCACCAGCTTCGGTTCCAGGTGCTCGGCGATCGGCGAGACCCCCATCAGGCCGAACCAGTCGTCGAAGTCGGGCACCGGGATCTGCCCGGCGGGCAACGGCCGCGGCTGCTCGTTGCAGCGCTGGTCCGTTCCGCTCCACCAGCACAGCCCGGCAATGCCGGCGAGGTCGCCGCCGTCCCGCAGCGCCTTGACGAACTGCGGGAAGGTCTTCTCGGCCTCGCCGCGCAAGACGAAGTCGACGAACCGGTGGTTGCGGTGCAGCGCGGCGCCCATCGGCCCGTCGCAGTTGCCGCCACCGAAGACGATCCGGGTCGACGGCGCCAGTTGCTTGATCCGCCTGGCCACGGCGAGGCTGGGCACGTTCTGCATGAAGGTCGTGCTGAACCCGACCAGCGACGGTTTCCGCACCAGGATCTCGGTGGCGGCCTGTTCGACGAACGCCGCCGCGTGCGTGCGCATGCGCTCGACCAGGCCGGTGTCCAGGTTCCGGCGGGCGGCGTAGGCCCGCAGCGTGTCCCGGCCGAAGCCGGGGTCGCCGTGCAGTTCCCCGGCGAACACCCAGTCGCCGAGCCCGTGGAACAACCCGGTTTCGGCGACGTCGTTGTATTCGGCGGGCCCGATCTCCTCGCCGGTGGCCGCCATCAGGTGTTCGGCCCACCGGGTGCCGCCGTGGTAGGTGTCCGGGCGGGGCAGACCGGCCGCCACGCAGCTCGACCGCAGCAGGCCCAGCGGGAGCGACGGTGACTCGATGGCCTGCCAGGGCATGGCGACCAGGCACACGGACAAGATCCTCACCTACTTCCCGGCCGCGGGCGGGGCCGTTTCGCCGCCGGCCCCGCCCGCCAGCCGTGCGTTACTTCTTCGTCGAACGCTGGGTCGGGACGAGGTACTTGCACTCGCCCGTGGTCGTCTTCTTGATCGTCGTCTTCTTGACCTTCACCGGAAATCACCTCCCTTCGGTGGGCTCACCCCGGCTGCGCGCAGCCGGGCGTGGTGGCGTCGCAGGAACCAGCGCCGGACCGCGTCCGGATCCCGGCCGGTCAGTTCGCCGAGCGAGCGGCTGATCCCGTCGAGGAAGGTGAGTTCCATGCCGATGGCGAGCCATTCGTCACCGTTCTCCTCCCAGGCTTCCTTCGCCGCCGCCGATCGGGAGGTGCGCGCCAGGTAGTTCAGCCCGATCGCGATGTGGCGTATCTCGTCCCGGCGGACGTAGTGGTAGAGGGTGCCGAGGGAGTCGTCCGCGAACACCTCGGCGAGCAGGATGAACTCGTCCGCGGCGAACCCCTCCAGCATGGTGTGCACCAGTGCCTTGCCCAGGTAAGGCAACGCGGTCAGGCCCTCGTGCAGCGGTTCCAGCACTTCCCGCGCTTCCTCCGGCTCGCCGCCGACCAGGCGTGCGTACTGGTAGAAGGCGTCGGCGTGGCGTGCTTCGTCCGAGGTCGCCGTGGCGAGGCTGAAGCGCAATGGCGCGTCCTCGGTCTGCGCGGCCAGCGTCGCGGCGGCCACCAGGCCGGCCTGCTCCGCGTAGTAGCCGCGGGAGGCCGTGCGCCAGGCCAGTTCCGCGCGTTCCTCGTCCTTGGTCAGGTCCCCGATGCGCAGCACCTCCTCGACGCGCCAGGGGGCGACGTCCCGGCCGAGGCCGAAGATCCGGTAGGCCACCGCGTCGGCGTCGAGATCGCTGGGGTGGAGAAGACCGCTCATCTGCTGGCTCCCGTTCCTCTGGCGCCCACCGACGCCACCACCTCGGCCGCCGCCGCGACGGCGGCCGGTTGCGGGAGGAGTTCCCGCCGCAGTACCGGGCTGAAGGGCATGGGGACCGGCTCGCCGGAGAGCACCCGGAGCCGTTCCGGCGGCAGCACGCCTTCGGTGAGCAGGTGCAGGCCCAGTTCCGCGAGCAGGGAAGCCGCCCGGGGGGCCTCGTCCACCAGCACCGCCGCACCGGTCCTGGCGACCCGCGCGCACACGCCGGGCCGGTCCAGTGGCGCCGCCGTGCGGAGGTCGATCACCTCCGCGGAACAACCGCGGGCGTCGAGCACCTTCGCCGCGTACCAGCAGGTGCGGACCGAGTTGCCGATGCCGATCAGGCTGACGTCGGTACCGGGCAGCGCCTGCCCGGCGACCCCGAACGGCAGCGCCGCCGCACCGGGCTCGGCTTCGGGCAGGTCCGGCCAGCCGGGCGCGTAGAGCGCCGGGGATTCGAGGAACACCACCGGATCCGGGTGCCGCAGCGCGGTGGTCAGCAGGCCCGCCGCGGAGTTGGGCGAGGCGGGCACCACCACGGCCAGTCCCGGCACCTGGGCCAGCGTGCTGTGCAGGGTGTGCTCGTGCTGGGCGCCGAGGTGCTCGTCGGCCATGGTCAGCCCGCGCACCACCAGCGGCACGGAGAACTGGCCACCGGTGAAGTAACGCCATTTGGTGGCCTGGTTCACCAGCGGGTCCATCGCGCTGTGGAGGAACGCCGCCCGCGCGATGTTCACCACCGCGCGGCGGCCGGTCAGCGCCATCCCGGTGGCCATGCCGACCATGGCGCTCTCGGCGATCGGCATGCGGATGATCCGGTCGGCGCCGAAGGTCTCCACCAGCTCCCCGGAGTGGTAGGTGCACAGCATCGCCATGTCCGGCTGCTCGGCGAGCGCCGCGCGCATGGCGTCCCGCACCGGGTGCGTCCTCATCGCTTTCCCCCGTCCCAGGCGGCGGCCGTGAGGTCCGACGCCGCGGTGGCCGGGTCCGGCAGTTCGGCCAGCAGTGCCGCCGACACGGCCTTCTCGATTTCGTCGCGGATCGCCCGCTCCTCCTGGACCGGGTCGAAGCCCGGCCCGGCGATCCGGGCGCCGATGGTGCGCAGCGGGTCGTGCGCGGTCCGGGTGGCGACCTCGTCGGCCGGCCGGTACTCGGCGGGGGCGACCGGGCCGAGCTGCATGTGGAAGTGCCGCAGGTAGGTGCGCACGACGATGGCACGCGGGCCGGTGCCCGACCGGCAGGCGGCGAAGGCATCGGCGGTGGTGTCGAGCAGGCCGTCGAGGTCGTCGTCGGTGACCACCGTGGTCGCGATGTCGGCGCCGCGGAGCACCGCTTCGGGGAACAGCGCCTGCACGTCGCTGCTGCGGGTCTGGTCCTGCCAGCCGTTGTCCTCGCACACCAGCACCAGCGGCAGTTCCAGGTGGCGGGCGATGTGCAGGGTTTCCAGCGCCGGTCCCGCACCGAGCGCGCCGTCACCGAAGAACACCACGACCGCCCGCCCCGACGACCGCGCGGAGGCCGCCACGCCCGCCGCGATCGGCAGGTGCGAGGCCACGATGGAACTGGCGCCGAGCAGCCGGGCCGCGCGGTCGGCGAGGTGCATCGAGCCGCCCTTGCCCCCGCAGCAGCCACCCGCCCGGCCGAGGATCTCCCGGAACAACGATTCCGGCGCCGTTCCGCAGCACAGGGCGTGCCCGTGGCAGCGGTAGTAGCTGACCACCCATTCCCCCGGGTCCCGCAGGGACAGCACCCCCGCGGCGGGCAGTTCGTGGCCGGTCGACGGGTGCACCGCACCGGGGACCAGGCCACGCCGGGCCAGGCCGAGCACCTCCTCGTCGAAGATGCGGATCCGGGTCATGTTGCGCCAGACAGCCGGCAGGTCGGCACTCGTCAATGGGTCACGCCCCCAATGGCCGCGACAATTCCGCCAGACCAGTGCGGCCGGCTCGGGGAATCGCGGTTCGCCGACGGTACCGCAGTGCCGTTCCGGCGAACAATCGTCCGGTCGGCGCAACGGGACATCCCGCCGGTCATGCGGTAATTCACCGAGATCAAGAAAAAGGTAGTCCGAGTCACCACTTCCCGGCACTCACTCGGACCAGGCGATTCCGGCATTACCGGAACACCCTTCACCGAGCGTCAGCCCCGCACCCGGGAATGGGCCGTCCAGGGCCATAACACCGGCGGTGGACAATGCCGGATCCGTCGTTGACGGGGTCCACCCGGCGTTCCTACGCTCGTCGGCAGGCAGGAAGAGGTGGTCATGGGGGTCGTCGAGGACATCATCCGTTTCCCGTTCACCCGGTACGAGGAACTCGAACTCGCTCCAGGGCACGCCGAAGCCCTCCGCCGGAACGCCCTGGTCCGGGTCGAACTCCCGTACGGTGGCAGCGCATGGCTGGCCACCCGGCACGAGCACGTGCGCCTGGTCATGTCCGATCCGCGGTTCAGCCGCGAAGCCGCGACGGCACCGGGCTCCCCGCGGCAAATGCCGGGAGCGCCGGGGAAGTCGACCATTCTCGATGTCGACCGCCCGGCCCATTCCCGGCTTCGGCGGCTGGTGGCCAGGGCCTTCACCAGGGAGCGCATGAACGCGCTGCGCGGTGATATCGAAACCGTCGCCGCCCGCCTGGTCGACCGGCTCGAAGAACGCGGCCGCGGTGTCGACCTGGTGGCCGAATTCGCCCTGCCGCTGCCGATGACGATCATTTGCCAATTGCTCGGCGTGCCCTACCGGGACCGGCCGCATTTCCGGCGGCTCACCGAAGGCGTGCTGGCGATCCAGGAATTGTCCGCCGACGAGTTCACCGAAGTCGTCGAAGGATTGGACGACTACCTGACCGAACTGGTCCGGGCGCACCGCGACCACCCGGCCGACGACGTGCTCGGCATCCTGGTCACCGCCAGGGACGGCCGCGACCAGCTCTCCGAGGACGAGCTGATCAGCTTCGGCGCCACCCTGCTGGCCGCGGGCTACGAAACCACCGCGAGCCACCTGTCCAGCGCGGTGTACTTCCTGGCCACCCGCCCGCGGATCCGGCAGCACCTGCTGGCCGGGCGGTGGCCGCTGCGCCAGGCCGTCGACGAACTGCTGCGGATCATCCCGATGAACGGCGGGTCCGGGCTACCCCGGGTGGCGCTGGAGGACCTGTGGGTGGGCGACACGCTGGTGCGCGCGGGTGAGGCGGTGTTCCCGTCCACGGTCGCGGCGAACCGCGATCCGGTGGTGTTCCCGGCGCCGGAGACCTTCCGCCCGGACCGCCCCGGGAACCCGCACCTGACCTTCGGCCACGGCTTCCACCACTGCCTCGGCGCTCATCTGGTGCGGATGGAGTCCGAGGTGAGCCTGGGGCTGCTGCTCTCCCGGCTCCCGGGCCTGCGGCTCGCGGTGCCCGCCGAGGAGATCGAGTGGAAGCGCGGCATGGTCGTCCGCGGGCCGAAGGCCCTGCCGGTCACCTGGTGACCGGTCAGCCGGTGACCGCGGCGAGCACGTCGTCGAAGACGTCGCGGTCGGAGACCAGGTCGAAGTGGCTGACGCAGCCGCCGTCGACGACGGTGTCGCAGGCCGAAGAGAGCGTGGTGCAGGAGACCGCGCCCGGGGTCGGGTCGTCACCGTTCAGCTGGGTGCGGAAGGCCGAGCCCCTGGTCGCCTGCTCGCAGGCCGTCGAACCCGGGGCGGGGCGGGTACCCGGACCACCGCCGAGGTTCGGGCCGCCGAGGGAGATCCGGTCGTCCACGGCCGCGGCACCGCTGAGGAACTTGACGTACCAGCGCGACGGCAGCCCGCCGAGCGAGTGGGTGACCACGTCCACCTTCGCCGCGCCCGTCGCGGCCCGGACCTCGTCCACCTCCGCGGCGAACTGGCTCGCCGCCGTGGTGAGCGAGCCCGTCGAGTCGTAGCCGAAGGCCACCGGGTGGCTCTTGGGATAGCCGTTCAGCCGGAACCGCAGTGACATCGTGTCGAAGTTGGCGGGTGCGCCGGACAGGCCGTGCACGAAAACGACGGGTTCCCGGCCGGTCGGTTCGGCGATCCCGGCGGTCAGCGCCAGCACGGCTAGCAGCTTCATCGTTGCTCCCAGCGGTCGGCGAGCGATCGCTGGAATGCTGGCAGTTCCGCCGGCGCCGGAGCATCGGCGAAACCGCCAGCCCCGGCTCAGGCGGTGACCAGGGACAACCCGTACGCCTGGAGGATCTCGTTCACCGGCTGGAACCAGGTCTCGCCACCGGAGCCGCAGTTGCCCCAGCCGCCCGAGGTGACGCCCTGGGCCTGGTCGCCGGTGATGAACGAGCCGCCGGAATCACCGGGCTCGGCGCAGACGTTCGTCCTGGTCATCTGGTGCACCGCGCCCTGGGCGTAGTTCACCGTCTCGTTGTGCCCGAGCACGGTGCCGCAGTGCCAGTGCGTGGTCGAGCCGGACCGGCACACCGAGGTGCCCACCGGCGCCACCCACGAGCCCCGGACCAGCGCGTCGCTCACCGTGCCCCAGCCGAGCACCACCGGCGCGGTCCACCAGCCGTTGCCGATGCCGACGTAGCCGTAGTCGTTGCCGGGGAACGAAGAACCGTGGAACGAGCCCATCGCCGAGCCGTCCCAGCCCACCACCGAACTGCCGGCGCCACCGCAGTGCCCGGCGGTGACGAAGCCGCCGTGCACCGAGAAGCCGATCGAGCAGCGCGTGTTCCCGTTGATGTAGAACGGGTCCCCGCCGACCGTGCCGGCCGCGAACGGCACCGGCTTCGGGCCGGTCTCCACGGTGACCGGCCCGGCCGCGCGCGCCCGGTCGAGGAAGGCCGCCAGCGCGGGACTTCCCGCTCCACTCCGGACGGTGATGACCACGCTGCCGGTGCGGTGGTCGGCCCGCCAGCCGCTGACCTCGGCCGGGGCCGGGCTCGCCGCGGCACTGGCGTCGATGGCGGCCTTGACCGCGTCCAGCCGGGCGGCGCTGATGGCGACCGGCGTGGTCACCGCGCCGGCCGCTTCGACGGCGGGGGCGGCGGCCGGGTCGGTCAGGCCGACGACCAGCTTGCCCCTGGCCGGGTCGAACCAGGCACCGCCGAACGCGGCTCCGGCCGCCTCCTGCGCCACCGGCAGCGCCCTGCTGGCCACGGCTTCGCCGGCCAGCCGCGTGCGGGCCTGCTCGGCGCTGAGGCCGAGGTCGCGTTGCATGGCCGGGACGAGGCCGGGCGAGACCGGGGGTGCGGCGGTGGCGGTTCCGGTGGTGACGGCGGTGAGCACCAGGCAGGCCGTCGCGGTCAGGGACAACAGGTTTCGGCGCATCGACACTCCTCGGGGCGGGGGCGGAAGCCGAGTTTCTCCGGCTCCCGCAGGTCTAGACCAGTTCTTGGCGGAAAATGACCACCCGCTGTCCGGATCCGGCCAACCCCGATCGCCCGGAGCGCCTTGTCCGGCCGAAATTTTCGGGTTAGATTTCGCGGGAGCGCTCCCAGGAGGCCGATCCGCCACTCGGCACCACGCCCCCAGATCGGAGTCCAGCCATGCCCCTGCCCTTCCGCCTGGCCGTTCTCGGCGTCACCACCGGCCTGCTCGGTGCGCTGCCCGCCGTCACTCCCCCGGCAGCCGCCGCCCCGGCGCCCGAGCAGCTCGACCGGGGACTGATCAGCGTCCGCGCCCAGGACGGCAACTTCCTCAGCTGGCGCTCGCTGTTGTCCGACCCGCCGGACATCGCGTTCAACCTCTACCGCGACGGGACGAAGGTGAACCCGGCGCCGATCCGCGGCGTGACGAACTACCGGGACACCGGCGCCGGCGCGGGTGCGCGCTACACCATCCGCCCGGTCACCGGTGGCGTGGAACCGGCCGCGGGCCAGGCCGCCATCCCGTTCGCCACGTCGATGGACGTGCCGCTGCAGATCCCGCCCGGCGGCACCACCCCCTCCGGGGAGGGCTACACCCACAGCGCCAACGACGCCAGCGTCGGCGACCTCGACGGCGACGGCCAGTACGAAATCGTGCTGAAGTGGGAGCCCAGCAACGCCAAGGACAACTCGCAGTCCGGCTACACCGGCAACACCCATCTCGACGCCTACGAACTCGACGGCACCCGGCTGTGGCGCATCGACCTCGGCCGCAACATCCGCTCCGGCGCCCACTACACGCAGTTCCAGGTGTTCGACTACGACGGCGACGGCCGGTCCGAAGTGGCGGTGAAGACCGCCGACGGCACGCGCTCGGGCACCGGCCAGGTGATCGGCAACGCCGGTGCCGACCACCGCAACTCCGCCGGTTACGTCCTGTCCGGGCCGGAGTTCCTCACCGTCTTCCGCGGCACCGACGGGGCCGTGCTGGACACCGAGAACTACGTCCCGCCGCGCGGCAACGTCGCCGACTGGGGCGACAACTACGGCAACCGCGTGGACCGTTTCCTGGCGGGCACCGCCTACGTGGACGGCTCGTCGCCGAGCATCATCATGGCCCGCGGGTACTACACGCGTGCCGTGGTCGTCGCCTGGGACTTCCGCAACGGGGCGCTGACCCGGCGGTGGACCTACGACTCGGGCAACGGCAACAGCGGCGCGTACGGGCAGGGCAACCACCAGCTCTCGGTCGCCGACGTGGACGCCGACGGCCGCCAGGAGATCATCTACGGCTCCGCCACCATCGACGACAACGGCGCGCTGATGTACCGCACCGGCTACGGCCACGGCGACGCGCTGCACGTCGGTGACTTCGTGCCCAGCCGCACCGGCCAGGAGGTGTGGACCATTCACGAAAGCGGCACCACCGGCGCCGACCTGCACGACGCGCGCACCGGCCAGGTCCTGTTCCGGGTCGCGAACAACAGCGGCGGTGAAGGACCGGGACGCGGTGTCGCGGGTGACATCCACGCGGGCAACCCGGGCGCCGAATACTGGGCGACCGGCGGCGGGGCGCCGAACAACCTGCTCAACTCCTCCGGTGGCAGCGTCGGCAGGCGGCCTTCGTCGGCGAACTTCCTCATCTGGTGGGACGGTGACGCCCAGCGCGAACTGCTCGACGGCACCCACATCGACAAGTACGGCACCGGTGGCGACACCCGCCTGCTGACCGGTTCCGGCGTGGCCACCGCCAACGGCACCAAGGCCACCCCGGCGCTGTCCGCCGACATCCTCGGCGACTGGCGGGAAGAGGTGGTCTGGCGGACCTCGGACAACCGGGCGCTGCGGATCTACTCCACCACCGACAGCACCGGCATCAGCCGCCCGTCGCTGATGCAGGACCGGCAGTACCGCGTGGCCGTGGCGTGGCAGAACACCGCTTACAACCAGCCACCGCACCCCAGCTTCGCCATCGGCTGAGGCGGTACCGCGGTCAGCCTGGGGAACGTGCTCGATCCACTGGCCCGCCCGGCGTTGCAGCCCGCGGCCCTGCTGACCCTGCTCCGCGATCGCGAGATCGACTGGGTGCTCAAGCGGGTCCGCGGTGCTCGCCGCCCACGGCGCGGACGTGCGGCCCAACGATCTCGACGTGGTGCCGTCGCCGGAGCCGTCGAACCTGCGCCGCCTCGCCGACCTGCTCACCGAGATCGAGGCGGTACCGGCGCACGTGCCCGAGTGGGAGAGCAGCCTCAGCGTCGAGCAGTGCCGGTTGTGGCGCCCCGGGCCACCGACCCCGCGGCAACTGGACCACATGTTCCTCACCCGGCTCGGCCTGCTCGACATCCCGCCGGAGATCACCGGCACGTACGCACACCTGCGCTCCGGCGCAGCCCGGCTCGAACTGTGCGGGGTGCCGGTGTGGGCCTGCGATCCGGGCGAGGTGCCGAACCGGCTGCCGGACCCACCACGCGCCAAGGACCGGGAACGAGCCGAGACCTACCGCGCCCTGCGGCAACGCCTGCGCACTGACCGGCGACCGCTCGGCCTCCATCGCTTCAGCTGAACCCGGCTCGCCCAGCGGCGACCGAACGGCTCGGCACCGGGCCGCTCCGCCGGCAAAGGACACCCCCTGTTGCCGCCGCGCCTTGACGCCCCCCTCCGTAAGTCGTAGCTTACGTTCGTGGTTACTTACGTAGATGACGCGTGGACCGCGCTCGGGGATCCGAGTCGGCGTCGGATCTTGCGGAGGTTGGCGGAGGGGCCCTGTTCGGTGACCGAGATCGCCGAGGAGCTGCCGATCAGCCGCCCGGCCGTGTCGCAGCACCTGCGGGTGCTGAAGGAGGCGCGCCTGGTCGTGGTCCGCCCGGTGGGCACGCGCCGCATCTACGAGGTCGACCTGCGCGGTCTTGCGCGGCTGCGCGAGGAGTTGGACCAGTTCTGGGGTTCGGCCCTGCAGAACTTCAAGCGCCTGGCGGAAGAGGAAACGGAGCAACCATGACCAGCACACCCACCGGAACGTCCGTGCGGCGGGAGATCGAGGTCGCCGTCCCGGTTGAGCGCGCCTTCGCGGTGTTCACCGAGAAGTTCGACCAGATCAAGCCCCGCGAGCACAACCTGCTGCCGGTGCCGATCGCCGAGACGGTCTTCGAGACCCGCGTCGGTGGCTCGGTCTACGACCGCGGGGAAGACGGGTCGGTGTGCCGCTGGGCGCGGGTGCTCGCGTTCGAGCCGCCGCACCGGTTCGTGATCAGCTGGGACATCGACCCCCGGTGGCAGCTCGAGAGCGACCCCGGCCGGTGCAGTGAGGTCGAGGTGCGCTTCACCGCCGCGGGGCCGGACCGGACCCGGGTCGAACTCGAGCACCGGCACCTGGACCGCCACGGTGCGGGCTGGGAACGCGGGCGCGACGGCGTGGCGTCCGAGGGCGGCTGGCCGCGCTACCTCCAGCGGTTCACCGAGCTGACCTAGCCTTCCGCGTCCCGGACCACCAGGGCGATCTGCACCCGGTTCTCCACCGCCAGTTTGGTGAACAGGTTCCCGGTGTGGGCCTTCACCGTGGCGACGCTGATGTGCAGGCGCTCGGCGATCTCCGGATTGCCCAGCCCGTCGGCGATGGCGCGGGCGGTGTCCAGTTCCCGTTCGGTCAAAGTGGACAGTTTCGCCCGGGCGGCTTCCCTGGACGGGCGGTGCGCCGACCGCGGTCCGGTGGCGGCGGCGATCACCCGTGCCGTGGCCGCCGGGGACAGCACGGGGTTGCCTTCGGCGACCGTGCGCACCGCGTCGACGATCCGCCCCGGCGGGGTGTCCTTGAACACGAAGCCGAGCGCTCCGGCGTGCAGGGCGCCGAGCACCAGGTCGTCGGAGTCGAAGGTGGTCAGCATGAGCACCTTCGGCGGCGCCGGGCGGGTGAGCAGTTCCCGGGTGGTGTCGATCCCGTCGCGGCCGGGCATGCGCACGTCCATCAGCACCACGTCCGGCCGCTGCTCCGCCACCGCGGTGAGCGCGGCCTCCCCGTCGGCCGCCTCCGCGACCACGGTCAGGTCCGGCTCGCCGTCGAGGACCAGCCGCAGGGCCATCCGCACCAGCTGGTCGTCGTCGACGACGAGGATCCGCGTCGGTTCGCTGTCCACTCAGCCTCCCTCCGGCCAGGGTAGCCGCGCGGTGAGCAGGTAACCGCCGCCGGGCGCCGGCTGGTGGTCCAGCGTGCCGCCGGCGAGGGCGACGCGTTCACCCAGGCCGAGCAGCCCGAACCCGGAGGACGGTGGCTGCGCGGTGGCCGTGGTGGCGGCCGTGTTCCGGACGCCGACGCGGAGCTCCTCCCCCGCCGTTCCTTCCAGGCTGACGCGGACCTGCGCGCCCGGGGCGTGCTTGGCGGCGTTGGTCAGTCCTTCTTGGACGATGCGGTAGCAGGTCCGCCCGGCGACCTCGGACGGCCTGCCCGTCACGGTGTTGGTGAACGTGACGTCCAGCCCGGCGTCGCGGGAATCGGCGATCAGTTCGGGCACGCGGTCGAGCGAGGGCTGCGGTGGCTCCGGGCGGTCCGGGCCGGCCCGGAGCACACCGAGCACATCCCGCAGTTCCTCCAGCGCCTGGTGCGAACCCTCCGCGATGCCGCGGACCAGCATGCGGTTCTCCTCGGCGGTGAGGTCGTCGCGGTGGTCGAGCACCCCGGCCTGCATGGCGACCAGGGAGATCCGGTGCGCGAGCACGTCGTGCATCTCGCGGGCGATCCGGTTGCGTTCCTGGGCCCTGGCCTGCGCGGCTCGGGCGCTCTGCTCCCGTTCCGCGCTTTCGGCCCGGTCCCGCAGCGACCGCACTTCGACGCGCCGGGCGCCGATGGCCGCGCCGATCGCCACCGCGGTACCCGCGCTGAGCGCCGGGAACGCGAGTTGCAGCCACAGCGAGACCGGCGGGGCGTCGATCGGGTAGAGACCGGCGGTGAACTGCGAGGCGGTCACCAAGGCCAGCACCACCACGCCGATCTCGGCCGGACGGCGGCGGGTGGACAGCGAGCACAGGACCAGCAGCGCCGTGCCGGTGGCCAGCGTCGATGCGGTCGAGGCGACCGTGACCGCCAAGGCCACGGCCAGCGGGAACCGCCGCCGCCACAGCAGCAACGTCAGGCAGGCGAGCGCGACCAGCGGATCGCCGGTGACCAGCCAGCCACAGGTGTCCACCGCGCAACCGGGCGGCACCAGCGAGGCGGTGGAGAGCCAGAACGGGACGCCCAGCAGCGCGGCCACCGCCAGCCGCCAGGCGTGCCGCCACCACCGCCCCGGCCGTGGTGCGAAGTCCGTGCTCACCCGGTCATTGTCGCGAAACCCCGCCGCCGGGGCAGCGGTCCCGGGGCTGGTTCGCCTTCGACCCGGGTCGCACCACGGCACTCGACCCCGGTCCAATGCGGATCGAGTCGCCGGGCCGATGTGCGCAGCGGTGGCGAATGGACAGACTCGTCGCCGAACCGGAAACCAGGAGGATGAGGATGCGCAGGACCTTGCCGATCGCCCTCGCCGCGACCGCCGTGGTGGCGACCGCCGTTCCGGCCGCGTCGGCGGCCGCGAGCACCTCGCCGTGGGGCGCGTGCCCGGAGGGGGTCGCCGCACCGCGGCTCGAGTGCTCGACCCTGGAGGTTCCACTGGACCACCGGAATCCCGGCGGGAAGCAGATCGAGATCGCGATTTCCCGGCTGGCGAGCGAGAACCCGGCCAAGCGCCGCGGTGTGCTGCTGACCAATCCCGGCGGCCCCGGTGGCGAGGGGCTCGGCTACCCCGCCCTGCTCGCCGCCTCCGGACTGCCCCAGCAGGTGCGGGACGCCTACGACATCATCGGGTTCGACCCGCGTGGCGTCGGCCGCAGCACCCCGGTGACCTGCGAGCTGACCCCGGAGCAGCAGGCACGAGGTGCCTTCGCCCCGTACGCGCACAACGCGGCCGACGTCGCCCGTGAAGCCGGGTACGCCCGCACCATCGCCGAGCAGTGCGCCACCTCACCGACCGCGCAGATGCTGCCGCACACCACCACCGCCAACACCGCACGTGACCTGGAGCGGATCCGGCAGGCGCTGGGCGAGCAGAAGATCTCGTTCCTCGGCGCCTCCTACGGGACCTACCTCGGTGCCGTGTACGCGACGATGTTCCCCGACCGCGGCGACCGCATCGTGCTCGACAGCAATCTGGGCCCCGGCGGGTACGACGTCACGGCCATGCGCAGGTTCGCCCGCGGCCTGGAAGACCGGTTCCCGGACTTCGCGGCCTACGCCGCCGCGCACCCCGAGTACGGCCTGGGCACCCCTCCGGAACAGGTCACCGCCAAGTACTTCGACCTCGCCAGGCGGCTGGACGCCGCCCCGGTCCGGGGCGTGACCGGCCTGGCCTTCCGCGGGCTCACCTTCGAATACCTCTACAGCGACGCCGCCCTGCCCGCACTGGCCAAGACCTGGCAGGCGATCGAGGCGAACCAGCCGGTGCCGCTGCCGCCGGTGACCGACCGCGACAACTCCATGTCCGCCCGGTTGTACGTGATCTGCGCGGATTCGCGCTGGCCGGATTCGCTCGCGCACTACCAGCGGGCGGTCGCGGCCGACCGGATCAACTACCCCATGCTGGGCGGGTCCACGGCCAGCATCGGGCCGTGCGCCTTCTGGCCGGACGAGCGCCCCGAACCGCCGGTGCGCATCGGGGACCGCGGCCCGTCGAACGTGCTGATGCTGCAGCACGAACGCGACCCGGGCACCCCGCTGGCCGGGGCCCGTGACCTGCGGCGGGCGTTCGGGCAGCGGGCCACGCTGGTGACCGCCGGCCAGGGCGGGCACGGGCTCTACCCGTGGGGCGGCAACCAGTGCGCCAACGACGCGGCGACGAAGTTCCTGACCACCGGGCAGCGGCCCGCGCGGGACCTCGCCTGCGCCGCGGAACCGGGCGCGTGAGGCGAGCCGTGTTCGAAGAGGTGCGCGCTCGCCGGGCGGCCCGGCGGGTCAAGCCCGGCGACGGGCACGCGCTGCCGCGGTTCCGCTGGTGGCAGCTGCTCGGCCGGGCCCTGTTCTACCTCCGGCTGCCGGACGCCGACGGCGGGCACACGGTGTACGCCGTGGACGTCCGGCACCACCGGACCGACTCCGACGGCTACGCCAACGCCGATCTGTACGTCGACGGCAGGCACCACGCCCGGTCCCGGCTCCCGGCCGCCTTCCCCGTTCCCGGTGGCAAGATCGAGGTGAAGCAGAGCGCCTTCGGGCTCAAGCGGTGCCACTACGTGACCGCCGACGGGGCCGAGCACCAGCTTTCCCCGGACCGCGTCTCGGCCGAAGGGCGCCGCGCGCACCTCGACCGCGCCCATCCCGGGCTCAGCCGCGGGATCAGCACCTTCTCCTGGGTCGTGCTCCTCGGCTCCCTGGCCGTCCTGGCCATGCAACTGCTGGAGAAGCTGACCCAGCCGGCGCCGATCGCCGCGCACCTGGGGACCTTCACCTCACCCGTGGACCTGCCGGTGTGGGCCAACATCGCGGTCGGCCTGGTCACGGCGCTGGCCAGCACGGAGCGGGCGCTGCGGCTGCGCTACCACTGGCTGCTCGATGGCGGGGCGGGATGACCGCGCTCCCGATCGCCGTCCTCGTCGGCCTCTTCGCCGAGGACGCCCTGCCACCGGAAATCCTCGAAGCGACGGCTAAGGCGCCGATCGCGGACGCGCCTTCTGCCGGTGGTGCCGTTGCCGGCACGCACGCGAGCAGTACCGGCGACGCCGGCCGACGGCAGGCTGGGTGAAGCGGCCACCGCAGACGGTGCAGCGATCCGGCGACCCGGGTGTTTCGTCACGCGTTTCGTCACCGGGCGCGGGCAGCGACCGGGCCGCGTCGACAAAGCCCGGCGCCGCGAGGCGCCCGCGTGGTGTGTGCCGCCTCACCTCGTCGTCGAGCCACGAGCACTCGTTCACCATGTCGTCGTCGGGGCACTGCAGCAGGTGCAGCAGGTACTCGCGGGCGTCCCGCAGCTGCCGGATCTTCTCTTCGAGCACCCCGGCGTGGTGCCGCACGGTCCGCCGCCATTCCTCGTTGCGCTCACCGGACGTCACCACGGCCGCCTGGTCGAGCGGCATCACGCCGGTCACGCAGCACAGGTAGGCCAGGCCGATGCGGCGCAGCTCGGTCTCGGTGTAGACCCGCCGCCCGTTGACGCGCGCCGGCTCGGGCAGCACGCCCCGGGACTCCCACCACCGCACGGTCGACGGCGCCAGGTCGTAGAGGGCGGCCGCCTTGCCGATCGAGACGCCGTGTGGATTGCTCATGGGCTCATTTGACATCAAGTTGCCTTGAAGAGCCAGGATTGGCGTGAGGTCAGCCTGAGGAACCAGGAGGAGTCCGGAGTTGAGCACCACCACCGAGAACCGCGCGGACTCGGCACCCGCGCCGGAGTCCGCCCACCCGGGTGCCGAGGAGCCGGCCGGGCTCGCCGAGCCGGGGGCGCTGGGGCGCCTGTTCGCGCCCATCCGGTCGTACCTGATCGCGTGCGGTGTGTTGTCGGCGTTGTCCGCGGCCGCGGGCATCCTGCCCTACTTCGCCGCCGCCGAGATCGCACGGGCCGCGCTCGAAGCCCCGGCCGGAGCAGCCGGTGTGGTCTGGACCTGGGTGGGCATCGGGGCCGCCGGGGCCGCCCTGTGGCTGGTGCTGCTGGTCCAGTCCTCCCGCCTGGGGCACTACGCGGACGCGGCGATCCTGCACGAACTGCGGGTGCGGATCGTGCGGCACCTCGGTGCGCTGCCGATGGGCTGGTTCCGGGCCGCGGGCTCGGGCCGGGTCAAGCGGGCGATGACCGGCGACCTGGAGGAGATGCACGAGGTCATCGCCCACGCGCTGGGGCAGCTGACCGGGGCGGTCACGGTGATGGCCGTCTCGGGCGCCTACCTGTTCTCCGTCGACGTCCCGATGGCGCTGGTCGTGGTGGGCGTGCTGGGCCTGATGGGGATCTGCTACCGGGTTTCGATGCGGTCCATGACAACGCACGTGAACCGGCTGATCGCCGCGGAAGGGCGGATCAGCGCGGCCGGCGTCGAATACGCGGACGGCATCCAGGTGGTCAAGGCGTTCGGCACCGGAGGACGGGTCCTCCGCCGCTACGACGACGCCGTGCACGAGTACGCCGAAGCTTTCGCCGCGTGGGTCGCCGAGGTGCGCTACAGCTCGGCGGGCACGCGGCTGCTCGGCTCGGAGCTGGCCGTGCTCACCGCGGTGACCGCGGCCGGGCTGGCCTTCATCGCGAACGGGTCGCTCACCGCGGCGGACCTCGTGGCGTTCCTGGTCGTCTCCATCGGGCTGCCGACCTCGATCCTCCCGGCCGTGTCCGCCGCCCAGGGGGTGCGCAAGGGCCGGATGGGGGCCGCCAACTTCGAACGGCTGCTGTCCCGCCGCGCGCTGCCGGAACCCACTGCCCCGGAAACACCGGACGGTCACGGGATCGAGTTCGACGACGTCTCGTTCTCCTACGACGGGAAGACCCCGGCGGTCGAGCGGATCAGCGCGGTGTGCCCGCCGGGCACGGTGACCGCGATCGTGGGCCCGTCCGGGGCGGGCAAAACTACCCTCGCCGGCCTGCTGCCGCGCTTCTACGACGTGACCGGCGGGGCGATCCGGATCGGCGGGGTCGATGTGCGGGCGATGCGCTCGGCCGATCTCCTGGCGTCGATGTCACTGGTGTTCCAGGACGTCGCGCTGCTGCGGGACAGCGTGGCGGAGAACATCCGGATCGGACGGCCCGGCGCGAGCGACGAGGAAGTCCGCCAAGCCGCGGCCGCCGCGCACCTCCACGACGTGATCGAAGCCTTTCCCCGCGGCTACGACACCCCGCTCGACGCGGGCGGGGGCGCCCTGTCCGGCGGGGAGCGGCAGCGGCTGACGATCGCCAGGGCGATCCTGTCCGGGGCGCCGATCGTCGTGCTGGACGAGGCGACCGCGGCACTCGACCCGGACAGCGAAACCGCGGTCCAGGACGCGCTCGCCGGTCTGGCGGCGGGCAAGACGGTGCTCGTCATCGCCCACCGGCTGCACACGATCGCCGGTGCCGACCAGATCCTCGTGCTCGACGGCGGACGGCTGGCCGAGCGGGGCCGCCACGGCGAGCTGCTCGCCCGCGGTGGCCGGTACGCCCGGATGTGGGCCGCGCAGGAAGGGGTGCCCGCGTGATCCGCCGGCTCTACCGGTTGTGGCCGGATCCGCGGCTGCTGGCGCGGCTGTGGTCGCTGACCGCGGCCCAGGCCGTGTTGCAGGGTTTGCTGCTGGGCGTGCTGATCCCGATCTTGGACACCGTGGTGCGTCCCGAACCCGACGTCGCAGCCGCCACGCCGTGGCTGGTGCTCGGTGCGATCGGCGCGGTGGCCTACGGAACGCTCAGCGTCCTCGCCGACCCGGTCGGCTACGCCGCGGCCGGGTCGCTCGCGGCGCAACTGCGACGGCGGTTGATGCGCCACGTCAGCTCGCTGCCACTGGGCTGGTTCACCGCGGCGCACAAGGCCCGTCTCGCCAGAGGGGTCACCGCCGACATCGGCGACGCCGCCCACCTGGCGGTGGTGATCGGCAATCCGATCATCACCTCGACCGTGCTGCCGGCCACGGTCGTGGCCATCACCTTCGCCGTCGACTGGCGGGTGGCGTGCCTGCTGTGCCTGACCGCGCTCGTCGCCTCGTGGGCGCTGCGCCGGGCCGCGCACGTCGCCGCCGAGGCCGAAATCGAGCTGGAGCGCGCCACCGCCGACGTCGCCGGGCGGGCGATCGAACTCGGCCAGGCCCAGCCCGTCCTGCGGGCGGCGGGGCACGCCGAGGGCACTCCGCGGATGCACGCCGCGCTGGACGAACACCGCCGGGCCTACCGGGACGGCATGGACCGCGCCCGGCGGCCGTTCTTCACCTACACCGGGGTGGTGGCGGCCGGATTCGTCGCGGTGCTCGCCCTGGTCGCCGGACTCCTGCTCGGCGACGGCGCCGACGTCGCCGAGGCGATCGTCCTGCTCGTGCTGGCCGCCCGGTTCCTGCAACCACTGGGCAACCTCATCGACCTCGTCGGTGCGCTCCGGGCGATGACCAACAAGATCTCCCGGCTCGAAGAACTCCTGGCCACGCCCGCGCTGCCGGTGCCGGACGAACCGGTGCGCGAGATCGGTGAGCCCGTCGTCGAACTCTCCCACGTCACCTTCACCTATCCCGGCGGTGCCGCCCCCGCGCTGCGGGACGTGTCACTGCGCTGTCCGCCGGGTTCGACCACCGCGCTGGTCGGCCCGTCGGGGTCCGGGAAGACGACCGTGACCCGGCTCGTGGCCCGGTTCTTCGACGTGGACGCGGGAACCGTGTCCGTCGGCGGTGTCGACGTGCGCGAGCTCGATCCGGCCGGGTTGCTCGACGAAATCGCCATCGTCTTCCAGGACGTCTACCTGTTCGACGACACCATCGAGAACAACCTGCGCCTCGCCCGGCCCGAAGCGACCTGGGACGAACTCCGTGACGTGGCGCGAGCGGCCCGGCTCGACGAGGTGATCGAACGCCTGCCCGGTGGATGGCAGACGCGGGTCGGTGAGGCCGGTGCCCAGCTCTCCGGCGGGGAACGGCAGCGGGTCGCGATCGCCAGGGCGATGCTCAAGCGGGCACGGGTCGTGCTCGTCGACGAGGCCAGTTCCGCGCTCGATCCGGAGAACGAGGCCGCGATCACGCAGGCCATCGCCAACCTGGGCGCCGACCCGGATCGCACGGTCCTGGTGATCGCGCACCGCCCGGCCACCCTCGCCGCCGCCGACCAGGTGATCTCCCTCGACGCGGGTGAGGTCGTGGAAGCCGGAACACCGGCGGAGTTGCTGCGCACCGGCGGGACCTTCGCACGCATCAGCAGGCAGTACGAACAGGCGCGGCACTGGCGCATCGGGGCGACGTAGCCACCAACGCGAACCGGCGCACCAGGCGGACGCCGTGGGGCCGCCGCCGGAAGCAGGCCGAACACAAACAACTCCCCGGCGAACCCAACCGCCAGCCGGGCCACCCAGCAACCACCCACACCCCCACCCAAGGCCGGGCACCCAAACCGGAGCAACCACCCACCCCACCACCCAACCCAAGGCCGGGGCGCACAACAGAAACAGCCGCCCACACCCCACCACCCAAACCCGCGGCCGGGCACCCAACCAGAAGCAGCCGCCCAGACCCCCACCCCGCCCCGGTCCACCGCCAAAAACACGGCGAAGACCTCGATGTCAAGGCATCTTTCCCGCCTTGACATCGAGGTCTTCGCCGTAGTCACAATGAAAAACCGGGGCGCGTGAGCCCTATTGACGAGCCCGCGGCACCACCCGCGTAACCGGCGGGGGTTCCAGGCCCAGCGCGGCGATCAGCAACCGCAAGGGCACGCTCCGCGAAGCAGCTTGTTCGCCCACGCCCCCGCTCAAGATATTGGGAGCGCTCCCATCAGGTGAAAAGTACGCCAGAATCGTGACGACCGTCTGGAAAGTGCCTATCTTCGAGCGGGAGGGGGCCGCCGAACGGAGGTCGACGATGATCAGAACGGCGCTCGTGGCACTCGTCAGTACCCTGCTGGTCGCGCTCACCGGAATCTTCCCCCCGGTGGCGTCCGCCGCGTCCTTGGTGGAGGTGACCAACTTCGGGGCCAACCCGGGTGGGATGCGGATGCACCTCTACGTGCCCGACTCCCGCCCGGCCAAGCCCGCGATCGTGGTCGCCATGCACGGCTGCGGGGGCTCCGGTCCCGGCTTCCACGCCGGCAGCGAATTCGCTTCGCTCGCCGACCAGCAGGGTTTCCTGGTCATCTATCCCAGCGCCCAGCAGCAGGCCGGTTTCGGGAAGTGCTTCGACACCTGGTCGGCCGCGGCCAAGCAACGCGGTGGCGGCAGCGACCCGGTCTCCATCGCCTCCATGGTGACCTACGCCCAGCAGGCCCACGGCGGTGACCCGAACAAGGTCTTCGCCACCGGGTCCTCCTCGGGCGGCATGATGACCAACCACCTGCTCGCCCTCTACCCCGACGTGTTCAAGGCGGGCGCGGCGTTCATGGGCGTGCCCTTCAACTGCTTCGCCAACGCCGCCGACTTCCCGCCGGGGCAGAGCAAGTGCACCGGCGGCAGCATGAACCGCACCCCGCAGCAGTGGGGCGACGCGGTCCGGCAGGCGTTCCCCGGCTACTCCGGGCCCCGGCCGCGGATGCAGCTGTGGCACGGCACCGCCGACACGCTCGTGCCGTATTCCCTGCTGCAGGAGGAGATCGAGCAGTGGACCAACGTGTTCGGCCTGAGCCAGGCACCCACCTCCACCGACGAACCGCAGCCGAGCTGGGAACGCCGCCGCTACGCCGATGCCGCCGGCACCGTCCAGGTGGAGGCCATCAGCGTGCAGGGCGCCGGGCACAGCCTGCCGTCCGGCGGCATGGCGGCTCAGGCCCTCGCGTTCTTCAACGCCACCGAGTGACCGAGCCGGCGTCAGAGTGAGCTGGGCACCAGGCGGGTCGGGTGCTCGCCTGGGCCGTGCTCGGGTTCGGCGTCCGAGACGATGGGGGTCGGGCTCAGGTCCGACGGGTCCTCACCGGGCTCGAGCAGGGTGTCGGCCGGGCCCACGATCCGCGGGTCCGGGGTGCCGACGACGTCGTCGTCCCGGCCGGTGTAGGGCATCCTGGCCAGCACGCTGCGCATGGCCTCGATCCGGGCGCGCTTCTTGTCGTTGCTCTTGATCACCGTCCACGGCGCGCTTTCGGTGTCCGTGGCGCGGATCATGGTGACCTTCGCCTGGGTGTAGTCGTCCCACCGGCCCAGCGACTCGATGTCGTTGGCGCTCAGCTTCCACTGCCGCACCGGGTCGACCTGGCGGATGAGGAACCTCGTGCGCTGCTCCGACCGGGAGACCGAGAACCACAGCTTGATCAGCAGCACGCCGTCGTCGACCAGCAACCGCTCGAAAACCGGCGCCTGGCTCAGGAACCGCTGGTACTCCTCGGTGGTGCAGTAACCCATCACCCGCTCGACGCCCGCCCGGTTGTACCAGGACCGGTCGAACAACACGATCTCCCCGGCGGTGGGCAGGTGCCGCACGTACCGCTGGAAGTACCACTCCCCCGACTCGCGTTCCGACGGCTTGTCCAGCGCCACCACCCGCGCACCACGGGGGTCGAGGTGCTCGGTGAACCGCTTGATGGTCCCGCCCTTGCCCGCCGCGTCGCGGCCCTCGAACAGGATCACCATGCGCTGCCCGGTTTCCTTGACCCAGTACTGCATCTTCAGCAGCTCGATCTGCAACGGCCGCTTGACCGCGTCGTACTCCTGGCGCGACATCAGCTCGTCCAGCGGGTAGTTCTCCCGCCAGGTGTCGATGGCGCTGCCGTCGGCGCGCCGCAGGACCGGCTCGTCCTCATCGGTGCAGTCGACGCGCAGCTCGTCACGCAACTCCGGGAACACCGACTCCACGTCCACCTCATCACCCACCATGGTGGGTGACATACCCGACATACCGCCCAGTAAAACTGAAGCGGATTCAGCTGTTCAGGCCGTGCACGGTGGTCAACCCGGCCAGTCCGGAGAAGGTGATCACCGACGACAGGAGCGGGTTGACCACCAGCTCGACGCGGTCCGCGCAGAGGAACAACACGCTCAGGCCGGCGCTGTCGAGGTAGTCGACTTCGGCGAGGTCGACGATGAACCGGCCCGGGATCTCGTCCAGTGCGGCGGCGAAGGTGGCGCTGTTGGTCATGTCGATCTCACCGGCGGCCTTGAGCACCTCGGTGCCGTCGGCGTTCCGGGCGCGGGTGAGGGTCAGCGGAGCCGGTGTGGTCATCAGGGGATCCTCAGGTGCATGTCGACGGTGGTGCCCGCGGGGCCGGGGGTCACGGTGACCTGCCGCATCACCGCGCGCATCAGGGCGATGCCGCGGCCGCGGTAGGGATTGGCTTCGGGGTCCGGCGTCTTCCAGCCGCCGGTGTCCACCACGGTCAGGCGGAGGTCGCTGACCAGCGTCTCCAGCCGCAGGCGCACGGTTTCGCCGGTGGACTGGCGGCGGTAACCGTGCTCGATCGCGTTGGCGCAGGCTTCCCCCGCGGCGAGCAGCACGTTCTGCGAGACGTCCGGCGACAGCCCGCACTGGCGCAACCAGCCACGCAGGGTCCTCCGCACCGGCGCGAGCTGGGCCGCGTCCGCCGGGAAGATCAGGTCCAGCGGGGCGGGGTGGCGGTAGAGCAGCACCGCGACGTCGTCCTCGTAGCCCTCTTCGGGGGCCAGCCGCTCCATCAACTGGGTGGCGACGTCGTCGAGCGCGCTGTCGCGGCCGTCCTGCACCGCTTCGCCTGCCTCGTCGATGCCGGCGCTCAGCGACCGGCGGCGCCGCTCGACCAGGCCGTCGGTGTACATCAGCAGGGTGGCGCGGGCGGGCAGCACGCATTCGGCTTCGGGCCGCTCGGCTCCCGGCCGCACCGCGAGCGGGGTGGAACCACCCTGGTCCAGCAGGGCGGTGGAGCCGTCGGGGTGCGCCAGGATGGCAGGCGGGTGCCCGGCGCTGGCGTAGGCCAGGTGCCCGGTTTCCGGGTTCAGCACCCCGCAGAACACCGTGGTGCACCCGGCACCGGGCACCCCGGCGGCGAAGTGGTCCAGCGCCATCAGCGTGCGGGCGGGACCGGCCTCCTGCAGCAGCAGCGCGCGGCAGGCGCTGCGCAGCTGCCCCATCACGGCGGCGGCGCCCAGTCCGCTGCCGACGCAGTCCCCGACCACGATGCCGATGCGCCCGTCCGGCAGCGGCACGGTGTCGTACCAGTCACCGCCGATGCCCAGCGGCCGGGCCGCGGGCTCGTACCGCACGGCGAAGCCCTCGGGCAGCTGGGACGGCCCGAGGATGGCGCGTTGCAGCGCCAGCGCGGTTTCGCGTTGCTGGTCGAGCTGGTGCGCGCGGCTCAGGCCCTGGGCCAGGTGCCCGGCGAGCAGGGACAGCAGCAGGTCGTCCTGGCCGGTGAACGGGCGGTGCCGTGGCAGGTCCAGCCACAGCACCAGCAGGCCGTCCGGGTGTTCCAGGGTGACCCCGGTCCAGCCGTCCTCTGGCGGGGACGGGCTCAGCGTGGGGCGCTCGCGCAACGCGGCCAGCGCCTCCCGGCGTTCCGGCGGCAGGTCGTCCCACGACCACCCGGCCTCGGTGCTGAGCACCACCGGCTTGCTGCGGTCGGTGAGGATCGCGGCCGACACGCGGTCGGCGTGCCAGAGGTCCTGGAGTTCCGCCATCGCGCCGGTCAGGGCCTCGGTCACGCCGCTTGCCTGGGACAGGCGCACGCTCAGCGCGGCCAGTGCGGTTTCCCGCTGGATGGCGTAGTGCTCGGCGGTGACGTCGCGGAAGGTGCCGACCACCACCGTGCGCCCGGATTCGGGGTCCCTGGCGGGGTTGAACAGCACGCTGATCCAGAGCCGGTGGCCGTCGGCGTGGGTGACCGGCAGGGTGTGGCTGCCGTGGACGCGGTTGACCAGCCCGGTGAACGCCGCGGCGACCTGCTGGTGCGCCTCCCGGTCGGCGTCCGCGTCCGGCCACCACGGGTGCATCGGGGCGTAGGGCAGTCCCTCGGGGCCGTAGCCGAGTATTTCGGTGAAAGCGGCGTTGATTTCGACCACGGCGCCGTTCTCGTCGCAGACGAAAAAGGCCTCCTGCAGCGAATCGATCAACGCCGAACGCCAGCGCGCGTGGTGGTTGCGCAGGCGCGACAGCTCCACGTTCGCCCGCACCCTGGCCAGCAGTTCGGCTGCCGCGAACGGTTTGACCAGGTAGTCGTCGGCACCCGCCCGCAGGCCCTCGATGGAGGCCTCCTGCCCGGCGCGGGCGGAGAGCAGCAGCACCGGCACCGCCACGGTGCGCGGATCGGCCCGCAGCGCGGCGACCAGGGACAGCCCGTCCAGGCGGGGCATCATCACGTCGCTGACCACCAGCTCCGGGGCCTCGGCGCGGATCGCCGCCAGGGCTTCCTCCCCGTCGCTGACCGCCCGCACCTCGTGCCCCGCCCCGGACAGCAGCCGGGTGAGGTATTCGCGCATGTCGGCGTTGTCGTCGGCGATGAGCACCTTCGACGGCACCACCGGACCGCTTCCGGCGCTGCCGTCGTCCCGCACGTCCGCCGGGATCGCGTCGGCGGTCTCGCCGGGCAGCCAGCGCAGTGCTTCCTGCACGTACGGATCGGCCGAGCCACCCGCGGCCGAGGACGGCGGGCCACTGCTCCCGGGCAGGTGGGCCGAGCCGAACGGCAGGCGGATGGTGAAGCGGGTGCCCTCCCCCTCCGTGCTGTCCGCGGTGATCGTGCCGCCGTGCAGCCCCACCAGTTCCTGGACCAGGGCGAGGCCGATGCCGCTGCCCTCGTTGGACCGGGAGCGGGTGTTCTCGATGCGGTGGAACCGCTCGAACAGCCGCGGCATCTCCGCGGCCGGCACCCCGACCCCGGTGTCCGCGACGGTGACCACCGCTTCTCCGTCCCCGGCGCGCACCGAGACCGTGATCGAGCCGTCGAAGGTGAACTTCAGCGCGTTGCTGAGCAGGTTGAGGACCACCTTCTCCCACATGCCGCGATCGACGTGCACCGGCTCGGGCAGCGGCGGGCAGTCGACTTCGAAGCTCAGGCCCGCCTTGTCGATCGCGGAGCGGAAGACGCTGGCCAGGTCGGCGGTCACCGCGGCGAGGTCGACCGGCTGGTAGCTCGCCTGCATCCGCCCGGCCTCGATGCGCGAGAAGTCCAGCAGGGTGTTGACCAGCTTGCCCAGCCGCAACCCGTTGCGGTGCACCGCGTCCAGCTCCGCGCGCACCCCCGGGTCCGCCTCCCCCAGCCGGTCGCGCAGTTCGGCCACCGGCCCGAGGATCAGCGTCAGCGGGGTCCGGAACTCGTGGCTGATGTTGGAGAAGAACGCCGTCTTGGCCCGGTCGAGTTCGGCCAGTTCCTCGGCCCGGCGCTGCTGGGCCTGGTAGCTGCGGGCACTGGCGATGCCGGCGGAGAGGTGCCCGGCGACCAGTTCGACGAAACCGCGGTAGCCCTCGTCCAGCGGCCGGTAGCGGTTCAGCGCGGCCACCACGAAGCCGTAGGGCGCACCGCCCTGCTGCTGCAGCGGCACCACCAGCGCCTGGGCCGGCGGTCTGGGCCAGGCGCCGGCGGGCAACCCGCTGCCGGAATCGAGGTCGACCACCGCCGGTTCACCGCGGGCGGGCGCGGCCACCGGCCACACCGGGTCCGGCTCGTCCGCGGACAGCGTCGCCGGAGCGGCCGCGTGCGCCGCGGCGAACCCGGTGCTCCCGGCGAGCCGGGCGGACCCGCCGTCCTCGAACAGGTAGGTCAGGGTGAACGGCAGGTCCTGGGCGTTGCGGTCCATCTGCCTGCTGGAGAACGCCAGCGTCTCCCGTTCGGTGCGCACCACGCTCGGATCGGAACCGAGGTCGCGCAGGGTGGCCATCCGCCGCTCGCCGATGACCCGCTCGGTGTCCTCGCTGACCACGCACAGCATGCCGACCACGGTGCCGGTGTCGTCGCGCAGCGGGCTGTAGGAGAACGTGTGGTAGGTCTCCTCCGGATAACCCGACCGCTCCAGGAACAGCAGCAGCGCCTCGTCCCAGGTGGCCCGCCCGGTGGTCAGCACGGTCTCGATGCGCGGGCCGATGTCGTCCCAGATCTCCGCCCACACCTCGGTGGCCGGCCTGCCCAGCGCCCACGGGTACTTGCGGCCGAGGGTGTCGCGCCGGTAGGCCGCGTTGCAGAAGAAGGTGAGCTCGGGACCCCACGCCATCCACATCGGGAAGCGCGAGGACAGCAGGATGCTCACCGCGGTCCGCAGGCTCTGCGGCCAGTCCGCCGGGCGGCCGAGCGGGGTCGCCGCCCAGTCCACCGCGGCCAGGTCGCGGCCCGTCTCGTCCTCCACGGCGAACACGTCGGCACCGCCGGCCTGAGTCACCGAATCCCCCTCCGTCCACGCCGGTCACACCCGGGTCGTTCGTGGCGGTGCCCAGCATAAGGGGAACCCCGGGCACTCGCTCGGCTCCACGCCGGGCGCTCGGGTGCCGGCCGGGCAGCGCGCCGCCCCCGCCCGCGCTGCCCGGCGGCCCGGTGGACCAGCGACTGGACCCGGCTGGTCCTCGGGGCGGCTCGGCCGGCCGCCTGGCCGGTGCCGCCGTCCGGGCGCTGATGCCGTGACGAGCGATCGACGCCGATGCCCTGTCCGTCCACTTGGGACTTTCCGCGAGCGGCTGCACCGCCGGTGCGGCCGACCGCCTCGGCGTCTACATCAGACAGTCAGGAGTGCCGTGACCCGGGGCACCATCAGTCGCGGATGGTCCGGCGGGCGGGGCCGTTGGCGCTGCGGGGCACGATCGGCACGAGGCCGATGACGCTCAGCACGGCCACGACGCCGTTCTCGATCCGGGTGGCGGTGCTCGGCTGGTAGGCGGGTCCCCGGCAGAAACCGCCGCTGCACCGCATCGGCGCCGGGCCGGCGCAGCCGGCGGTGAGCAGGACGACGGCACTGGCGAGACCCGCCAGCCGGACCGGGCGCCTCATGCCGGCTGCGCCGCACGCGAGGCACCGGAAGCCAGCAGCACCAGCACGCCGACGGCCAGCAGGACCGCCACCACGGCCTGGTAGAACCCGGTGCTCACGCTGATCAGCGCGCCCACCGCGCCCACCACCTCCAGCACGGCCGCCAGGCCACGCGCCCACCGCCGCGTCAGCAATGCGGCGGCCAGTGCGACGAGGGCGGCGATCAGGGGGTTGAGCACGACCACGAACCAGACCGAGCCCGCGACCTCCTGGTTGTGCTCGAGGCGCGAGCTGACGGTCAGCACCTGCACCACCCAGATCCCGAACGAGGCCGCGGCCTGCGCGAACATGATCGCCCGCGCGATCTTGAACTGCCTGCTGTCCACTGACGACTCCTCCGCACGACGACTCGCGAGCACGCTAGCCAGCCACGACGAGGACCTTCCCGGGCCTGTCCGCTACCTGCCACCCCGGATTTCCCGCGCTCGCCGGATTACCGCGTCCGTTCGGCGGGTACCGCCCCGGGCATGGAACGCAGGACGGAACAGCAGGCGACCCACCGCAAGCCCGAGGCCGAGGAATCCGGCACCGAGCAGGACGACCGGCTGGCGGAGAACGACGGCGCCCTACCCGGTCAACAGCGGGAGAACGCGAACCGCGAAGCCGCGGACGACCTCTACGAATGACAGAGCGGTGCCGTATAGGACGTTATACGACTGGAAGGCACCAGGCGACGTGATCCAGACACCGCCGGTCCGGCGGGGTGGTGGTGCCGCGTGACCACCGAACCGGCGGCGGTGTGGCCGGCGATGGCGATGGCGGTGTGCGCCGCGGCGGCGTTCGGCACGAGCGGCGCGTTGCAGCACCGGGTCGCCCGCCGCGCCGGAGGCCGGTTCGGCGTGCTCCGGTCACTGGTGCGGGAGCCGGTCTGGCTGGCTTCGCTGGTGCTGAACGGTGCCGGTGTGGTGCTGCACTGGGCCGCGCTCAGCCGCGCGTCGGTCACGCTGGTCCAGCCGGTGCTGGTGCTCGACCTGCTGTTCGCCGTGCTCAGCGCGGGATGGCTGCGACGGCGCTGGCCCGATCGGATCGTGCTCCTCGGCGCGCTGCTCTGCGCCGGCGGGCTGGCGACCTTCCTGCTGCTGGCCGAGCCCACCCCCGGGCGCTCGGTGCCCGGCACCGGCGAGACCTTCCTGCTGGGCGGCTGCGTGCTGGTCGTGGTGGGCGCCTGCCTCGCGGTCGCGGGCCGGTGCCGGGGCACGGCACGGGCCCTGAGCCTGGCGTCGGCGACCGGGGTGCTGTTCGGCGTCACCGCGGGGATCGCCAAGCTCGCCACCGAGGACCTGCGCCTCGGTGTCCCGGCGCTGCTCACCGACTGGCCCGTCTACGCCGTGGCCGGCTGCGCCACCTGCGCGTTCGTGCTCAGCCAGTACGCGTTCCGGGCCGGCGTGGCGGTCGCTCCGGCGCTCGGCGTGATGGTGGTGCTCAATCCGCTGACCGGTATCGCGGTCGGGGTGGGGTGGCTGGGCGAACGCGTCAACGTCGGACCCGACGCGCTCGCCGGTGAGGTGCTCGCGCTCGGCCTCACCGCCACCGGGATCGCCGTGCTGGCCAAACGCGCACCGGCCGCGGAACGGCGCCCCGGGACAGCGGCCGCCCCCGGCTCCGCACCGCGAGACGCGGCCGTGGTCCCCGGCCGGGTTCGCGGCTGACCGGGCCTCACCCCGCGGCACGCGAGCGCGCCAGGTGGGTCACCGCGTGGGCGGCGACCTTGAGGCGTCCGCCCCGATAACCCGCACCACCGCGCAGCAGGCGTTGCAGGACCGCCAGCCAGCTGCACACGCCGCGTTCGGCCAGCCACAACGGGGTCCACAGCACGCAGTCCGCCGGGAAGACCGCGGCGCCACCCGCTCGCCGCCGCCCGGCTTCGGCGGCGGCGAGCGCGGAGAGCAGCGCCACGGCCGCGCCCCGCCGGGTGAGCACCGCGGCCACCGGCAGGATGGCGAGTTCGGCGGCCAGCCGTCCGGGCTGGGCGAAGCTGTCATACGCCTGGCGCACCCGCTGGGACAGGAACGTCCGCACGTCGGGTGGCAGGCGCCGGACCAGCAGCGCCGGGGCGTGGCGCACCGTGCCACCGCGCGCCAGGACGGTCCTGATCAGTTCGAGGTTCTCGAACAGCACGTCCCCGTCGTAGCAAGCCAGTCGGTGGAAGGCTTCGCGGCGCACGGCCAGGGTGCCCGGGTAGTCGTGCCCGAAGGCCCGGTTGAGCAGGGTGCGGGCGGTGTCCCAGCGGCAGTGCCACGGCAGGGGCCGGAAGTAGTTCTGCGGCACCACGAGGTCGCCGTGCTCCAGCAGGCGCACCGCCTCGCCGAGCTGGTGCGGTTCGTAACGGACGTCGTCGTCGGCGATGACCACGCGGGCGGCCCGGACGCGGCGCAGGCCGGTGCGCACCCCGGCGACCTTTCCGTTGGCGCAGCGCAGGCCGGGATCGGGGCGGCAGTGCTCCACGAGGTGTCCCCACGCCCGCGCGTGCCGGTCGAACCACGGCTGCGCCGAGCCGTCGACCACCACCACTTCCGCGTGACGGGACAACCGGCCGAGGTAGGCGGTGAGTTCGGTCAGCTCCGCTTCGCCGTCGCACCGGAACGGGAGCACGTAACCCGGCCTGTCCACCTCGATCATGGCGGGCGGATACCCACTCCGGCACGGTTGACCTCACCGGCTTCGGGTAGCCGCCGGGCATGACCGAATCATTCCCGGAGTTCGACCAGCTGCCGCTCGGCGCGGTGCGGGACCGCATCCGCGGCCTGTCCGCACCGGACCTGCGTGAACTCGTCGACCACGAAGAACGGCACGGCAACCGGCTCCCGGTGCTGGAGGTGCTGCGGGCCAGGCTGGCCCAGCTCGACGCGGGCGCCGAGCCCACGGACGGCGATCCCCGCCGGGCCCCCGGGCCCGCCCAGCACTCGACCGGGTCACCCGTGTCGGAGAGCACCGCGGCCGAGTCCGGCACCCCGCTCCGGCACGGTGTCGCCGAGCAGACGCCACGGCGCGGCCTCCGGTGAACCCCTGCGCCGGTACCCCCCGTCGCGTGCGCTGGGACACGGTCGCGGGCGACCGGCGGGTGCGCAGCCTCGAAGCGGGCTCGGCGCACCGGGGCAGCGCTCCGGTGGTGCTCGTCCCCGGGCTCGGCGCGCTCGGTTACCTGGTGGGCACCCTGGACGGCTGCGGCACCCGGACCCGCGCGTTCCTGCTCGACCTCCCCGGTTTCGGGCACCGGCCACCGCGGCCGTGCCCGGCGGAGGTACCCGCTGTCGGGGAGGCGGTGGGCGCCTGGCTTTCCGCGGTGCCCGAGGAGCCGGTGGTCCTGGTGGGGCATTCGACCGGTGCGCAGGCCGCCCTCCACGCGGCGGTGGCGGTGCCGCACCTGGTGCGCGCACTGGTGCTGATCGGGCCGACCCTCCCGCCGTCGTTGCGCCGCCTGCCCGCCCTGGCCCGCGCCTTCGTCCGCAACTCCCGGCACGAGCCGCCCGGGGAAATCCCGGTCACCTGGCCGTACTACCTGCGGGGCGGGCCGCGGCAGATGGCGCGCTTCCTCCGGTCGGCCCGGCGGGACGCACCGGAGCAGCTGATCGGCGCGGTCTCCTGCCCCGTCCTCCTGGTGCGGGGTGAGCACGACGCCTTCGCGCCACGCGCGTGGCTCGGCCGGCTGACGGCCGCGTGCCCGCGGGCCCGCACGGTGACCATGCCCGGCGCGCACTCCTTCTTCTACCAGCACGGCGACGCGACAGCCGAGCTGATCGCGTCCGCCTCGAGGTGTCCCGGCTGACCTTCCTGGGAAAACAGCCCATCGGCGGTGCACCGGCGCGTTACCATCCTCGGTAGAGCGATCTATCAAGAGGAGGCCGCGTTGCCGCGCATCGAGCTGTCCGCCGGGCCCATCGACTACACCGACACCGGCGGCGACGGGCCGGTGCTGGTGTTCACCCACGGCTTTCCGATGACCGGCACCCAGTGGCGCAAGGTGGTCCCGCTGCTGCCGGGTTACCGGTGCGTCCTGCCGACGCTGCCGATGGGTGCCCACCTCACCCCGATGAAGCCCGGGGCCGACCTGTCCCAGTGGGGTCAGGCCCTGCTGCTCGCCGAATTCCTGGACCGCCTGGCACTGGCGGAGGTGACCCTGGTGGTCAACGACTGGGGTGGCGCCCAGTTCGCCGTCACCGCCGGGCGCGCGGACCGCATCGGCAGGCTGGTCCTCATCGCCTGCGAAGCCTTCGACAACTTCCCGCCGCGCCCGGTCCGGCCGCTGGTGACCCTGCTGCGGATCCCGGGCGGCAGCTGGCTGCTGACCAGGCTGTTCGCCACCGAGCTGTTCCGCCGCAACCCCCGCGCCTACGGCATCCTCAGCAAACGCGGCATCCCCGGCCCGATCCTCGACGACTGGTTCGCCCCCGCCCGGCGCGACCGGGCGATCCGCCGCGACCTGGTCAAGTTCGCCACCTCCGCACCCCGCCGGCGCGTGCTGCTGGACTGGAGCCGGTCACTGGGCGGGTTCGACCGCCCCGCACTGGTCGTGTGGGCCACCGAGGACCGCATGATGCCGGCCGAGCACGGGCGCCGCCTGGCGGACTTGCTGCCGCGGAGCCGTTACGTCGAGATCGCCGACTCGTGGACGCTGATCCCCGAGGACCAGCCGCGGCGCCTGGCCGAGGAACTGACCACCTTCCTGACCGAAACCGGCGCCCCGGCCGCGACCTGACGCCGAGGTGCGCACCCGGCGGGCAGCACCACCTGAGCACGGTCGGCGTGGAGAAACCGGCAGCCGGTAGGACGAGTCCGCCGGGGTCAGGTGGGTGGGCGGACGAGGCCGGCCTCGTAGGCGAAGATGGCGGCCTGCGTCCGGTCGCGCAGGCCGAGTTTGGCCAGGATCCGGCTCACGTGGGTCTTCACCGTCTGCTCGGCGATCACCAGGGTTTCGGCGACTTCGGCGTTGGACAGGCCACGGGCCAGCAGCGCCAGCACCTCCGTTTCCCGCTCGGTCAGCTCGTCCAGGCGCACGCGTGGCGGGAACCGCGGGGTGCCGAGGCGGGCGAACTCGGCGACGAGCCGTTTGGTCATCGCGGGTGAGAGCATGGCGTCGCCCGCGGCGACGACCCGGACGGCCTCGGCCAGCGCGCCCGCCGAGGAGTCCTTCAGCAGGAAACCGCTCGCGCCCGCCCGCAGCGCCTCGAAGACGTACTCGTCGAGGTCGAAGGTGGTCAGCACCAGCACCTTGGTGGCCGCGTCCGGTTCGGCGGTGATCAGCCGGGTGGCTTCGAGGCCGTCGACGTCCGGCATCCGCACGTCCATCAGCACCACGTCCGGTCGCAGCCTGGCCACCTGCCGCACGGCGTCCCGGCCGTCGGCGGCTTCACCGGCCACCTCGATGCCCGGCTGCGCGGCCAGCAGCACCGACAACCCCTCCCGCACCAGTTCCTGGTCGTCGGCGATCAGCACCCGGACGGCCATCAGCCCTCCTCCCGTCCCAGCGGCAGCACCGCTTCCAGCGCGTAACCACCGTCCGGCGTCCCGCCCACCCGCAGCTCACCCTTCAGCATGCCCACCCGCTCCCGCATCCCGACCACGCCGTGCCCCCGCCCGTCGCCGGCGACCCGCCGGGCCTTCCCCTTCGCCGGGCCGTTGACCACCTCCAGCCGCAGGCGCCCGGGACGGTAACCGATCTCCACCCGGACCTCGGCCCCCGGCGCGTGCCGCATGACGTTGTTCAGCCCCTCCTGGACGATCCGGTACGCCGAGAGCTCCACGCCAGAGGGCAGGGCCACCGGTTCCCCGCTGACCACCGTGGTCACCCGCAGCCCCGCGTTCTCCGCGCCCGCGACCAGCTCCGGCACCCGGCTCAGCGTCGGCTGCGGCGCGGAACTCGGCTCGCCGTGCTCGGCCCGCAGCACCCCGAGGACCCGCCGCAGTTCCATCAGCGCGTCCTGGGCGTGGGTCTTGATGGTGGCGAAGCTCTCGGTCAGCGGCTCGGGCGGGTCCGGCACGCGGTAGGGCGCGGCTTCGGCCTGGATGGCGATGACCGACATGTGGTGGGCGAGCACGTCGTGCAGTTCACGCGCGATCCGGCTGCGTTCCTCCAGCACCGCCCGCCGCTGCTGCTCACCCGCGGTCAGCGCGCGCTGCGCGGCGACCTGCCGCCACGCCTCCGCCCGGCTGCGCAGCGCGCCCGCCCCGATCAGCACCACCGCCGAGAACGCGCCCACCTCCTCGAGGTCCGACAGGTGGTCCCCCGGCGGCATCCGCAGCGCCAGCACCACCCCGGCGGCCGTGGTGAGCAACCACATCCCGGCGAGCCACGCGGGCCGCACGCGCCACCCGGCGAAGCCCAGCACGCACAGGTGGGCCAGCACACCCACCTCGGCCCAGACCGGGCCGGCGGCGCCGTCGCGGACGACCTCGCTCAGCACCGCCTGCCCGACCAGCGAAAGCCACCAGCCGGTGAGCGGGCGGTACAGGCACACCAGCAGCGGCCCCGCGTGCAGCACCGCGAACAGGACCGCACCGGCGACCGGCGCGCCGGGCACCGCCGCCGGTCCCTGCGCGCCACCGAGCACGGCGAGCGCGATCGCACAGGCACCGGCCAGCACCTGCGGCAACCAGGCCGGCCACGGGCCACGACCGGGCGCCGGTGACCGCTGCCCCCGCAACGGGTACCGCGCCCACGGTGACCTACGCGGCGGCATCGTCACTTCCTCGGTTCCCGGTTCGGCGCGGACGGAACGATCTTGCCGCACCCGGTTCAGCCACGGCTCCCGATCCGGAAGAACACCATCGGATCGCGGGTGCCGCGGTGCACCGCGAGGCCGTGCTTCCGGCGGAACTGCGCGATCCGCTCGTGCACGTCCGGGGCCGCGGCGCGGGAAGCGGTGAAGTGACGCAGTTTCCGCCGTTCGAGCCAGGCCCGCAGCACCGCGCCCTCGCTCCACGGGAACGGGCGGCGACGGCGGTGGACCCGGTGGACGGCCACCTGCGCGCCCATGGCCAGATCGGGCAGCACCTCGGTCACGTACCACCGCGCGAACCGCCTGCTGTGCTCGGCGTCGATGACCAGGTAGTCCACGTCGCGCACCCAGTCCCGGCTCAGCGTCCTGACGTCCCCCTTGCAGAAGCGCCACCGGTGGCGGGACAGGTCGCGTGGCACGGTGTGCGCGGCGGTGTCCCGCAGGTCCATGGTGAGCAGCTGCCCGGTTCCGTTGTCCCGCAGCGCCCGCAGGATCCAGGCGGTGGACCAGCCGTGGAGGGCGCCGATCTCCACCACGCGGTCCGGGCGGCGTTCCCGCAGTTGCAGGTAGAGCAGTTCGGCTTCGACGTCGTCGAGCCGGGCGACCATGCCGCGCTGGTGCAGTTCGCGTTGTTCCTCCCCGGCCGCCCGCAGGGCATCGAGGTAGCGCTCGTAGAGCTGGATGGCCGACTCGGCGGTGAGCTCCGCCAGGTCGGCCCGGTCCCGCAGTCCGGTCATGGCCCGCTCCCCTCCGTGCTCACCGGAAAACTACGGCGCCGGGGCGGTGCCCGGCGTCCCCCGGTGGAGCTGACTTCCGCGGTAGCTCTCAGGTAGGGGGTGGGAGGATCCGGTCGCGGATGGCGGTGACCACGGTGGACGCGCACGTGCCGAGGAACCCCGGTCCGCCGCCGAAGACCTCCAGCTCGAACCCGCCGTCGGTGCACTCCCGCCAGGCCGACATCGGTCCGGCCGGCCAGTCCGGATCCCCGTCGCCGGCGAGGGCGAAGATCGGGCAGCTCAGCCGGGTGCCCGGCGCCCGCACCGGTTCGGGGGCACCGGCCGCGACGATCAGCCCGCGCACCGGGTCGCCCGCGGCGTCCAGCAGGCGGGCCACTTCGAAGGCGACCAGCGCTCCCCGCCCGTGGCCGAACAGGTGCACCGGCAGGCCGGGCAGCGCCCGCACCGACGGCACCGCGCGACTCGCCAGCTGTGCCACGTCACCGGCGGCCCACACCGCACCGGGGTACCGCACCGCGAGCACGTCCACCTCGGGGGCCAGCATCCGGGCGGCGGGCCGGTGGAACGGGGCGGGCCCGTGGCGGCCGGGGAAGCAGACGAGCCTGGCCGCGGCGCCGCAGCCGGGGAGGAAACCGGTGATCACCGCGCCGCACCGGACGCGCTGGGACGGGAACTGGTCGGCATGGGACCCCATCTGGTCGGCGGTGTGGTCAGAGGGCGGGCAGGCGGACGGCGAGCACCGCGGAACGCCCGCCGCGCACCACTTCGACCGCCTCCTTGACGGTAGCGGGCAGCTCGGCGGGGTCGGCGACTGTGCGGGCCCAGGCACCTCCCGCCGCCGCGGCGACGCCGGGCAGGTCGGCCCCCGGCGGGAACCCGACGCCGAAGTCGCCGTGCGTGGCGGCGGCCCCGTCCGGGTGCACGGCGAGCGTGGACGCCTTGGGCGCCTTCCAGCCCTGGTTGTCGAAGATGACGGTCAGGGCCGGGGTGCCGTAGCGGCTGGCGGTCCAGTGCGCCGAAGCGGGCACACCGAACAGGTAGGTCCCGTCGCCCACCAGCGAAACCACGGTCCGCTCCGGTGCCGCGAGCTTGGCCCCGATGGCCGCGCCCGCGTGCCAGCCCAGCGAGCTGCCGCCGGAGGTGAACAGCGTGCCGGGCACCGACCGGCGCAGGAACTCGCTGACCACGGCGAAGTTCGTGATCGCTTCGGAGAGCACGATGGTGTGCTCGTCGATGGCCTCGCGGACGCACGAAACCAGGTATTCGGGCGTGATCGCGTCCGCGGGTGGCCGGGCCCGGCGGTCGCGGTCCGCCGCCTGCCGGTCGTGCTCGGCGGCCGCCGACGCACGCCGTGCGGCCACCGCGGCGGTGTCGATGTTCCCGGCGGCCACCTGCTCGGCGAGCTGGGCCGTGGCGATCCGCAGATCGGCCCTGGCGAACCGTTCCGCGGGAACGTCCCACAGCGGTATCCGGTCCTTCAGCGGATCGGGGTCCACCACGAAGATCCGGGCGTCCTCGGCGGGCGGGTTCACCGACGGCACCCACGGCACGTCACTGCCCAGCACGAGCACCACGTCCGCGTCGGCGAGCACCGGGTTCCGCCCGGTGGTGTTCCACTGGAAACCCGCGTGCAACGGGTGGTCCGGCGGGAAGTTCACCGCGCCGGGCACCGATTCCAGCACCGGGATGGCCAGCGCTTCGCACAACCGCACGAGTTCCGGCACGGCCAGCGGGTCGCGGCCCAGGTAGGAGGTGACCACCAGGGGCCGCCGGGCGCCGGCCAGCGCCCCGGCGATCCACCGCACGGTTTCCGGGGCCAGTGCCGCCGGATCGGCGGGCACCCCGGGCACCGGCCGCCCCGCCGGGGGTTCGAGCGGTTGCTCCATCACCTCCCTGGCACCGACGAGGTACACCGGGCCCGCCGGTTCGGTGGCGGCGAGCTGCAGCGCCCGGCGCACCAGCCGGCGGATGTTGTGCCCGGTGCGGATTTCGTTGTCGTGCTTGGTGTACCCGCGCACGATGCCGCGCTGGTCCGGCACGTCCTGCAGCCAGTGGATGAACTCGTTGCGGCCACCGGGCAGTTCCCCGTGCTGCGTGCTCGGCGACGCCCCGGCGAAGATGAGCACCGGGACCCGGGCCCGGGAGGCGTTGTGCAGGGTGCCGCCGAGGTTCTGCGTGCCGCAGTCGACGTGCACCACCACGGCCTGCGCACGGCCGGAAACCTGCGCGTACCCCTGCGCCGCCGACAACGCGACGCTCTCGTGCGGGCAGATGACGAGTTCGGGCAGCTCGTCCGCCCGTCCTTCCGCCCGTGCCCGCGCGTACGCCTCGATCAGTCCCGGGTGGTCGCTGCCCAGGTTCGCGAACAGGTAGCGGACCCCGCACGCGGCCAGTTCCTCCAGGAAGGCCGTGCTGGCGGTGTACCAGCGCGCGGCCATCAGCGCTCCTCCGGCACGATCAGCACCTTGCCCGCCGCCCCGGATTCCAGGGCGCGGTAGGCGGCGGCGGCTTCGGCCAGCGGGAACCGGGCCGCCACCGGGCTGACCACCTCCGGCTGCCGCACGGCCAGTTCCAGTGCCGCCCCGATCAGCCCGGCCACGTCGGCGTAACCGTCCACATAGGAACCGGCGTGGAACTTGGTGACGAAGACGCCGCCCGAGGTGAACAACTCGCCGAACTCGGCGCCGGTGACCGGCCCGCTGAGCTGCCCGTAGTTGATCAGGCAGCCGCGGGGCGCCAGCATGGCGAGGCTGGTGCGGAAGGTCTCCCCGGCGACCGGGTCGAACACCGCGTCCACCCCGTGCCCGCCGCCGGCCTCGCGCACCTGCCCGGCGACGTCCCCGGCGGCGCGGTCGACCACGTGTGCCGCGCCCAGGCGCCGCGGCACCGCCACCCGCTGGCCACCGGCGATGCCGATCACCTCGGTGCCTTCACCGCTGAGCCAGGCGACCAGCAGCCGCCCCACCGCGCCCGCCGCGCCCCAGACCGCGGCCCGGCGCCCGGCCAGGGGCCACACCCTGGTCAGCGCACCGGCCGCGGCTCCGGCGTGCGCCACCGAAGCCGCTGCCTCGAAGCCCAGTCCGTCCGGGATGGGCACCAGCCGCTCGACCGGCACCACGACGTGATCGGCGCAGGACCCGAGCCAGCCGGTGCCGCAGACGCGGGTTCCCGGGGTGACCGGCGTGCCTTCACCAACGGCCACCACGGTGCCCGCGGCTTCCACCCCGACGGCCAGCGGGAACGGCATGGTCACCACGTACCCGCCGGACCGGATCAGGCTGTCGGCGTGGTTGAGCCCGGCCGCCGCCACCCGGACCAGTGCCTCACCCGGCCGGGGTTCCGGTAGTTCCTCCACGGCGATCTCGATCACCTCGGGCCCGCCGGGCCGCTGCGCCCGCGCCACCCGGCGCTCGATGGTTCCGGTGCTCTGCATCCTCGTGCTCACCCTTGGTAGGAGTGGAAACCGCGGCCGGACTTCTTGCCGAGCAGCCCGCCGTCGACCATGCGGGCGAGCAGGGGCGGCACGGCGTAGAGCGGTTCCTTGTACTCGTCGTAGAGCCCGGCCGCGACCGCGGCGAGCGTGTCGAGGCCGATCAGGTCGGCCAGCCGCAGCGGGCCCATCGGGTGGGCGCAGCCCAGCGTCATGCCCTTGTCCACGTCCTCAGCGGAGGCGTACCCGGCCTCCACCATGCGCATCGCGGCCAGCAGGTAGGGCACCAGCAGCGCGTTGACCACGAACCCGGCGCGGTCGGGGGCGCGGATGACCTCCTTGTCCAGCAGCTTCACCGCGAACGCCTCGACCCGGTCGAAGGTGCTCTCCGCGGTCAGCAGCGACCCGGTCAGCTCGACCAGCGGCATCGCCGGGACCGGGTTGAAGAAGTGCGTGCCGAGCACGTACTCCGGCCGGGTGGTCGCGCCGGCCACCTTCATCACCGACAACGAGGAGGTGTTGGTGGCGAAGATCGCCTCCGGATCGGTCACGATCGCGTCGAGCTCGCCGAACACCGCCAGTTTGACCGTCTCGTCCTCGGTCACCGCCTCGATCACCAGCTCGCGGTCGGCGAACTCGGCCAAGTCGGTGGTGAAGCGGATGCGGTCCAGGACCGCGGCCCGCTCCTCCTGGCTGGTCCGGCCCTTGCGCACGGCGCGGTCCAGCGACGCCTCCACCCGCCCGAGGCCCGCCTCGGCCGAGGCGGGCGAGCTGACCGCGACCAGCACGTCCATGCCCGGCCGGGCACACACCTCGGCCAGCCCCGAGCCCATCAGCCCGCAGCCGACGATGCCCACCCTGTTGATGTCGCTCACGCGGTCACCTCCGCCGTCCACCGCAGCAGGCTGCTGCCCACCGCCATTCCGCCGCCGAACCCGGTCAGCAGCACCAGATCGCCGTCGCGCAGTTCGCCCGCCCGCGCGGCGTGGTCGAGCGTGACGGCCATCGAGGCGGCACCGGAGTTGCCGTAGCGCTCGATGGTCCGGTGCGTGCGCGCGTTCTCCAGGCCGAGCTGCTCGCCGAGCCGGTCCAGCAGCACGCCGTTGGCCTGGTGCGGCACGAAGTGGTCGATCTCCCCGGCGCGGACACCCGCCCGCGACAGCAGTTCCTTCACCGCCTGCGGCACGGTGCCGAGGGCGAACTCGGTCACCTCCCGGCCCCGCATCCGCAGCACGTGCCCGACCTCGTCGACCGTCCGGTGCGTGGCCGGGCGCCTGCTGCCCCCGGCCTCGACCACCAGCAGGTCGGCCTGCTCCCCGTGACCGGCCAGGCCGGACTCGAGAATGCCGTAGGGCTCGGGCACCGGGCCCAGCACGGCCGCACCGGCCCCGTCGGCCAGCAGCACCGTGGTGCTCCGGTCGTCCGGGTCGATGAAGCGCGACCACAGGTCGGCCGCCACCACCAGCGCGTACGCCCCCGGGCGGCTCGCCAGCAGCCCGCGGGCCACGGTGAGCGCGTAGACGAACCCGCTGCACGCGATGTTGAGGTCGAAGCACGCCGCGTGGTTCGCCCCCAGTGCCCGCTGCACCAGGCACGAGGTCGGCGGCAGCGGGGCGTCCCCGGTCGAGGTCGCCACGATCACGTAGTCCAGCCATTCGGCGGGCAGGCCGATGCGCTCCAGCGCGGCGGCCGCCGCCGCCACGGCCAGGTCCGAGGTCGCCTCCGAAGGCGCCGCGTACCGCCGCGACCTGATCATCGTCTTGCGTTCGATCCACTCCGGCGTCACCCCGAACCGCGGGGCGAGCTCCTCGTTGGTGAGCTCACCCCGGGGCAGGTAGGAGCCGGTGGCCAGGATCCCGGTGCCAGCACCCGCCATGGCTCAGCCACCACCCAGCGGGTTCAGCCGGTCTTCACCGATCCGGGCGCGCTTTTCCGCGTCGGTCACGCCGAGCCCCCGTTCGGGGGCCACGCAGAGCACCCCGATCTTGCCGACGTGCTCGTTGGCCTGGACCAGCCGGGCGGCCTCGCCGATCTCGCCGAGCGGGTACACCCCGGACAGCACCGGCACGATCCGGCCGAGGTCGACCAGCCGGTTGCACTCCCACTGCTCCTGCAGGTTCGCCGCGTGGCTGCCGATCAGCCGCTTGAGCTTCATCCACAGGTACCGGTTGTCGTACTCGTGGCGGTAACCGGTGCTCGACCCGCAGGTCACCACCACCCCGCCGCGGCGCACGACGAACATGGAGATGCCGAAGGTGGCGCGGCCGACGTACTCGAACACGATGTGCGGGTCCTCGCCGGTCTCCCGGCGGATGATCTTGCCGAGCCGCTTGCCCGCCTCGATCACGCCGTCCGGGTCGAGGTCGTCGCCGATGCCGATCTCCGACCGGTTGATCACCACGTCGCAGCCCAGCGCACGCAGCCGCTCGGCCTTCTCCTCGGAACCGACCACCCCGACCGGGATGCCGCCGCCCTGCTTGACCAGCTGGGTGGCGTAGACCCCGAGGCCGCCGGCGGCACCCCAGATCAGCACCACGTCGCCCTGCTTCATCCGGGCACCCCGGTCGCTGACCAGCATCCGGTACGCGGTGCCCGCGCAGGCCGGGGTGCTGGCGGCCTCCTCCCAGCTCAGGTGCGCGGGCTTGGGGATCAGCTGGCTGGCGCGCACCACCGCGTAGTGCGCCAGCCCGCCGTAGTTCGTCTCGTAACCCCAGGCCTTCTGCCCCTCGCCGAGCATGCCGTCGGCGTGCGTGACCGCTTCCTGGTCGTCCACCTGGATCGGGCTGGCCAGCACGTGGTCACCCACGCGCCAGCGCCGCACGCCGACCCCGGTGCGCACGATCACCCCGGCCGCGTCCGAGCCGAGCACGTGGAACGGCTGGTCGTGCCGGGCCTCCCAGTGCCCGCGCTTGCCGTACTGCTTGAGGAAGCTGAAGGTCGGCACCGGTTCGAAGGTGCCCGACCACACGGTGTTGTAGTTGATCGAACTGGCCATCACCGCGACGAGCACCTCGTCCGGTGCCAGTTCGGGCATCGGCACTTCGGCCACCCGCAGCGACTTCCGCACGTCCTTGTCCTCGACACCGCGGAACATGTCGATGTCTTCGACGCGCGTGTGCGCGGCCAGGTAGGTGGCCGGCACCGGGGTGCCCGCCAGCTCCCCGGGGGTGGCGCCGCGCAGGGCGGCTTCGGCAAGAGCGTCCATGGCTACCTTCTCTCTCTCGGGTGGTCAGGGGATGACGACGAAGCGGCGGCCGTGCGGTTCGCGCCGCCACACCTCGCCGATCTCGGCCAGCGGCACGGGTTCGGCGTCCACGCGCACGGCGCCGGTCGCGGCGTGGCCGAGCACGGTCGGGTGCAGGTCGCGCAGGAACTCGATCGGCGGGGGCGGACCGGCGCCCAGCGTCACCCCGGTGCGGCGCAGGGCACCGGCCCGCAGGGTGAGTTCGGTCCCGGCGCTGCTGCCGAGCTGGAGGTAGCGGATCTCCGAGGCGACCATGAACCGCCGGGGCAGCGCGTCCAGCAGCACCTGGGCGGGCCGGCCCCACAGGTAGTCCAGCACCACGTCGTACCCGGCTTCCCCGGCCGCCGCGCGAAATGCCTCGGTGAGCTCCGCATCGGACTGTTCCAGCGGGATGGTCAGGTCGGCACCGTACTCGCCGAGGGTGGCCAGCACCCGCTCGTTCCGGCCCGCGGCCACCACCCGCCCGGCGCCGAGCAGTTTCGCGGCCTGGATGGCGGTTTTGCCTGCCACCCCGGTGCCGCCGAGCACCAGCACGGTTTCACCCGGCTGCAGTTTCGCGCCCCACGACAGGGCGCTCCACGCGGACAGGCCCGGGTTCATCATCGCGGCCGCGGTGACGTCGTCGACCTCGTCCGGGATCGGGGTGCACAGCCGTTCCGGCGCGACGGCGTACTCGGCCATCGTGCCGAACGGCGTGCGGGTCACCCCGAACGAGATCCGGGAGCCGTCCTCCAGCCTGCCGATGCCCTCGGTGCCGCAGACGAACGGCACTTCGCGGCCACGGCTGAAATCCCGGTCCGAGGTGACCCACCTCGACAGCGGGGTCAGCGCGGCCGCGGTCACCCGGACCAGGACCTCACCCTCGGCGGGCCGGGGTTCTTCGAATTCGCCGAACCGGGGCACGCCCCCGAATTCGTGCAGTACCGCCGCGTGCATCAAGGCCGCCTCCTAAGCGCCGACCGTGGCCAGGTCGTGGTTGAGGTAGTTGCTCGAGTTCCGGACCTGCGCCTCGTTGAACTTGGTCACCGGCAGCAGCTTGCCCACGCGGCGCAGCAGCCACGGCGGCATCGGCACCGTCTTGCGGCCCAGCGCCCTGGCCGCCTTCTGCATGCCCCGCACCCGCCGGATGCGGGCGCGTTCGTAGGCACGGGCCAGTCCGGCCGGGTCACCGGGGGCGGCCAGCGCCCGGCTGAGCACCCACGCGTCCTCCAGCGCCTGGCTCAGCCCCATGCCGACCCGGGGCGGCACCACGTGCGCGGCGTCCCCGACGAGCGTGATCGGCCCCCTGCCCCACTGCGGCAGTTCGCGGTGGATGATGTGCGGGAAGACGCTGACGTCCTCGTCCCGCATCGCCGCGAGCAGTTCCCGCAGGCCCGGCGCGGTCCAGTGGCCGAAGCGCGCCCGCAGGTTGGCCACCGCCGAACCCGGTCCCTTCAGCGAAGCGGTGTCACCGGGTGCGCCGGGCGGCAGCACGTCGCCGTCGGAGAACGGCAGTTCGAAGGCCCAGTAGACCTCGCCGTCGCCGACCGGGTGCATCACGCAGATGCCCTCGTCACCGAACACGCTGTGCACGGCGTGGCCGTCGGCGAAGGCACCGGGCAGGCGCGTGATGCCGTGCCAGGTGGCGTCGCCGAGGTAGACCGCGGGGTCCTCGCCGAACAGCGTGGTGCGCACCACCGAGCGCTGCCCGTCGGCGCCGATCACCAGATCCGCCTTGGTTTCGGTGCCGTCGGCGAAGGACACCGCGACCGGGCCGTCGCCGGTCTGCTCGAGGCCCGTGCACCGCGTGTCCAGCCGCAGCACGCCTTCGGGCAGGCGGGCGGCCAGCCGTTCGGCCACGCGCCCGCGGGAGCCGACCAGCACCGGGGCGCCGTGCCGTTCGGCGATCTTGGACAACTTCACCCGCAGCGCCAGCGACCCGTCGCGGAAGAGGCCGTCCACCGAGTCCATCCGGGCACCCAGCCCGGCCAGTTCGACGCCCAGTTCCCGCAGCAGGCCGGTGCCGTTGGGCAGCAGCAGCACCCCGTTGCCGCTGGTGCGCACCGCCGGGGCCTGCTCGTACAGCTCGACCTCGTGGCCCGCCTCGGCCAGCCAGATCGCGGCGGCCATCCCGCCGAACCCGGCGCCGATGATGACGATCCTCATGTACCCGAACCTCCCGCTCGTGCCGTCCGGCCGGACTCGCTGAGCCAGGTTTCGACCGCGAGCGCCGTGGTTTCGGCGTGCTTCTCCAGAATCGTGAAGTGATCGCCGGGAACGTCCACGGCGTGGTGCGGCAGCTCCCAGAAGGAGCGCCAGTCGGTGTGGTGCGGGTTCTCCGCGTCCAGCAGGTCCGGGGAGAACGGGTCCAGCGCGCTGAGCAGCACGGTGGGCGTGTCGATCGGCTTCGGCCGCCAGCCGTCGAAGATGCGCGAGTAACCGCCCATCGCCGCCAGCCGGATGTCGCTGAGCAGGTCGAACCCGCTCTCCCGGTCCGCCATCGCCCCGCCCATCGCGTTGGCCACCCCGGTTTTGGCCATGTGCTCCGGGGACGAGCTGTCCACCAGCACCACCGCCGCCGCGCGCGGGCCGTCCCGCAGTTCCAGCTGGTGGGCGATCTCCTGGGCGAGCCAGCCGCTGGCCGACCGTCCGATCAGGACGAACTCGCGGTCGCCGGCGCGCTGCCGCACGGCTTCGGCGTGCATCAGGGCGAGCGCCTCGATGGTGTCCGGCAACCGCTGCCCCTTCATGAACCCCGGCTGCGGAATGGCCCAGACCTCGCGTCCGGTGGTGAAGCTCGCGGCGAACCGGGCGAACTCGTGCGGCCCGGCGACCGGCGCGAAGGACGGGAAGCAGATCAGCAGCGGCCCCTCGCCGCCCTTGGCGAGCCGGACCGTGGGCGGTGCCTCGTCGAGGTCGTCCACCCCGAAGGCCGGGCGCAGCCGGGAAGCCGCTTCCAGCAGCTTGACCGACTCCTCGATCTTGCCCAGTTCGCACGCCTGCCAGTAGAGGGCGGCCAGTGGCCCGGCCGCGTCGGAATCCAGCGACGCGGCGGGCAGCGGCGGCGCGTCCGGGCCCGCGGTGGCCACCTGCTCGGCCAGGTGCGCGGCCAGCGCCGCCGGGCTGGGGAAGTCGAAGACCAGGGTGGCGGGCAGGCTCAGGCCGGTCGCGGTGGTCAGGTGGTTGCGCAGTTCCATCGCGCTCAGCGAGTCGAAGCCCTGCTCCAGGAACGCCGTTGCCGGTTCCACCGCCTCCGCCGCGGGGTGCCCGAGCGCGGTGGCCGCGTGGGTGCGCACCAGGTCCAGCAGCGCGGCTTCACGGTCCACATCGGACAGCCCGGCGAGGTCGGCCAGGCCGGACCGGCTGGACTCCGCCGCCGCGGTGCGGGCCGCCCGGCGGGTCCGCACCAGCCCGGACAGCACCGGGGGCAGGGTGCCCGCCCTGGCCTGCTCGGCGAGCACGGTCCGGTCCACGCGCATCAGCACCGGCACCGGGTCGTCCCCACCGCACGCCAGGTCGAAGGCGGCCAGTGCGTCCTCGGTCGGCCAGGGCACGGCACCGCCGCGGGTGATCCGGGCCCGGTCCTTGCCCGCCAGCCTGCCGGTGATGCCCTCGGCCGCGAGCCAGGGTGCCCAGGCCGGTGCGGTCGCGGGCAGGCCGAGGGCCCGGCGGTGCCGCGCCAGCGCTTCGACCACCGCGTTCGCCGCGGCGTAGTTGCCCTGCCCCGGGCTGCCCACCGTGGCGCCGGCCGAGGAGAACAACACGAACGCGGTCAGGTCGTGGTCCCGGGTCAGCTCGTGCAGGTTGAGCGCGCCATCGGCCTTGGCGCGGAGCACGCGGTCGAACTTCTCCGGGGTCAGCGAGTCGAGCAGTCCGTCGTCGACGACACCGGCCAGGTGCACCACCCCGCGGATCGGGCGATCGGCGGGAACGGTGGCCAGCACCCGGGCGAGCGCGTCGCGGTCCGCCACATCGCACGCCGCGGACGTGACTTCGGCGGGCAGTTCGCCGGCGCTCCCCCCGGTCCGGGAAAGCAGGAGCAGGTGGCGGACCCCGTGCTCGGCCACCAGGTGCCGGGTCAGCTGCCTGCCGAGGCCGCCGGTCGCGCCGGTGACCACCACGGTGCCGTCCGGATCGAAGCTCCCGGTGACGGGCTGAGTCCCCTCGGCGCGGGTCAGGCGCGGGACCCGCACCTCCCCGCCCCGGACGGCGGCCTGCGGCTCGGCACCGGCGCAGGCCAGCCGCAGCGCCGCCGGTACCGCCGGGTCGTCCACGTCGTCCACGTCGACCAGCGCGAACCGGCCCGGGTGCTCCAACTGCGCCGACCGGACCAGCCCGCCGACGGCGGCGCCCACCGGATCGGTGTCCGCGTCGCGGGTCACCAGCACCAGGCGGGTTCCCGCGAACCGTTCGGCACCAGCCCATTCGCGGAGCGAGTCCAGCACCGAAGCGGTCGCGGTGCGGATCGCCGCGCGCGGATCGCCGGGCCACGGGCCGCACGGCAGCACGACCACCTCGGGCACCGGGTCGGCCAGGGCGGTGAGGTCGGCGAGATCGGCGCAGGTGGTCACCGCCGCACCCGCCGACTCCAGGCCCACCCCGATCTTCAGCTCGTCGTACCCGACCACCGCGAACCGTTCCGGGGCGGGTCCGCCGAACTCGCGGACCGTCCACTCCAGACGAAGCTGAGCAGCCGCCGCCCGCCGGTCCTCCGGCCGTTCGCCGAGCGTGACGGCGTCGGCGGTCAGCACGGTGGCGCCCGTTTCATCGGCCAGCACCAGGGAAACCGAGTCGTCCGCCAGCCGGCGCACCCGGGCCAGCAGCGCCCGTGCCCCAGTGGCGTGCAGCGTGATCCCGTGCCAGGCAACGGGAACCTTCTCCTCGTCCACCGCGAGCAACACGGCGTCCAGCAGGGCCGGGTGAATGCCGAAGCCCTCGGCTGAGCAGTCCTCCGGCAGCCGGAACTCGGTGAAGACCTCACCGTCTCGCACCCAGGCACGCTCGGCGCCGTCGACTTCGTGCTCCTCGGCCTCCGGTGGCGGCCATTCGCCCAGCTCGGCAGCGGAAGCCGGGAGGTTCGTGAGCATGCCGGTCGCATGCCGGATCCACGGTGCCTCACCGGCCTCACCGGCCTCACCGGTCCGGCGGGCGTGCACGCTCACCGGCCGCCGTCCGCCGTCTTCCGCGCCCACCCGCACCTGGACCGCCAACCGGTCCTCGGCGGGCAGCAGCGGCCGGGTCACCTCCAGCGATTCGATCCGGTCGAGCCCCAGTTCCTCCCCCGCCCGCAGGGCCAGTTCCGCCACCACCGATCCGGCGTGCCACGGCTGCGTGCGGGTGCCGAGGTCGCCGGTCAGCACGACACCGTCGTCCTCGGCGAGCACCACCACGCCGCCGAGCAGCGGGTGCCCCGAGGTGCGCTCCGGCACCGGCGCGGTGTCCTCCAGCCAGTACCGCTGCCGCTGGAAGGCGTAGGTGGGCAGGTCGGCCCGCCGCGCCCCGGCGTCGGCGAACACCGCGGTCCAGTCCGGATCCACCCCGCCGTCGTGGAGCCGGGCCAGCGCGCCGAACAGGGTTTCCACCTCCGGCCGCCCGCGGCGGCAGACCGGGAACGCCGCCTCGGCACCGCACTCCTGGGCCATCGCGCTGAGCACGCCGTCCGGCCCCAGTTCGACGAAGCGGGTGGTGCCGTGCTCGGTCAGCCAGCGCACGCCCTGCTCGAAGCGGACACCGTCCAGCACGTGCCGCACCCAGTGCTCCGCGTCGAAGGCCACGGGAGCGCCGGTGCGGTTGGCGACCACCGGGATCGCCGGTTCGGCGTGTGACACCGACTCCGCGACGCGCCGGAACTCCGCCACCATGTCCGCCATCCGCGGTGAGTGGAAGGCGTGGGACACGGTCAGCCGCTTCACCTTGTGCCCTTCGGCGCGCAACGTGGAAGCCACGGCGAGCACGGCGTTCTCGTCACCGGAGAGCACCGTCGCGGCCGGGCCGTTGACCGCGGCGACGGCGACCCGCTCCCCCAGCAGGGGGAGCACGGTCTCCTCCGGAGCCCGGACCGACACCATCGCCCCACCGGCGGGCAGCGCCTGCATCAGGCGGCCCCGCGCGGCCACCAGTTTCGCGGCGTCGGCCAGGGTCAGCACCCCGGCGGCGTGCGCGGCGGACAGCTCGCCGATCGAATGGCCCAGCAGGTAGGCGGGTCGCAGGCCCCAGCTCTCCAGCAGCCGGAACAGGGCCACTTCCAGGGCGAACAGGCCGGCCTGGGTGTACCCGGTCTGGTCGAGCAGGCCGTGGTCACCGGCCCGGCCGAACACGACGTCCGCGATCGGGTGGGCGGCGTGGCCGTCGAGTTCGGCGTCGAGCAACGCGGTGGTGGCGTCGAACGAGGCGGCGAACACCCGGAACGCCCGGTACAGCTCGGCCCCCATCCGCGTCCGCTGCGAACCCTGCCCGGAGAACAGGAACGCGAGCTCGCCCGTCACCGCGGTCCGCCCGGGGGTCCGGCCATCGGCGATCGCCTCCAGCCCGGCGAGCAGGCCCGCCCGAGCACCGGCCAGGGTGGCCCGGACCGGGAAGTGCGTCCGGGACGTGGCCAGCGACCACCCGATGTCGGCGACCGGCACCTCCGGGTTTTCGCCCACATAGGACAACAGGCGCGCGGCCTGCGCCCGCAGGGCGTCGGCGTTCTTCGCCGAGAGCGGCCACGGCACCACCTCGGCCGCCTCGCGGGCGGTGACCTCCGGTTCGGGTGCCTGCTCCAGCACGACGTGGGCGTTGGTGCCGCTCACGCCGAAGGAGGACACCCCGGCCCGGCGCGGGCGGTCCAGCTCCGGCCACGGCCGCGCCTCGGTCAGCAGTTCCACCGCGCCCGAGGACCAGTCGATGTGCGGTGAGGGCTCGTCCACGTGCAGGGTTTTCGGCAGCACGCCGTGCCGCAGCGCCTGCACCGCCTTGATCACCCCGGCCACCCCGGCGGCACCGAGGGTGTGCCCGATGTTCGACTTGAGCGAGCCCAGGTGGACCGGCTGCTCGCGGTCCTGGCCGTAGGTGGCCAGCAGGGCCTGCGCTTCGATCGGGTCCCCGAGCACGGTTCCGGTGCCGTGGGCCTCAACCAGGTCCACCTCGCCCGGGGTCAGCCGGGCGTTGGCCAGTGCCTGGCGGATCACGCGCTGCTGCGACGGCCCGTTCGGCGCCGACAGCCCGTTGGACGCCCCGTCGGAGTTCACCGCGGAACCGCGGAGCACGGCGAGCACCTGGTGGCCGTGGCGCACGGCGTCGGACAGCCGCTCCACCACCAGCACGCCGACGCCCTCACCCCAGCTGGTGCCGTCGGCCGCGGCGGCGAAGGACTTGCAGCGGCCGTCGGCGGCCAGCCCGCGCTGGCGGCTGAACTCGATGAAGGCGGACGGGGTGGACATGATCGTCACCCCGCCGGCCAGCGCGAGTTCGCATTCACCGGCCCGCAGCGCCTGCGCGGCCAGGTGCAGCGCGACCAGGGACGAGGAGCAGGCGGTGTCCACGGTCATCGCCGGGCCTTCGAGGCCGAGCGCGTAGGCCACGCGCCCGGACAGCACGCTCGCGGCACTGCCGTTGCCCAGGTAGCCGGCCAGTTCCTCGGGCACCACCCGCAACCGGCTGGCGTAGTCGTTGGACACCACCCCGGCGAACACCCCGGTCCGGCTGCCCCGCAACGACGCCGGGTCCAGCCCGGCGCGTTCGGCCGCCTCCCAGGACACCTCCAGCAGCAGCCGCTGCTGGGGGTCCATCGCCAGCGCCTCACGCGGGCCGATGCCGAAGAAACCGCTGTCGAACTCGGCGGCGTCGAGCACGAACCCGCCGTGCCGGGTGTAGCTCTTGCCCACCCGGTCCGGGTCCGGGTCGTAGGCGCCGTCCACGTCCCAGCCGCGGTCCGCCGGGAACTCGGTGATCGCGTCGGTACCGGTGACCACCAGCCGCCACAGGTCCTCCGGCGAGGCCACCCCGCCCGGATACCGGCAGCTCATGCCGATGATGGCGATCGGCTCGTCGCTCGTGGCGGCGGCCACCACGCCGCTGTCGTCGTCGCCTTCGCCGGTGAGCAGGGCCCGCAGGTGCCTGGCGAGCGCCTCCGGGGTCGGGTGGTCGAAGACCAGCGTCGCGGGCAGGGCGACGCCCACCTGCTCGGCCAGCAGGTTGCGGAACTCCACCGCGGTCATCGAGTCGAAGCCGAGCTGCTCGAACGGGCGTTCCGGATCGATCTGCGCGGGCGAGTCGTGGCCGAGCACGGTGGCGGCGCAACTCCGGACCAGGTCCGCCAGCGCGCCCCCGCGGTGCGCTTCGGGCAGGCCCGCCACCCTCGGGCCCGCCGTCACGGCGGCGGGTTCCCGCCGCGGCACCGGGGCGCCGGGCCAGTACCGCTTGCGCTGGAAGGCGTAGGTGGGCAGGTCGACGACGCGGCCACCGGAACCGTCGAGCACCGCCGCCCAGTCGACCCGGACACCGGCGGCGTGCAACCGGCCGGCCGCGGCCAGCAGGGTGGCCGGCTCGTCCCGGTCCCGGCGGCACGCGGGGGCCAGCACCAGCGGTTCCCCGTCGTCGCCGAGGCAGTCCTGCGCCATGGGGGTGAGCACGGCGTCCGGGCCCAGTTCGAGGAACCGCCGCACGCCCTTGGCACGCAGCCAGCGCACCCCGTCGTGGAAGCGGACGGCCTCGCGGACGTGCCGCACCCAGTGCCCGGCGGTGAACTCCGCGACCGGCTCGCCGGTCAGGTTGGACACCACCGGGATGCGCGGCGCGTGGTGCTCGACCGCCTCGGCCACCCGGCGGAAGTCGTCGAGCACGGGCTCCATCAGCGCCGAGTGGAAGGCGTGGGAGACGTTGAGCCGCTTGACCTTCCGGCCCTGCGCGGTCCAGTGCCCGGCGAACTCGGCCACGGCGTCCGCCGCGCCGGCGACCACCGTCGCACGCGGGCCGTTCACCGCCGCGATCGACAGCCCACCGCCCAGCGACGGCAGCACTTCGGCCTCGCTCGCCTGCACCGAGAGCATGGCCCCGCCGCCGGGCAGCGCCTGCATCAGCCGCCCCCGCGCGGCCACCAGTTTCGCGGCGTCGGCCAGGGAGAACACCCCGGCGGCGTGTGCGGCGGACAGCTCGCCGATCGAATGCCCGAGCAGGAACGCCGGGCGCACGCCCCAGTGCTCGGCCAGCCGGTACAGCGCGACCTCGAAGGCGAACAGCCCGGCCTGGGTATACGCGGTCTGGTGCACCAGCTCGGTGTCGAGCACGCTGTCCAGCGGCCGGTCGAGGTGCCGGTCCAGTGCTTCGCGGGCTTCGTCGAAAGCGGCGGCGAAGACGGGGAACTCCGCGTGCAGCCGGCGGCCCATCCCGGCGCGCTGGCTGCCCTGCCCGGAGAACAGGAAGGCCGGGGCACCCGGCCGCACCCGGTCCTGCACGAGCGCGGCGGCGGAACGGCCCTCGGCCAGTGCGGCCAGCCCCTCCCGCAGCCGCGCCCGGTCGTCACCGACGACCACCGCGCGGTGCTCGAACTGCGCTCGCGCCGACGCCAGCGACCACGCCACGTCGGCGGTCCCCAGATCGTCCACTTCGGACAGCAGGCGGCCGGCCTGTGCCCGCAGGGCCTCGGCGCTGCGGGCGGAGAGCAGCCACGGCACCACGCCCGGAGCGTCGGCGGGCGGGGAGGCGGGCTCGTCCGGGGCCTGTTCCAGGAGCACGTGGGCGTTGGTGCCGCTGATGCCGAAGCCCGAGACCCCGGCCCGCCGCGGCCGCCCGGTCTCCGGCCACGGCCGCGCCTCGGTCAGCAACTCCACCGCACCGGAAGACCAGTCGATGTGCCGCGAGGGCTCGTCCACGTGCAGCGTCTTCGGCAGCACCCCGTGCCGCAGCGCCTGCACCACCTTGATCACCCCGGCCACCCCGGCGGCGGCCTGCGCGTGCCCGATGTTCGACTTCAGCGAACCGAGCAGCAGCGGCCGGTCGCGGCCGCGGCCGTAGGTGGCCAGCAGGGCGTGCGCCTCGATCGGATCACCCAGCGCGGTCCCGGTGCCGTGCGCCTCCACGGCGTCCACATCGGACTCCGACAGCCGGGCGTCGGCCAGCGCCTGCCGGATGACCGCCTCCTGCGCGCGGCCGTTCGGCGCGGACAGCCCGTTCGACGCGCCGTCGGAGTTGACCGCCGAGCCCCGCACCACCGCGAGCACGCGGTGCCCGTGGCGGCGGGCGTCGGAGAGCCGTTCCACCAGCAGCACGCCCACCCCTTCGGCGAAACCCGTGCCGTCGGCCGCGGAGGCGAAGGCCTTGCAGCGGTGGTCCGGGGCCATGCCGCCCTGGCGGCGGAACGCGGCGAGCCCGTCGGGCATGCAGATCACCGAGACGCCGCCGACCAGGCCGAGCGAGCACTCGCCGGACCGCAGCGACCGCACCGCCAGGTGCAGCGCCACCAGTGACGACGAGCACGCGGTGTCCACGGTGACCGCCGGGCCCTCGAAGCCGAAGGTGTAGGCCAGCCGCCCGGACATCACCGCCGCGCTGGTGCTGGTGGCCAGGTAGCCGTCGCTCTGCGCGGCGCTGGTCAGCAGGCCGAGGTAGTCCTGGCCGTGGGTGCCGACGAACACCCCGGTCCGGGTGCCGCGCAACGCCCCCGGCTCGATGCCCGCGCGTTCCAGCGCCTCCCACGAGGTTTCCAGCAGCTGCCGCTGCTGCGGGTCCATGGCCAGCGCCTCACGCGGGCTGATGCCGAAGAAGTCCGCGTCGAACTCGCCGGCGTCCGGCAGGAAACCCCCGGCACCCGGCTCATCCCAGCCGCGGTCGGCGGGGAACTCCGAGACCGCGTCGGTGCCGGAGTCGACCAGGCGCCACAGGTCCTCCGGCGAGGTCACCCCGCCGGGGAAGCGGCAGCTCATCCCGACGATGGCGATCGGCTCGCCCGCCGCGTCGGCGAGCCGCTGGTTGCGCGCGCGGAGGCGGTCGATCTCCTTCAGCGAGTCCCGCAGGGCCTCGACGACCTGGTCGGCCGGTGCGTTCATGGTGTCCTCCCGGAACCGTGGTCAGGAGCCGAGGCTCTGTTGCGCCTTGAGCAGGAGGCCCTGCACGTCCAACTCGTCGATCGCCCCGCCGTCCGCACCGCGCTCGGGCTCCGGGGTGCCGGTCGACAGCTGGGCCAGTGCCTCGACCAGTCCGGCCTCCCGCAGGCGGCGGACCGGGATGGTGGTCAGCAGCCGTTCGATTTCGGCGTCGCTGCGCTCGACGGCTGCCGTGCCGGCCGCTTCGGTGGCTGCCGTGCTTCCGGCGTCCCCGAGCAGGCCGGTGCCAAGGCGGGCGGCGAGTTCCACCGGCGTCGGGTGGTCGAAGATGAGCGTGGCGCGCAACTTCAGCCCGGTGACCGAGGTCAGCCGGTTGCGCAGTTCGAGCGAGGTCAGCGAGTCGAAGCCGAGGTCCTTGAAGGCGCGTTCGGCTTCGATGCCGTCGGCCGAGTGGTGGCCCAGCACCGCCGCCGCGTGCGTGCGCACCAGCTCCAGCAGCGCGTGTTCGCGGTCCGCCTGGCTCATCTTCGGCAGCCGGGCGAGCAGGGACTGCTCGCCCGCGGCCCCGGCCACCGCGGCGGACCGCCGCCGGCTCCGGACCAGGCCGTGGAACAGCGGCGGCAGGGAATCGCCCTGGGCCCGCATCGCGGCGGTGTCCAGCCGCACCGGCACGAGCACCGGTTCGTCCCGGCCGAGCGCGGTGTCGAACAGCCCGAGTGCGTCCGCTGTGGACAGCGCCACCGCACCGCTGCGCGTCATCCGGTCCAGGTCGGTGTCGCCGAGGCCCGCGGTCAGCGCGCTGCGCTCCGCCCAGAGCCCCCACGCCAGGGAGACCGCGGGCAGGCCGCGCGAGCGGCGGTGGGCGGCCAGCGCGTCCAGGAACGCGTTCGCCGCCGCGTAGTTGCCCTGCCCCGGCGAGCCGAAGGTGGCCGCGCCGGAGGAGAACAACACGAACATCGACAGGTCGAGGCCGCGGGTCAGCTCGTGCAGGTTCAGCGCCCCGCGGACCTTGGGCCGCAGCACCCGCTCGACCCGTTCGGGGGTCAGCGAGCCGAGCACCGCGTCGTCGAGCACCCCGGCGGCGTGCACCACGCCGGTCAGCGGCCGGTCGGCCGGGATCGCCATGAGCAGGTCCGCCAGTGCGTCCGGATCGGCGACGTCGCAGGCGGCGAAGGTGACCTCGGCCCCGAGGTCGGCCAGTGCCGCCGCCAGTTCCTCCGACCGGCGGCCGCTGCGGCTGGCCAGCACGACGTGCCGGGCGCCGTGCTCGGTCACCACGTGCCTGGCGACCAGCCCGCCGAGCGTGCCGGACCCGCCGGTGACCAGCACCGTGCAATGCGGCCGGTTCGCGGGCACGGTCAGCACCAGCTTGCCCACGTGCTTGGCCTGGCTCAGGAAGCGGAACGCCGCGGGCGCCCGGCGGACGTCCCACGCCCGCAGCGGCAGCGGCCGGAGCACCCCGCGCTCGAACAGTTCGCCCAGCTCGCCGAGCATGGCCTGGATGCGGTCCAGCCCGGCCTCCTGCAGGTCGTAGGCCGCGTACGCCACACCGGGGTGGTCCGCCGCCACGCGGGCGGGTTCGCGCTGGTCGGTCTTGCCCATCTCGAGGAAGCGCCCGCCACGCGGCAGCAGGTCCAGTGACGCGTCGACGTATTCGCCCGCCAGCGAATTGAGCACCACGTCCACCCCGCGGCCCCCGGTCACGCCGAGGAACTTCCCGGCGAACTCGAGCGAACGCGACGAGGCGAGGTGGTCGCCGTCGAACCCGTTGGCCCGCAACGCCTCCCACTTGCCCTCGCTCGCGGTCGCGTAGACCTCGGCGCCCAGGTGCCGGGCCAGCTGCACGGCGGCCATGCCGACCCCGCCGGCGGCGGCGTGCACCAGCACCGACTCCCCCGCGGTCAGCCCGGCCAGGTCCACCAGGCCGTAGTAGGCGGTGAGGAAGGCGATCGGCACCGTGGCGGCCTCGGCGAAGCCCAGCCCGGCCGGGATGCGGCACATCATCCGGTGGTCGGCCACCGCGATCGGCCCGAACGAGCCGGCGATCGCGCCCATCACCCGGTCCCCCGGTGCCAGCCCGCTCACCCCGGGACCGACCTGGAGCACCACCCCGGCCGCTTCCCCGCCGAAGGCACCTTCCCCGAGCGAGAGCCCGAGCCCGTGCAGCACGTCGCGGAAGTTCAGCCCGGCGGCACGCACCTCGACCCGGACCTGGCCGGGCGCCAGGGGTTCCAGCACTTCGGGGCAGGCGGCCATGGTCAGGTTGTCGAAGGTGCCGGTGACCGGGATGTCCAGGCGCCAGGCCGGCACGGGTGGTGGTTCGAGCAGCTCGCCGGAATCGGCGGCGGCGAGCCGGGCGTGCAGGACGGCACCCGCGCGGATCGCCAGCTGCGGTTCGCCGGTGGCCACGGCCTCGGTGAGGCGGGCCGCCGATTCGGCGTGGCCGTCGAGGTCGACGAGCACGAACCGGCCCGGGTTCTCCGACTGGGCCGAGCGCAGCAGGCCCCACAGGGCGCCGTGCGCCGGGTCCGGGGCGCCGTCGTCGGCGTGGGCGAGCACGGCGCCGCGGGTGACCAGCACCAGGCGCGCACTGGCGAAGCGGTCGTCGTCGAGCCAGGTCTGCGCCATGGCCAGCACCTCGTTGACCGTGGCCCGGACCGCGGCGTCGAGTTCCCCGCCCCCGTCGGCGTCGACCCCGGTGGGCGGCACGACGACCACCACGGCGTCCGGGGCGGGGCCGGCGGGTACCGACGCCAGGTCCGGGAACCGCGGCAGGTCGAGGCCGGGTACCGCCGGTCCGGCCAGTGCGCACCGGATCGCGGTTCCGCCTGCCGTCGCGGGGGTCCAGTCGACGCGGTAGAGCGCGCCACCGCCGGAACGGGCGGCTCGCAGCTGGTCACCGGAGACCGGGCGCACGACCAGTGAGGCCACCGACACCACCGGGGCACCGGTCTCGTCGGCGGCGAGCACGGCAATGCCGTCCGTGCCGCCTGTGCCGCCTGTGCCGCCCGATTCCGCCGGGGACAGGCGGACCCGCAACGCCCTGGCCCCGGTGGCGTCCACCCGCAGCCCGGCCCAGGAGAACGGCAGTTGCACGCGGTCCGGGTCCGGCTCGGTGTCCAGCAGCGAGCCGAGGCCGAGGCCGTGCAGTGCGGCGTCCAGCAGGGCCGGGTGCAGGCCGTAACCGGCCACGTCACCGGACTCCGGCAACGCCACTTCGGCGTAGACCTCCCGGCCCCGCCGCCACGCCGCCCGCAGCCCCTGGAAGGACGGTCCGTAGTAGAGGGTCGTGGCGTTGATGCGGTCGTAGAACCCGTCGAGGTCCACTTCTTCGGCGTCCGCCGGTGGCCACGCCGACAGGTCGCCTTCCGGGGCGGGCCCGGCCTGGGCCAGCGTGCCCGCCGCGTGCCGGGTCCACGGCTGGTCGCCGGTGTCCGGGCGGGCGTGCACGCTCAGCTCGCGTGCCCCGCTCCCGTCCGGCGCGCCGACCAGGACCTGCACCGCCACACCGCCCCGCTCGGGCAGCACCAGCGGTGCCTCGATGACCAGTTCCTCGACCAGCGCGCAGCCCGCCTCGTCCCCGGCGCGCAACGCCATCTCCAGGAACGCCGTGCCGGGCAGGAGCACCGCGCCGGACACCGCGTGGTCGGCCAGCCAGGGCTGGGCCCGCCGCGACAGCCGCCCGGTCAGCAGGAAGCCGCCGGTGTCCGGCAGCGGCACCGCGGCCCCGAGCAGGGCGTGCTCGGTGGCGACCAGCCCCAGCCCGCCGGCGTCGGCCACGTCCCCACCGGCCGGCCCGGTCCAGTACCGCTCGCGCTGGAAGGCGTAGGTGGGCAGGGCGGTCCAGCCGGTCCCGGCTCCGGCGAACACCGCGGACCAGTCCGGGCGCACGCCGTGCACCTGCACCTCACCGAGGGAGAGCAGCACGCGGTCCAGCCCGCCTTCACCGCGGCGCAGGGTGCCCGCCGTGCAGACGCGGGCGCCGCGCTCCTCCGCGGTCGCCGCGACCCCCATGGTCAGCACCGGGTGCGCGCTGACTTCGAGGAACACCGAGTGGCCCTCGGCCAGCAGCGCGCCGACGGCCGGTTCGAACCACACCGTCTGACGCAGGTTCCGGTACCAGTAGGCACCGTCCAGTTCGGCGCCGTCCAGCCACCGGCCGTCCGTGGCCGAGTAGAACGGGATCCGGGCCGGTCCCGGCCGCACCGGGGTCAGCACCTCGTGCAGCGCTTCGGCGAGCTCGTCGATCTGCGCCGAGTGCGCGGGGAAGTCGACGCCGGGGATCTGCCAGCGCAGCGCCCCTTCGGCGGACAGCTTCCGGCCGAACTCGGCCAGCGCGCCCGCGTCGCCGGACACCACCACCGAGGTGGGCCCGTTGACCGCCGCGATCGCCAGCCGGTCCCGCCACGGTTCCAGCCAGCGGGTGACCTCTTCGGCGGTCCGCTCCACCGAGACCATGCCGCCGCGCCCGGCCAGCGGGAGCAGTTCGCGGCTGCGCAGGGCGACCACGCGGCACGCGTCGGCCAGCCCGAGCACGCCTGCCACGTGCGCGGCGGCGATCTCGCCCTGTGAGTGCCCGACCACCGCGTCCGGCCGCACCCCCAGCGATTCCCACACGCGGGCCAGCGACACCATGGTGGCGAACGAAACCGGCTGGAGCACGTCCACCCGTTCCAGCGGCGGGGCACCCGGCTCACCGCGGAGCACGGCGAGCAGGTCCCAGCCGGTGAACCGGGCCAGTTCCCCGGCGCACGCCTCGATGGACTCGGCGAAAACCGGTGAGGTGCCCAGCAGTTCCACCGCCATCCCCGCCCAGTGCGTGCCCTGGCCGGGGAAGACGAAGACCAGCCGCGGCTCGCCCGAGGCCGGGGCCACGCCCTCGACCAGCCCGGCCGCCGGGCGGTCGGCGGCGAGCGCGGCCAGTGCCGAGCGCAGCGCCTCGCGGTCCGGCCCGACCATCGCCGCCCGGTGCTCGAACGGGGTGCGCGTGGTGGCCAGCGCGCGGCCGACGGCGGCGGGCGCGACCTCGGGGTGGGCGTCCACGTGGGACAGCAGCTTGGCGGCCTGCGCCCGCAGCGCGGCCCGGCTCCGGCCGGACAGGGTCCACAGCACCGGCCCACCGGCCAACACCGGTTCCGGCTCGGCCTCGGCGGGCGCCTGCTCCAGGATGACGTGGGCGTTGGTCCCGCTGATGCCGAAGGAGGAGATCCCGGCCCGCCGCGGCTGCCCGGTCTCCGGCCACGACCTGGCTTCGGTCAGCAGTTCCACCGCACCGGCGGACCAGTCGATCTTCGGCGAGCGCCGGTCCGCGTGCAGCGTCCGCGGCAGCGTGCCGTGGCGCATCGCCTGCACCACTTTGATCACCCCGGCCACCCCGGCGGCGGCCTGCGCGTGCGCCAGGTTCGACTTGATCGTGCCCAGCCACAGCGGTTCCCCGGCGCGCTCGCGCCCGTACACCGAGAGCAGGGCGTGTGCTTCGATCGGATCGCCGAGCGGGGTGCCGGTCCCGTGTGCCTCGACCGCGTCGACGTCCTTGGCGGTCAGCCGCGCGGCGGCCAGCGCCTGGCGGATGACCCGTTCCTGGGAAGGGCCGTTGGGCGCGGTGAAACCGTTGCTCGCCCCGTCGGAGTTGACCGCGCTGCCCCGGACCACGGCGAGCACGCGGTGCCCGTGCCGTTCGGCGTCGGTGAGCCGCTCCAGCAGCAGCAGTCCGGCGCCTTCGGAGAAGCCCGCACCGTCGGTCGAGTCGGCGAACGCCTTGCAGCGGCCGTCCGCGGCCAGGCCGCGCTGCCTGCTCAGTTCGATGAACAGCCACGGCGTGGACATCACCGCCACCCCGCCCGCCAGCGCGAGCGAGCACTCCCCCGACCGCAGTGCCTGTGCGGCGAGGTGCAGGGCCACCAGCGAGGACGAGCAGGCGGTGTCCACGGTGACCGCGGGCCCCTCGAAGCCGAGCGAGTAGGCGATGCGCCCGGACACCGCGCTCCCGACGCTGTCGTTGCTCAGGTAGCGCCCCGGTCCCTTGGGCACGGGGCTGAGCCGGACGCCGTAGTCGTGGTACATCGCGCCGGCGAACACCCCGGTCCGCGAACCGCGCAACGCGGCCGGGTCCAGCCCGGCGTGCTCGCACGCTTCCCACGCGGTTTCCAGCAGCAGCCGCTGCTGCGGGTCCATGGCCAGCGCCTCACGCGGGCTGATGCCGAAGAAACCGGCGTCGAACTCACCCGCGTCGTCGAGGAACCCGCCTTCCCTGGCGTAGGTGGTGCCGGGGTGCGACGGATCGGCGTCGTAGAGGCCGTCGACGTCCCAGCCGCGGTCGGCGGGGAACGGCCCCACCACGTCCCGGCCCTCGGCGACGAGGTCCCACAGGTCCTCGGGGGTGCGCACCCCACCGGGGAACCGGCAGCTCATGCCGACGATCGCGATCGGCTCGTGCACGCGGTCCTCGGCCTCGCGCAGCCGCGCCTTCGTGTCGTGCAGATCGGCCGTCACCCGCCGCAGGTAATCGCGAAGCCTGTCCTCGTTCGACATCCAGCTGCCTCTCAGCTTTGGCGGTGGTCAGACACCGAGTTCACGGTCGATGAAGGCGAACATCTCGTCGTCGGTGGCGGTTTCCAGGCGCGCACCGGCACCCGCGGCACCGGCGCCGCCCGCCCTGGCGGCCAGTGCCGCCAGCCGGGTGCCGACCAGGCCGCGCCCGTCGTCGTCCAGCGCCGCGATCCGCGCTTCGATCCGGTCCAGCTCGGCCAGCACCGAATCCGCGCCGGTGGGCTCGTCGTCGAAGAACGAGCCGAGGTGCGTGGCCAGCGCCGCCGGGGTCGGGTGGTCGAAGACGAGGGTGGCGCGCAGCCGCAGCCCGGTCGCGGTGCTCAGCCGGTTGCGCAGTTCGACCGCGGTGAGCGAGTCGAAGCCCAGTTCCTTGAACGCCTGCCCCGGTTCGACGGCATCGGTGCCGTCGTGCCCGAGCACGGTGCCGGCGTGCGTGCGCACCAGTTCCAGCAGCCGCCGCGCCCGCGCCGGTCCGTCCAAGGTGGACAGATCGGCACCCGCGTCCGGGGCCGGGCCGCGGTTCGGCGCGCGGACCAGGCCGCGCAGCAACGCGGGCAGGGTGCCGGACGCGGCCTGCTCCCGCAGCGACTTCGGGTCCAGGTGCACCGGCACCAGCACCGGCGGCCCGGCGGTGAGCGCGGCGTCGAACAGGGCCAGCGCGTCCTCGGTGGCCATCGCCGCGGAACCGCTGCGTGCCATCCTGGCCACGTCGTGCTCGGACAGGTCCTTGGTCAGCCCGCTGCGCTCGGCCCACAGGCCCCAGGCGAGGGACACCCCGGGCAGCCCGCGGGCACGCCGGTCCTGGGCGAGCGCGTCGAGCCAGGCGTTGGCGGCGGCGTAGTTGCCCTGCCCCGGGGCGCCGAAGGTGGTGGCACCGGAGGAGAACAGCACGAACGCCGCCAGGTCCAGGTCCGCGGTGAGCTCGTCGAGCACCCGCGCCCCGTCCACCTTGGGCCGCAGCACCCGGTCGAACCGGCCGGCGTCCAGCGAGTCCACGGTGGCGTCGTCGAGCACGCCCGCCGTGTGCACCACCCCGGTCAGCGGGTGCTCGGCCGGGATCCCGGCCAGCAGCCGCGCGACGGCGTCGCGGTCGGCGACGTCGCAGGCGACCGGGAGGATCTGCGCGGGCAGGCCGGTGGTCACCGGGTCGGCGCCCCCGCTCCGGCTGGCCAGCACGATCCGCCGCACGCCGTGCGTGGTCACCAGGTGCCGGGCGACGAGCCCGGCCAGGGTGCCGGAGCCACCGGTGAGCAGCACCGTGCCACCGGGGTCGAACACCGGCCCCGCCGCCGGTTCGGCCGCCGCCCTGGCCAGCCGCGGCACGAAGAACTCACCGGCGCGCACGGCGTACTGCGGCTCGTCGCCACCGGGCAGCGGTCCGCCGGGCCGGTCCACGTCGATCAGCACGAAGCGCCCGGGGTGCTCGGACTGCGCGCTGCGGACGAGGCCCCACACCGCCGCGTGATCGGGATTCGCCGGGGCCGGCTCGCGGCCGACGGCCACCGCGCCGGTGGTCACCAGTGCCAGCCGCTCGGGGCGGTCGCCGTCCAGCCAGGACCGCAGCAGGGTGGTGACCTCGGTCAGGGTTTCGCGCAGTGAACCCGGGTCGGGGCAGGCGATGGCGACCAGGTCGCCGCTTTCCGGTGCGGTGACCGGCTCCCACACCGGCCGGAACAGCGAGTCGCGGAAGCGGGCGGCGCCGAGCCGGTCACCGGTCACCGGCCGCAGCACCAGCGATTCGGCGGTGCACACCAGGGCACCGGACTCGTCGACGGCGGTGAGGGACAGCGCGTCGCTGCCCGCGGCGGCCACCCGGACCCGCAGCACACCCGCTCCCGTGCGGTGCACGCGCACCCCGCGCCAGCTGAACGGCAGCCGGGCTCCGTCGTCCGCGCGCTCGAGCACCGGGTCGGCGGGGTGCAGCGCGGCGTCCAGCAACGCCGGGTGGACACCGTGGCCGGTGGGGTCGGCCGGCTCCGGCAGGCGCACCTCGGCGAACACCGCCTCCTCGGTCAGCCACGCCCGCCGCAGGCCCCGGAACACCGGGCCGTAGGCGATGCCCGCCTCCTCGAGCCGGGCGTGGACCTCGGCCACGTCCAGTTCCGTGCCGCCGGGCGGCCAGTGGAAGCCGCTGTCCTGGCCGGTGTGCGCGGAGAGCGTGCCGGTCGCGTGCCGGGTCCACGCCTCCTCCGCCGTGCGGGAACGCACGCTGACCGGCCGCGCGCCGGTTTCGTCCGGCGCACCGACCGAGACCTGCAGTTCGACGCCGGCGTCCTCGGGCAGCACCAGTGGCGCCTCCAGGGTCAGCTCGTCGACCCCGGTCAGCCCGGCCTCCTCGGCGGCCCGGACCGCCAGGTCCAGGAACGCGGTGCCCGGCAGGATCACCGTGTCCAGCACGGTGTGCTCGGCGAGCCAGGGGTGGGTGCGCAGGGAGATGCCGCCGGTGAGCAGGAAGCCGCCGGTTTCCGGGACCGGCACCACGGCTCCGGCCAGCGGGTGGCCGGTCGCGGCCAGCCCCACCGAACCGAGGTCGCCCGCCTGGCCCGGCGCCCGCTCCGGCCAGAACCTGCGGTGCTGGAAGGCATAGGTCGGCAGCTCGACCGGCCGCGCGCCCGCACCGAACACCGCACGCCAGTCCAGCGGGGTGCCGTTCGCGGCGAGTTCACCGAGGGACAGCAGGAAGCGGTCCAGCCCGCCTTCGTCCCGTCGCAGCGTGCCGAGCGCGACGGCGTCCGCCGAGGTCTCCTGCACGGCCGTGGTCAGCACCGGGTGCGGGCTGATCTCCACGAAGGTCCGGAAGCCCTGGGCGGCCAGGTCGCCGACCGCCGCCTCGAACCCGACGGTCTCCCGCAGGTTCGTGTACCAGTAGGCCGCGTCGAGCCGGGTGGTGCCGAGCCAGTCACCGGTGACCGTGGAGTAGAACGGGATCTTGCTCTCCACCGGGGCCAGTCCGGCGAGCGCGGTGTTCAGCTGGTCGCGGATTTCCTCGACCTGGCTGGAGTGCGAGGCGTAGTCCACCGGGATCCGCTTGGCCCGCACGTGGTCCCGGTGGCAGCCGGCCAGCAGTTCGCCGAGCGCGGCGGCTTCCCCGGAGACCACCACCGAGGCCGGGCTGTTCACCGCGGCGACCGAGATCCGCCCGGCCCACGCCTGGATGCGGGCCGTCACCTCGCCGACCGGTGAGGCCACCGAAACCATGCCACCGCGCCCGGAAAGCCGTTCGGCGATCAGGCGGGAGCGCAGGGCCACCACGCGGGCGGCGTCCGGCACCGGCAGCGCGCCCGCGACGCAGGCCGCGGCGATCTCGCCCTGGGAGTGGCCGACCACGGCCGCCGGCTCGACCCCGTACGAGCGCCACAGTCCGGCGAGGGAGACCAGGACCGCGAACAGGACCGGCTGCACCACGTCGACCCGGTCCAGCGTCGGTGCGCCGAGCCCGCTCCGGAGCACGTCGGCCACGGAGAAGTCCAGGTGCGGTTCGAGGGCTGCCGCGCATTCGGCCAGCCGGGCGGCGAACACCGGCGAGGAGTCCATCAGCTCGGCGGCCATCCCGGCCCACTGCGAACCCTGCCCGGGGAAGACGAAGACCACCCGGCCCTCCGCCGCCGTGCCCCGCACGAGGTTGGCGGCCGGTTCCCCGGCAGCCAGGGCACGCAGGCCGTCGACCAGGCCGGGCCGCTCGCCCACCACGACCGCCCGGTGCTCCAGCGCGGTCCTGGTGGTGGCCAGCGAGAAACCGAGGTCGGCGGCACCGAGCTCCGGCCGGTTGTCCACATGGGACAGCAGCCGCCGGGCCTGGGCGCGGAGCGCCTCGGGGGTCTTGCCGGACACCAGCCACGGCACGGGACCGCGGGCTTCGGTGGCCTCGCCGGGGCCGGACGGCTCCGCCGCCTGTTCCAGGATGACGTGGGCGTTCGTGCCGCTGATGCCGAAGGAGGAGACCCCCGCGCGGCGCGGCCGGTCCAGTTCCGGCCACGGCTTCGCTTCGGTGAGCAGTTCGACGTCGCCGAGCGACCAGTCCACGTGCGGGGACGGCTCGTCCACCCCCAGCGTGGGCGGGAGCACCCCGCGGCGCAGCGACTCGACCACCTTGATCACCCCGGCCACCCCGGCCGCCGCCTGCGTGTGCGCGATGTTGGACTTGACCGAGCCGAGCCAGAGCGGGCGCTCGCGCCGGGCGCCGTAGGTGGCCAGCAGGGCGTGCGCCTCGATCGGGTCGCCGAGCGTGGTACCGGTGCCGTGTGCCTCCACCACGTCCACCTCGTCCGGGGCGAGCCGGGCCGCGGTCAGCGCCTGCCGGATCACCTTCTCCTGCGACGGGCCGTTCGGCGCGCTGAAACCGCTGCTGGCGCCGTCGGAGTTGACCGCGGAACCGCGGAGCACGGCCAGCACCGGGTGCCCCTGGGCCCGTGCCGTGGACAGGCGTTCCACCAGCAGCACGCCCACGCCCTCGGCGAGGCTGAACCCGTCCGCGGCGGCGGCGAAGGGCTTGCACCGGCCGTCGCGGGCCAGGCCGCGCTGCCTGCTGAAGGTGACGAACGGATCCGGCACCGACATCACCGTGACCCCGCCGGCGAGCGCGAGCGAGCACTCCCCCGACCGCAGCGCCTTGGCCGCCAGGTGCAGTGCCACCAGCGAGGACGAGCAGGCGGTGTCCACGGTGAGCGCCGGGCCCTCCAGGCCGAGGGTGTAGGCCACCCGGCCGGAGACGAGGCTGCCGCCGGTGCTCATCGACAGCGTTCCGTCGCGGCCACGCGGTGCCTGCGCCAGCGCCGCCCCGTAGTCCATGCCGCTGATCCCGGCGAACACCCCGGTGCGGGAACCCCGCAGCGACGCCGGGTCGAGGCCCGCGCGTTCGATGGCTTCCCACGACACCTCCAGCAGCAGGCGCTGCTGGGGGTCCATGGCCAGGGCTTCCCGGGGGGAGATGCCGAAGAAGCCCGGGTCGAAGTCACCGGCCTCGTGCAGGAAGCCGCCTTCTCGCACGTAGGCGGTGCCGGGGTGGTCGGGGTCGGGGTCGAACAACGCGCCGGTGTCCCAGCCGCGGTCGCCGGGGAAGGGCGAGACCCCGTCTCCTCCGGTGACCACCAGCTGCCACAGGTCGTCCGGGGAGGCCACCCCGCCGGGGAACCGGCAGGCCATGCCGACGATGGCCATCGGCTCCTGGTCGGCGGCCTCGCGCTCCCGCAACCGCGCGCGGGTTTCGCGGGCGTCGTTGATCGCCCGTTTGAGGTAGTCGCGGAGCTTGCTCTCCTCGGTCACGCGATCTCCACTCCTCGGTCGAACTCGTCGTCGACCAGTGCGAACAGTTCGTCGTCGGTGGCGGTCTCCAGATCGCCGCCGGAGGACACGGGTGCACCGCAAGCCAGGAGCAGCTCCCGCAGCCGCCCGGCCACCCGGTTCCGGGTGGCCGCATCGGACACCAGGGCGGGCAGGGCGGTGCCCAGCCGGTCCAGTTCGGTGAACACCGCGACGGCGGCACCCCCGCCCGGCGCGTCGTCCAGGTCGAGCTGTTCCAGCAGGTGCGCCGCCAGCCGCGCGGGGGTCGGGAAGTCGAAGACCAGGGTGGCCCGGAGCCGGGCGCCGGTGATGCGGGTCATCCGGTTCCGCAGTTCCACCGCGGTCAGCGAGTCGAAGCCCAGTTCCAGGAACGGCCGCTGGGGGTCGACGGCGGTGGCCGAAGCGTGGCCGAGCACGGCCGCGGCGTTGGCCCGGACCACCTCCAGCAGTTCACGCTCTCGGTCGGCCCCGGCCAGCCCGGCGAGCTTCCGCAGCAGGGTGGCGCTGTCGTCGGCCGCGGTCTGCACCGGCGCGGGCACGAGTTCGCGGAACATCGGGGGCAGGGAGCCGGCCTGGGCCCGCAGCGCCGCCAGGTCCAGGCGGACCGGCACCAGCGCGGCGTGGTCCAGCCCGTGGGTGGCGTCGAGCAGGGCGAGGCCGTCGGCGACGCTCAGCGGCAGCGCGCCGTTCCTGGCCATGCGTGCCAGTGCCGTGTCGTCCAGCCTGCTGCCCATGCCGTTCGCTTCGGCCCACATGCCCCAGGCGAGCGAGGTGGCGGCGAGGCCGCGGGCCCGCCGGAAGGCGGCGAGTCCGTCGAGGAAGGCGTTGGCCGCGGCGTAGGCGCCCTGCCCCGGTCCGCCGAAGGTGGTCGCACCCGAGCTGAACAGGATGAAGGCCCGCAGGCCGAGGTGCTCGGTCAGCTGGTGCAGGTGCCACGCCCCGCCCGCCTTCGGGCGCAGCACCCGGTGGAGTTGGTCCGGGCTCAGCGTTTCGAGCAAGCCGTCGTCGACCACCCCGGCGGTGTGCACCACCCCGGCGAGCGGGTGGGCGGCCGGGATGCGGTCCAGTACCGCGGCCACGGCGTCGCGGTCGGCGACGTCGCAGGCGGCGAAGGTGACCTCGGTGCCCGATGCGGTGAGCTGGGCGGCCAGTTCGGCGGCGCCCTCGGCCGCTTCGCCGCGCCGGGACAGCAGCACCAGGTGCCGCACCCCGTGCGCCTCGGCCAGGTGCCGGGCCACGAGCCGGCCGAGGCCACCGGAGGCACCGGTGATCAGCACGGTTTCGTGCGGCTCGAAGCCGAACCCGGTCTCTTCGGCGGGGCCGGCCTTGAGCAGGCGGGGGGCGTGCAGGCGGCCCGCCCGGATCGCCACCTGCGGTTCGCCGGTCAGCACGGCGGCCGGGAGCAGGCCGACGTCGGCTCGTTCGTCTTCGATGTCGACCAGCACGAACCGGTCCGGGTGCTCCGACTGCGCGCTGCGCACCAGGCCCCACACCGACGCGGCCGCGAGATCCGGTTCGGCCACCGCACCGGCGGCCACCGCGCGCCGGGTCACCACCACCAGCCGGGTGTCGGCGAACCGGTCGTCGTGGAGCCAGGGCTGGGCGGTGCCGAGCAGTTCCGCCAGCACACCGTGCACCTCGGCGGGCACGTCTTCACCGGTGGCGGCGGGCAGGGCGACCACGACGAGTTCCGGCGGCGCCACCACCCCCGCCGCCACGGCTCCGGCCAGTTCGCCCGGGGTGCCGAAGGCACCGCTGTGCTCGCCGGTTTCCAGCCAGGGAGCCCAGTTCCAGGGGTCGGCGCCGACCAGGGCGACCCGGTGGTGATCACCGGCCGGCAGCGGTTGTTCCGGCCAGCCGAGCCGGAACAGCGCATTCCGCGGGATGCGGGCGGTCCCGCCGAGCTGGTCCGCCGAGACCGGGCGCATCACCAGCGCTTCGACCGAGGCCACCGGTGCACCCGCGGCGTCGGCGATCTCCACCGAGACCGCGTTCTCCCCGGCGGGCACGAGCCGGACCCGGACCGAGGTGGCACCCGTGGCGTGCAGGCTCACGCCGCTCCAGCTGAAGGCCACGCTGCCCCCGGCGCCGCTGTCCTCGGGCTTGGTGAACACCGACCCGAGGCCCATGCCGTGCAACGCCGCGTCGAGCAGGGCGGGGTGGAGGCCGTAGCGAGCGGCGTCGGCCGTTTCGCCCTCCCCCAGCCGGACTTCGGCCAGGATCTCGCCGTCGTGCTGCCAGGCGGCGCGCAAGCCGCGGAAGGCGGAGCCGTAGGCGATGCCCGAGTCCGCCAGGCGCTGGTAGAGGTCTTCGGCGGGCAGCGGGGTGGCGCCGGGTGGCGGCCACTGCCCGGCCAGTCCCGCCGGCGCCGGTCCGCTCGCCGGCGCCAGGGTGCCGGTGGCGTGCCGGGTCCAGCTGTCCTCGACCGCACCGGCGGGCCGGGAGTGGATGCTCACCGCGAGGTCTTCGGTCACCGCGACCTGGAGGTCGTGGGCGTGGTCGCCGTCGAGCACGAGCGGGGCTTCGAGGGTCAGCTCGTCGAGGCGGTCGCAGCCGAGTTCGCGGCCCGCGCGCAGGGCGAGTTCGACGAAGGCGGAGCCGGGCACGATGACCGTGTCCAGCACGGAGTGCCCGGCGAGCCAGGGGTGGGTCGCGGTCGACACGGCCCCGGTCAGCAGCACCCCGGCACCCGCTGCCGGGTGCACGGTGGCGCCGAGCAGCGGGTGCCCGGCGGCGAGCAGGCCGAGCCCGGCGGGGTCCCCGGCACGGACGGCGGTGCGCCGCGGCCAGTACCGCTCGTGCTGGAAGGCGTAGGTGGGCAGCGGAACCGCCGGGCCGTCGGCGCCGGGCACCACGGTGGGCCAATCGACCGGAAGGCCGTGCACGTGGGCTTCGCCTGCCGAGCGCAGGAAGCGGTCGTACCCACCGTCATCGCGCCGGAGCGTGCCCAGGGCGGCGACCCCTTCGGCGGTCTCCTGGATCGCCATGGTCAGCACGGGGTGCGGGCTGATCTCGATGAAAGCCTTGTACCCTTCCGCGTTCAGCGCGTTGATCGCGTCACTGAACCGGACGGTTTCACGCAGATTCCGATACCAATACTC
>NZ_JBWKKF010000010.1:255755-344747 GCF_056431745.1 Amycolatopsis sp. NPDC045836 | reverse complement strand
GCACGTATTCGCAGCGAACGCCACCGCACCTGGGGCCAGCGCGTCACACACGCCGCCTGACCAACCCGGCCAACCTATGTGGTCACAGCACTAGCTGCGGTATCCACCGCCTACTCCCTCTCGCCCATCGTCGCCACCATCCGTGAGGAGCACGCTCGCCATGCAGGCAGCCACCCCGCAGGTTGAACCGGCCGAATCCCGGTTCGCCCGGCTCGGCACCGAGATTCTGGCCCCCTGGATCTGGGTCCTCGGCCTTCCCATCGTCGTCGCCTGGCGAGCCACCGAGTACCACCCCGCCGAGACGCTGCTGTGGGGCTTGCTCGTCGGCGTCACCGGCTCGCTCATCCCCATGGCGGTCATCGTGCGCGGTGCCCGCCAGGGCCGATGGGACAGCCACCACGTCACCAACCGGACCGGGCGCCTCATCCCCTTCACGGCCTGCATCGGCTCGCTGGCCACCGGCTTCCTCGTCCTCATCCTCGGCGGCGCCCCGTACCAACTGACCGCTCTTGCCGCCGCGATGCTCGGCAGCCTGGTCGTCAGTGTCGCTGTCACCTTCGGCCTGCGGCTCAAGGTCTCCATGCACGCGGCCGTTGCCCTTGGCGCCGTGCTCACCCTGGCGATCACCTACAGCACCCCGCTCATGCTGCTGCTCCTGGCACTGGTGGCCTGGGTGTGCTGGTCACGCATCAGCCTGCGCCACCACACTCTCGCCGAGATCACCGGTGGCCTGCTCATCGGCCTGGTAACCGGTGGAGGCGGCTACTGGTTGGCGATCCAACTGCTTGCCTGAACGCCTGGGGGAGTTTCGGGTGGCGTTCGATGCCCAGCGGAAGTGGAACTCCTTGCCTAGCCGTACCGCCATTCGTCTTCAAGCACCGAGTACAAGAGGGAGTCACGCCAAGCGCCGTTGGTGAAGACGTGGTCTCGAAGAACACCTTCGTGAATGAAACCCAGTTTCTTCACTACGGCGATCGAAGCGTGATTATCAGGGCCAATCGCAGCCGTGACACGATGGAGGCCGAGCTGGTGGAACCCGAAGCTCGTCATGGCTTTGGCTGCGTCGGTGGCGTATCCCCTTCCCCAGTGTTCCGCAGCGACGGCATAGCCGAGCTTGGCCGCCTTCGTACCCGACAACGCCAGGCGGCAGAATCCCACAAGACGAGAATCATCCAGCGGCGTGACCGCCAAGTAGTACTCGACCCGCGGCTCTGCGGAACTGCGTTCGACCGCACCAGCGATCATGTCCCTTGCCTGCTCTCGTGTGCGGCTATCGAAAGAAAGGAATCTCGTAACTCTGTCGTTGCCGATAATGTTGAATACGTCGTCAGCATCGTCAGCGCGGAACTCCCGCAACTGCACCGAATCGGAACTGAGATGAACACCCATTCACACGAGACCTTTCTAGTGCCTGCTACTGCGGCAGGGCGAGCCTTTGAGCAGCGAAGGACGACATCGAGTCGTCGAGTTCAGCGGCAACGCGACCTTCAAGTTGTCGCGCGTTGAGGTTTTGCTGCACACGGTGGACTGCGGAGACCACGCCGTGAGTCCGCTGAGCAGGCGGCAGCTCTAGGACATTGGACATGGCCTCCAAGGCTCCGTCGTACTGAGCCTGTTCCATCCTGGCGATTGCGAGCGCGCACCAAGTGCCGGCCACGTCCCCGAACGGTCGCTCGACTGCGGGCGCTTGATCATACTCCGCGATCGCATCGAGCGCCGTTCGTTCGGCTTGCATTGCCATCTCAGGCCCTGCCCACGCAAGCGCCTCAGCCGCGTAATACAGCTGACGGGATCGCTTGAATGTGCATAGCCCGCCCAGTTCGTCCAAGTCGTCCGGGCGTACTACTTCACGTGCCGCGTCCGCTCGGCCTACCGCCGCCTGGGCTGACTCGATGTCCCCGAGAGCGGCGAGGGAACGTGCCTCGCCAGCAGCAAGCCAGACCGCAGACGTGTTGCGGCTTCGCTCTGCCGATTGGGCACCCTCCTTGGCATACCTGACAGAGGCATTGTAGTTGCCTGCCCAATAAGAAATGAGAGACTGGAGTCCGCGTACCCAGGTTTTGAGACCATCATGTCCGGCGTTCTCCGCCGAGGTGTAAGCGACCCGCGCTTGTGTCATGGCCTCTTCCGAGGCCCCGAGATCATGCGAAGCCCGAGCCATCAGGCCAGAAGCGACTCCGGCCAGAAGGTAAAGATCGCGGGTTTGCGCTGGCTTTTGGTGCCCCTCAAGCAGGTGAAAAACCTGAGCTTGTGTGTTGCTCATCGTGTCGAGAATGGCTGATAGCGGCTCAACCTGATAGCGGACGGTCAGACTGCGGACGTCGTCCGCCAGCTGGTCCAAAGTCTCAGACCCCACGTTACTTGCCTCCGTCCTGTGCAGAAACTGCCGTGCGCGCTCTGCACTCATTGCGATGACTCGTCCTTGCCAGTCGGGCTCGCCCAGCGAGCTGGCCAGCTCGGGTTGGGTGGCACGCCGAACCAGGCCACTGCCGTGCGGCGGCCCCAGCAACCGGTCCGCGGACTCGCCGAAGATCTGTTCCAGAGCAGCTTGACCGTGATGGAACGGCACCGACTTGAGCTCGCCATTTCGCCAGCGATACACCTGTCGGTCCGAGACCTCAACACCGCCACTGAGTTCTCTGAACCGCTTACGAACGTCTCCGACTGACATGTGCCGTTGCTGCATCAGCTGCTCAAGGCGCGTGCGGGGAAGACCTTCTACTTCCATCCCACCTCCTTGCTGTCGATCTCCAGGCTAAGGGCTGGTGGCTCCCCATCGAACCGACGCAAGGCGAGAAGGCAGAAGAAGGCAGAGGACGTCAACGTCGTGTCGTACCGAAGTCAGACGACTGGGGTACAGCCTGTGACTGATCACTAGACGCCCTGTGACCAGCGGCTTCGCCTATAGGAGGTTCGGATGCGGCGACAGTGCGCACACCTTGCAGCGTGCACGAGGCCCGTCACCTCGGCTCACCCTGGTTCGCGGGCCTTCAGTCGATCGAAGCAGCCCGGTGGTCAGGTTCCCCGGCCCGAGTTGGCCCTGACCACCGGGTGTCGCCGCGACGCGTCGTTCGAGCAAGAGTCGAGCTGCGCCCGTCGCGCGTTGGGCACCGGCAGACGCTTGTCGGAGGCCCTTGACGGCTGGGTTCCCGGAGGCGCGGACGTACCCAGTCGCACCACCTGGCTGACGCGGTCGGTGACTTCGACCCGGCCGCGCCAGCCAGGTCCACCCCGCGGCTCGGATCGGGAGTACCGATGACCACTATCGGACACGCAGCGGTTTCCGCTGAGAGGCCAGAGACCAGACTCGACCAGGCCGACGCAGGTTGGTTCGAGCCCGTGAAGGACGGAACCCTCGATCTGCCGAGCCCTCGCGACGAGATCGAGACCAAGGACGCGACTGCGGAGCAGTCAGCTCGAACGAACATTCGCCGAGTGCCGAGCCCTTACCCAAGGTCGTTCAAGGCGAAATCGGGCACCATTGCACGCGGCTTAGCGAATCGAAACTTAATTCACGTAGTCGACAGCCTTACTGTCACTCTATCGCACGGTCGCGAAATTCTAGTAATTGCGCATTGCGGCGTGATGGCTGCGGTTAACTCGGATCCAATTAGCGCGAAGGATGAGCAATGTCCGAAGTGTCGGCCATGGCCACAGGAGAATCAATGAGCAGCCAGGCGGTCTCGGCGCTTGTTATCGCTAGATTGCGTCGCGTAAATACCTTGGGGGCAATAGTCGGCGAAACACGACGAAGCGTTCACATGTTTCCCGCTCGACCACCTTCGCCCGGCGCGACCACTGAAGTGGTATCCCTCTGTGGCAGCACCTTTGAAATCGCAGATCTGGAAATTCTTGGGAAATTCAAGGGCATGCCTTGTCCGTATTGCGTTAACTTGGCCCGCCAAGAGGGCAGATAGAGATATTTGCGCGGATAGAACTGGAATCACCCAGAAACTATGACTAATCGAAGTGAGCGTGTTAAGGCTCGCGTCGAACAAGACGTGTTTCTTGTCGAGCCCGTGCGCCTATTTGCGATGTGCAGCCTCTGGGGAGACCAATGGAAAACACTACGCGTAATAGCTGACGAGACTTGCATTCCAGAAGTGGTCCTACTGGATCAATTAACTCATCTGCGAATGGTTGGCTATGCACGATCGAGATCCAGCGTTTTTGGTTATCAATATCGAATAACTTCGGCGGGACAAGATCGGTTAAGTGGGCACCTGCTGGCGTTGGATAATCTTCGCGATGAAGCCGCGGTGCTTTGCGGAGACACTGTCCGAGGCGATTTGAACTTGAACTCGCTTCCTGTAGTTACCGTCTACCCTACAAGTCCGGCTCGGTTCATACGAAGATCCGACGTCATATTCGTTGAGGCAACTGACGACCATGTTCGTTTGCATACATTCGCGGGTACGCATACTGCAAGACTGCCAATTCTCACCTTGTCGCGCGCCTGGGAGCAGGCCGGGTTCGTCCGCGTGCACCCAAAATATCTGCTTGACGCGTCGGCGGTGCACGAATTGAACCGCATGCATAGAGAAAACAAATACTTCGCCCGGACCAAGCTGGGATATGTTCCTGTTAGTCCAAACCGGGTTCAGGAGCTGAAGCGCAGGATGAAATTCACACTAGGACCGTAGCAGGAATGGAGGGCGACATCGCAATTCAAACTGAGTGGATCGAATATGCTAGTTCGAATACCGTCAAGTCCTCAATCGGAGAGTGAGTGAAAATGGCTACTCGCATTAGCGTGCAACCCGCGTTCAATGGAATAACAAGGAACCTTCCGGAAAGGAAAATGATGGCGACACGAATGGCATTCACGGACGCGGACGAACGATTCGGACTCGGGGTTCGCAGGGGCTTCGTGCCGACCGCCGAGTCGATTTCAGACACCGAGGCAACCCCCTTCGGGCTCATGCTGCGGACCGCTCCGCGCAACGTTGTCTCCGCGCATTCCGCGAACGGCCTCACGATGGCCACCGAGAGCGTGACGGAGCAATCCACGGACGGCAACGACGAAGGCGACACCCGGTACGACATCGCCAACGACATCTGACATCACGAGCAAAGGACTCGTCAACGCCATGAACCTCGAATCATTCCCCGCGGCCGACACCGTGCTGGTGCTCACCGAGCCGAGCGACAAATCGGCTGATCTAGTTGTTCGGCAACTGGAACGTCGAGACGTACAGGTCGTTCGAGCGGACACCGGCGATTTCCCGCTCTCGCTGAGTGTGAGCGCCTGGTTCGACGGCTCCTGGCACGGCGACATCCGCACTCCGGGCGGATCGGTCGGCCTGCGCGACATCCGCAGCGTGTATGTCCGCAGGCCGACCGCGTTCACCTTCCCAGAGGCGATGAATGACGCTGAGCAACGGTTCGCCGCCCGCGAAGCCCGCCGGGGGTTCGGTGGTCTTCTCATGAGCCTGCCGTGGTGCTCATGGGTGAACCACCCATCCAGGGCCGCGGACGCGGAGTACAAACCGCTCCAGCTCGCCACCGCCGCGGCGTGCGGGCTGCACGTGCCACGCACAGCGGTCTCCAACGTCCCAGGCGACGCTGCCGAACACAGCGCCCGCCTGGGCGGCTCGGTCGTCTACAAGACGCTCTCGGGCGCGTCCGTGCCCGACGGCCAGCGTGTGTCGCTGGTGTACACCACCCCGGTCACCGTCTCGCAGATGTCTGACCTCCGGGTCGCGCTCACTGCGCACCAGTTCCAGGAGCGCGTGCCCAAGGTGCGAGACGTGCGCGCGACCGTGGTGGGCAAGCGAGTGTTCGCGGCGAACATCCTGGTGGACGACGAGACCGCCGGTGAGCTGCTGGACTGGCGCGCGGACTACAAAGCACTGCGTTACGAACCCGTGGATCTTCCCGAAAGCGTCGAGTCGTCGCTCCTGAAGATGACCGACCAGCTCGGGCTGAGCTTCGCAGCGGCGGATTTCGTCGTAACAGCCGACGACATGCACTACTTCGTCGACTTGAACCCGAGCGGGCAGTGGGGCTGGATAGAGGACGCGACAGCGCTTCCCATCGCGGATGCCATCGCCGAGCTGCTGGCAGGGGGAAGTGGTGACTGACGTGATCGAGCAGGATGGCCGCCTGCATCACCTGGCCGGCGAGCTGAACCGAGCACTCATCGACCACCTCTTGGCCACCGGCAGGCTGACTGCACGCGCTTGGCGAGATGCCTTCGAGGCCACCCGCCGACACCTGTTCGCGCCGCGGTTCACCCTCCCGGACAACCTGGGCGGCCAAGTACTCGACGTCGCCGACCAGGCCCGGCGAGAGGAATGGCTTCGCGCCGTCTACTACGACGAGGCGTTACTCACCGTTATCGATGAGCGCAACGTGGTCACCACGTCGTGTTCGGCGCCATCGGTGGTAGCCACCATGCTGGAGGCCAGCCAGGCTTCCGAGGGCGACGCCGTACTGGAGATCGGAACCGGAACCGGGTGGATGGCCGGCTTACTCTCCCGCCGTCTAGGCCCGAACGCGGTCACCTCCGTGGACATCGACCCGCGATGCGTCACCGAGGCACGGAAGCGACTCGATCACCTCGGCCTGGACCCGACGCTCGCCGTGGCAGACGGGTACCTCGGCTACCCGACTCGAGCACCCTACGACCGCATCATCGCCACAGCAGCCCTGCGGCAGGTGCCGCCACACTGGCTTCGTCAAGTACGGCCAGGAGGCACCATCCTGACCGACCTGCGCGGCGACTTCGCCGGCAACCTCGCCCGCCTCACCGTGGACTCCGACCAGTCCGCCCACGGCCGCTTCCTGCCCGAAACCGTGAACTTCATGCCACTGCGCAGCGAAGAACTCACGCCCCGGGAGTCGCCCAACCTGGCCTCGCGCGCGGTCAGCGCACCGGGCGAGACCCGGAGCACCAACCTCCTGCCTGCCCAGCTCCGAAAACGTGAATTCGCCTTCCTCGCGCAACTGGCCATGCCGGGTACACGGGCCGGTCGGACACGAATCAAGGGCGGTCCGATGTACTTCTGCCTCACCGACTCGCGCAGCGAGTCCTGGGCGCGCGTGAACATCGAAGGCATCACCGGCGAGGAGAGCCAAGTCACCCAGAGCGGCCACCGACACCTGTGGGACGAGCTAGAGGCCGCCCACGAGTTGTGGAACCGACTCGCACGGCCACGCCCGGAGGACTTCACGATCACCATCACCCCGCCGGGTGGCCAGGTCATACGTCATCCGGACTCGGACACTCAGTGGTCCCTGCCGCTGTAACCGTCTGCCACCTCATCCGTTCGGCCAACCACCAGCTTCGACCCGCGCGGATGTTGTGGCAACGCCCTGAACGATCTGCCCTCCCCTCTATCGCCGCAGACCTTCGACCTGCGGGGATAGAGGGAGATGGCTTCAGTGCATAAGTCGCAACCTGACGTACCCATCAGAACAGGAGCGGAGTGGACAGCAAGCACTCCTCACGAAGCAACCCGTCCTTCGGCACCACAACAGACCTCGTACCGACCTTCACCATCTCGGGTCCTCGGCCCGACCTCGGCGCGTTGTTCGAACAACTCCGTAAGCGGGCGGGCGTCTCCCGTGAGGATGCCGCTGACATCCTCGGGTGCACATCGTCGAAGATCGGCGATCTGGAACTCGCGCGCTCGCGGCCGAAACCAGCCGAGGCGGAACGTCTACTGATCAGTTACGGCGTTCCAGAAGCGGAGCGTGACCGGATCCTGGCGCACGTGCGGCAGGCTAAACCCAGACGCAGTGTCTATGGCAACTACACGCCTCCGAAGCGGCTTCGCCGCATCGTTGAACTCGAAGCTCAAGCCGTCGCAGCTTGCTACTACTCCGGAGACGTGATACCGCCGCTCCTGCAAGTGCGGTCCTACGCCGAGGCTTTCAGCGCATCCACCGAGCCGACTATCTATAAGGCCGCGAACCTGGCGAACTTCCACCTCGCCCGCCAACACATTCTCCACAGGCCCCACGACAGGCCGCCATTGCGATACCGCTGCTACCTCGGCGAGGCCGTGCTGAACGTCAAGATCGGCAGCGAAGCCGCCATGCGCGAGCAACTTGCTCACCTCCGCGACCTCGCCATGGATTTGCCGAACTTCGAGCTACGCCTCATACCGTTCAACGTCGGCAGCCACCCACTCCTGGGTTTCTCCGCGACGCTCTACTACTTCAAGAAACCAGCCCCGCCACGGCTCGTCTCCGAGGTCGCTGGCTACACCTTCGCGCGCGCCAACGCACAGTCAGCACGGCAGCCGATCGAGGCATTCGACCAACTGGCGACGAAGGCCCTCAGCCGTGAAGACACTCTCAACCACCTGCTAGCCCGGCTCAACCCCCCGCCCCCGGCCCGTCACCTACTGGGCAGCTAGCTCGTGCTCGGGGGACCCTCCACTCTCGTCCCGGCCTGGCCAACTAGCCAGGCCGGGACGAGAGTGCCGCCATCGGAGCTCCTCTTCAGAGCTACTCTGACCTGCGGTTACAGTCTCCCGGCAATTAGTAGGTCAGTCGCAACTTGACATCCCCAGCCTTGACGAAGCGATCTCCGCCGTAGTCACACTAAAAGAGCGGGGTGGGGCTCACTCCCGGGAAACCCGGTCCAGCGGCAACCGCACCACCAACCCGTCCGCCCCCACCGCATTCCGCACCCGGATCCCCTCCAGCTCAGCATCCGACAACGCCCGCCGGTAGAACCGGATCTCGTCCAGGTCCCCGGTCCACCGCTGCGTGTTGTCCAGCCGCTGCCCCACGATGAACTGCCACGAAACCGTCTGCCCCACCGCCCCAGCCGGTGCCGTGCCCGCGGCTGCCTCGCCGCCGTCGACGGTCAGCGTCAGCCGGCCCCCGGTCCGGCGCAGTGCGACGTGGTGCCAAAGCTGGTCGTCGTAGGCACCGGCCGTGGTGATGGTCCTGGTGCCGCCCGTCGTGGTCATGGTGGCGACCAGCCGGTCCAGCCGGGGCTCGGCCCGCAGCCACACCTGCGGCGCGGTGCCGCCCATGCCACCCAGCCAGGTCAGCACCTGATCACCCTGACCGCCGTAGCGGAACCAGCCGCTCCAGGTGAAGTCACCGGTACCCGGCAACTGGGCGCTGTCGTAGGGCACCCGCAGGTACCCGCCCAGGCGCAGCGCCCGCCCGAACCGGCCGTCCACCACGGACGAACCGCCGACCACCGTCGCATCCGAGTGCCGTCGTGAGAGGTCCGGAGTGGACGGTCCAGGAGGGTTCTGCCAACCCAGGTGCTCCTCGCCGAACCGCGCGAACCGGATCTCGTCACGCGCGTCCACCGGGCCACCCTCGTACATCAGCCCGATCTCCACCGCACGCGACGAAGGACCGCTGATCTGCACCAGATCCGAGTACCCGGACCAGTCCGAGGTCAGCCGCGTCCCCTGTTCCACGGTCTCCCAGCTGCGCCCGCCGTCGTAGGACGAGCGGATCATCATCCACCGCCGCCGGTCGGTGTCCGACGGCGACGAGAACAGCAGCCGCTCGGGCTTGCCGGGCCGTTGCAGCCGCAGCACCGAACCCTGCACGATCGGCGTCACCAGATCCGGGATGGTGGTGAACGGTGTGCTGAAGGATTCCCCGCCGTCCCGGCTGAGCGCGAAGGTCCGGTTCCCGACATCGGTCCCGCCCTGCTCGCGCCCGGCCGCGTAGACCGAGCCGTCCGCCAGTTCCGCGACGCTGATCTCCTGCGGTTTCTGCGTGTACGTACCACCAACCGGGTGCGGGAAGTTGTTCAGCGCCCCGATCTCCCAGCTGTCCCCGTGGTCGTCGCTGTAGACGAGCGCCGCGTGGTTCTCCACCGAATCGGTACCGCTCGCGGTTTCCGCGTTCACGCCGAACACCAAACGCCCGGCGTGCGGGCCCTTTTCCAGCTGGATGCCGTGCACGGGACCCGAGGCGTACCACGCCGTCCACTCCGGACGCTTGACCTGCGCGCCGATGTCCCGCGGCACCGACCACGTCTTCCCGTCGTCGTCGCTGTGCTGCTGGTGCGGGAAGCGCGGGCACGGGATGGCGCAGCCCTTGTCGTCGTCACGCCCCGCGTTGTGGGTGCTGATCAGCACGATCCGCCCGGTCTGCCGGTCCACGACCGGCACCGGGTTGCCGTGGGTGTCACCGTCACCGGAGTCCACCACCTGCATGGGGGACCAGGTGCGCCCGCCGTCCTCGGACCGCTTGAGCACCAGGTCGATGTCACCGGTGTCACCGCAGTTGTCCACCCGGCCCTCGGCGAAGGCGAGCAGCGTGCCGCGCACGGTCTTCACGATCGCGGGGATCCGGAAGCAGGCGTACCCCGGATCCTGCGACGCCTTGAACAGCACCTGCTGCTCGACCGCGGGCGCCGCGGTGGCGGGCACCGCGAAACCCGCCAGCAGCAGGCAAACCAGGAACAGCGCACGTCTCACGACTTCCTCCTCAGCACGGCGACCCCACGCGAGGCGAGCGCGACCGAGTCCAGCTCGGCCCCGGGATCACCCAGCAGATCCGGTGCCGCCTCGGGCAGCGGCACGGTGACCTCGGTGGTGTTGTGGTTCAGCAGGATCAGGTACCGGTGCTCGCCACCCCGGCGGACCACGGCCTGCACCCCGTCCGGCAGGCCCGGCAGCACCGGAGCGGCCGACGCCTCCGCCGTGATCCGGTCGAACAGGGCTCTCATGCCGCCGGCGTCCGGCCGGGTCGCCAGGTACCACGCGACCCCGGAACCGAACTCGTGCCGGGTCACCGCCGGACGCCCGTCCAGCTCACCACCGGAAAAACCGGCGATCACCTCGGCGCCTTCGAGTTCGACCCATTCCGACCACAGCGTCGCACCGGTCTCCGTCCCGTCACCGAACCGGAGCGCGGCCGAACCGCCGTCGGGCAGCGGCCAGAACTCGTCCACCCGCAAGCCGAGGAGGTCACGCAGCGGTGCGGGATAACCGCCGAGGTACGCGCGGTCGCAGCCGTCCACGATGCCCGAGAAGAACGACACCACCAGGTGCCCTCCCCGCTCGACGTAGCGGCGCAGGTTCGCCGCGACCGCCTCGTCCATCAGGTACAGGTTCGGCACCACCACGAGCCGGTAGGCCGACAGGTCGGCCGACGGGTGCCGCACGTCGCAGGTGATCCCGGCGTCGAAGAGCGGGGCGTAGTGCGCCAGTTGCGTTTCCAGGTGGTCGAGGTCACCGGACGGGTGCGAGTTCAGCTCCAGCGCCCACCAGTTCTCCCAGTCGTGCAGCAGCGCCACCCCGGCGTCGACGGTGGTGCCCGCCAGTTCCGAGACCGTGGCCAGTTCCCGGCCGAGCGTGCTGACCTCGCGCCAGGTACGGGTTTCGCGGCCCCCGTGCGGCACCATCGCCGAGTGGAACTTCTCCGCGCCACCGCTGGTCTGCCGCCACTGGAAGAACAGGATCGCGTCGGCGCCCCCGGCCACCGCCTGCCAGCTGCCCAGCCGCATCGCGCCGGGGGGCTTGGGGCTGTTGCGGTTGCGCCAGTTCACCGCGCTGGGCGCCTGCTCCAGCAGCATCCACGGCTTGCCGCCCTTGAGCGAGCGCACCAGGTCGTAGGCGAAGGCGGCCTCGACGTGGGAGCGCGGGTCGTACGGGTCGGGGTAGGAGTCGAGGCTGACCACGTCCTCGTGCGGCACCCAGCGGTGCCAGTCCAGCGACTTCTGCACCCGGCCGACGAAGTTCGTGGTGATCGGCACGTCCGGGGTGAGCCGCCGCAGCACCCGCTGCTCGGCCAGGAAGCAGCCGAGCGAGGCGTCCGAGGAGAACCGGTGGAAGTCCAGCTGCTGCGCCGGGTTCGGAAAGGTCGGGGCCACCCGCGGCGGGTACACCTCGGCCCAGTCGTCGTACCGCTGCGACCAGAACGTGGTGCTCCAGGCGGTGTTCAGCGCGTCGATGCCGCCGTAGCGCCCGGCCAGCCAGCGCCGGAAGTCCGCCGCCGAGTTGTCGCAGTAGCAGGCGCGGACGTGGCAGCCGTACTCGTTGCCGATGTGCCACACCGACAGCGCCGGGTGGTCGCCGTAGCGGGTGGCGACCTGCTCGGTCAACCGGGTGGCGTGGTGCCGGAACACCTCGCTGGACGGGCAGAACTGCTGGCGCGCCCCGGCGGACAGGCGGGTGCCGTCCGCCCGCACCGGCAGCACCTCGGGGTGCAGGTGGGTCAGCCACGGCGGGGGAGAGGCGGTCATCGTGGCCAGGCACACCTCGATCCCGGCGTCGCCGAGCTTGTCCATCACCGTGTCGAACCAGCCGAAGTCGTACTCACCGGGCCGCGGTTCGACCTTGGCCCAGGAGAACACCCCCGCGGTCACCATGGTCACCCCGGACTCGGCCATCAGCTCGATGTCCTCGTCCCACACCTCGGCGGACCAGTGCTCGGGGTTGTAGTCCGCGCCGTAGTGGATCCCGCCGGACATCAGACCAGCCCCGATTCGGCGAGCTTCTCCTTGATCTGCAGCAGTTCCCCGTCGTCCAGCGGCAGCTGCGGCGGCGCCATCACCGCGTTGTCGATGAACCCGCGCAGCTTCATCGCCGCCTTGAACGCGCCGAGCGCGGCCGAACCCCGGCCCATCCGCGCGGGCGGCGACACGTCGGTGATGGTGAACAGGCGCAGCAGGCGTTCCTGGATCTCCCGCGCGGCGTCCGGCTCCCCGGCCCGCACGTGCCGGTAGATGGCCACGTAGGCGTCCGGGTCGACGTTGGCCAGGCCGGGCACCACCCCGTCGGCGCCCATCGCCAGCGCCGCGTCCACCACCAGCTCCGACCCGGTGAACACGGCGAACGAGTCCAGCCCGCGTTCCTTCTTGCCCAGCAGCACGAACCGGAACCCGGCCTCGTCGCCGCTGGAGTCCTTCAGCCCGGCGAGCACGCCGTCGGCGGCCAGCCGCAGCACCATCTCGCGGTCCAGGCGGTTGTGCACGGCCATCGGGATGTCGTAGGCGAAGATGGGCAGCTCGGTCCGCTCGCGGATCATCCGCAGGTGCCGCTCGATCTCGGCCACGTGCGTGCGGGTGTAGTAGGGCGCGGTCACCACGATCGCGTCGGCACCGGCGGCCTCGGCGTCGCGGACGTGCTCGAGCACGCGCAGGGTGGTCATGTCGATGCACCCGGCCAGCACCGGCACCCGGCCGGCGGCCTGCTCCACCGCGGTCTCCAGCACCACGCGGCGGTGCGCGTCCGGGAAGAAGGGCACCTCACCGGAGGAGCCGAGCACGAAGATCCCGTGCACACCGGCGGTCAGCTGGGCGTCGATGTGCCGCCGGAACGAGGCGGTGTCGATGGTCCAGTCGTCGTGCAGCGGGGTGCACAGGGGCGGGATGACCCCGGCGAACTGCGTGGCGGTCATGATGGGCTCACTCCGATGGTCTCGGCGGGTTTTTCCGGGTGGATGCAGCGGTAGGTGTGGCCGGGGGAACCGGTGGACAGCGGGGGCACGGCGGCGGCGCAGGCTTCGGTGGCCTTCGGGCACCGCGTGCGGAACACGCAGCCGCTCGGCGGCGCGGTCGCCGAGGGCACCGGCCCGCTGAGCACGATCGGCTCGACCGGGTTCAGCAGGCTCGGCGTGGCCGAGAACAACGCCCCGGTGTACGGGTGCCTGGCCGCGTGCGGCAGTTCGGTGGCGGGCGCCTCTTCGACCACGCGCCCCAGGTACATGGTCACGATGCGATCGCTCATCTTGCGCACGGTCTGGATGTCGTGGGAGACGAAGACCATCGCCAGGCCGAGCTGCTCGCGCAGGTCGATGAGCAGGTTCAGGATCTGCGCGCGCACCGAGACGTCCAGCGCCGAGGTCGGCTCGTCGGCCACCAGCAGCGCCGGTTCCAGCGCCAGCGCCCTGGCGATGGCCACGCGCTGCCGCTGCCCGCCGGAGAGCTGGCCCGGCACCGCGTCCGCGACGCTGTCCGGCAGGCCGACCAGCGACATCAGCTCCCGCACGCGTTCGGAGCGCGAAGCCTTGGTGCCCACGCGGTGCACGTCGAGCGGGTCGCGGATGATCCGCGAGACCGCCAGCCGCCGGTTCAGCGCGGTGGCCGGGTCCTGGAAGACCAGGCCGACGTCGCGGCCGAACCGCCCGGCCCGGTCCGCGGGGCTCATCTCCCACAGCGAGTCGCCGCGGTAGCGGACCGTGCCGGCGGTCGGCCGTTGCAGGCCGACGATCACCTTGGCCAGGGTGGACTTGCCGCAGCCGGACTCGCCCACCACGCCCACGGTCTCGCCGGGGTTCAGCTCCAGGCTCGCGTCGGTCAGCGCGTACACCGCGGCCCGGCCGAACAGCCGGTCCCCGGCGATCCGGTGCACCACGTGCACCCCGTCGAGTTCGAGCAGGCTCACGACCGCGCTCCTTCGCTGAGCAGGGCTTCTTCGTCGACCTCGGCCGGGAAGTGGCAGGCCACCTGGTGCCGCGTGGCCTCGCCGCCGAGGACCGGTGCCTCGGTGCGGCAGCGGGCGCGGGCGGCCGGGCAGCGGTCGGCGAAGCGGCAGCCCGCCGGGAACTCGGCCGGTGCGGGCACCACGCCCTTGATCTGGGTGAGCCGCGCCCGGCTCTCCTCCAGGGAGAGCACCGCGCTGAGCAGCCCGCGGGTGTAGTGGTGGCGGGGCGCGCCGACCACCCGCGCGGTCGTGCCGGTCTCGGCGACCTGGCCGCCGTACATCACCACCACGCGGTCGGCCACCTCGGAAACCAGCGCGAGGTCGTGCGAAACCAGGATCAGCGCGAAGCCGAGTTCCTCCTGGAGCCGCAGCAGCAGCGAGATGATCTGCGCCTGCACCGTGACGTCCAGGGCGGTGGTCGGCTCGTCCGCGACGATCAGCTTGGGGCTGCGGGACAGCGCCATCGCGATCAGCACCCGCTGGCGCTGCCCGCCGGACAGCTCGTGCGGATAGGCCCGCAGCGTCCGCTGCGGATCGAGGTTGACCAGTTCCAGCAGTTCGGCCGGGGTGCGGGTGCCGCCGCGCCGGGTGAACTGCTTGAGCTGCGCGCGGATGGTCATCGCCGGGTTCAGCGAGCTGAGCGCGTCCTGGTAGATCATCGAGATGTCGTGCCCGAGGTGGCGCCGCCGGTCCGCGGGCCGCAGCGCGAGCAGGTCCCGCTGGGCGAACCGGAGCCGGCCGGACACCCTGGCCGTGCGGGGTTGCAGGCCCATGATGGACAGCGAGGTCAGCGACTTGCCGCAGCCCGACTCGCCGATCAGGCCGAGCACCTCACCCGCCCGCACCGAGAAGGAGACCCCGGCCACCACGTCGACCCCGTTGTGCCGGTCCGGGAACGAGATCGCCAGGTTTTCCACCTCGAGCACGGCCGGTTTGCCGTCGAGGTCCCGCTCGCCGGCCGAAAGCCGGGTGCCGACCTCGCGCAGGCCCGAAATGGGCAGCACCGGTTCGGTGTTCTCCGCCGCCTCTTCCAGCGCGACCTCCTTGGCCGCGCGGCCCGCCTTCGCGCTGCGGGCCGACGGCGCCGCCCACGCGTCGGAGATGCCCTCGGACAGCACGTTCAGCGCCAGCACGGTCAGCAGGATCATCAGCCCGGGGAACACCGTCGCCCACCAGCCGCCGATCAGCACCAGGTCCTTGCCGTCGGAGAGCACCGAGCCCCACGACGGGTCCGGCGGCTGGATGCCGGCGCCGATGAACGACAGCGACGCCTCGAACACGATCGCCTCGGCCACCATCACCGTGCAGAACACCAGCACCGGTGCCGCGCAGTTGACCGCGACGTGCCGCACGAGGATGAACCGGCGCTTGGCGCCGATGACGCGTTCCGCGTCGACGTAGTCCTCGCCGTACTGCGCCAGCACGTTCGCCCGCACCACCCGCGCGATCGGCGGCGTGTTGACGAAGGCGATCGCCAGGACCAGCACGCCGATGCCGCGGCCGAACACCGCGACCAGCACGGCCGCCAGCGCGATGCCGGGGAAGGCCATCACCACGTCGAGGACCCGCATCAGCACCGCGTCGGTGCGGCGGCCCGCGGTCGCCGCGAGCGCGCCGATCAGCGCTCCGGCCACCAGCGCGAGCGCGGTCGCGCCGAGGCCGATCGCCAGCGACCACCGGGTGCCGGCGACCAGGCGGGAGAAGATGTCCCGGCCGGACTGGTCGGTGCCGAACCAGTGCCCGCCGGCCGGTCCGCCGGAGTCGGTGCTCAGCGCGTTCGGGTCGTGCGTGGTCAGCAGGTCGCCGAACACCGCGACCAGCACCAGCGCCGCCAGCAGCCCGCCGGCGATCCACGAAGCGGCGCCCAGCCGCTTCGCGCCGCTCACGCGTGGCTCCGCAGCCGCGGGTTCGCCAGCAGGTACAGCAGGTCGACGATCAGGTTCACCAGCACGAACCCGATCGCGATGGTGATCACGAAGCCCTGCACCTTGGCGGTGTCGCCGTCCTTGACGGCCTGGATCATGTTCTGCCCCATTCCCGGCAGCGCGAACATCGTCTCGATCACCACGGCGCCGCCGAGCAGGTAACCGACCCGGAGGCCGAGCACGGTGAGCGGGTTGACCAGCGCGTTGCGCAGCACGTTGCGCCCGACCACGACCACCGGCGGCAGCCCGCCGCCGCGGGCGGTCCGGACGTAGTCGCGGTCCAGTTCCTCCACCACGGAGGTGCGGATGATGCGGGTCAGCTGCGCCGCGACCGGCATGGCCAGCGCGATCGCGGGCAGCGCCATCGAGTTCAGCCAGCCGCCGAACGAATCGTTCATGCTGACGTAGCCGCTGGTCGGGAACAGGCCCGCACCCACGGCCAGCCACTGCACCAGCAGCAGCGCCACCCAGAACGCCGGTGCCGCCACCCCGGTCAGGGTGACCAGCCGGATCAGCTGGTCCGGCCACCGGTCGCGGAACAACGCCGAGGTGATGCCGAGCACCACCGCCAGCACCAGCGCGAGCACCAGGCCCATCAGGGTGAGCTGCACGGTCAGCGGCAGCGCGGTGGTGATGGTCTCGCCGACCGGCTGCTTGGTGATCACGCTGGTGCCGAAGTCACCCCGGAGCAGCTGCCCGACGAAGTGCACGTACTGCAGCGGCAGCGGATCGTTGAGGCCGTTGGCCTCCCGGAAGGCTTCGAGCTGCTCCTGGGTGGGATTGGCCCCCTCGAACGCGGCCAGCGCCGGGTCGGTGGGGGAGAACCGCATCACCACGAAGACAAAAAGGATGACGCCGAGCAGCAGCGGCACCAGGGCCAGCACGCGCCCGGCGAGCATCCGCAGGATGACGACCACGAGTGCGCCCCCTCAGACCGGCTTGGCCTGGTTGAGGTAGATGCCCGGATAACCCTGCGCCCGCACCCCGCTGATCGCCTTCGGGTCCCACGCGGTGCCCAGCTGGGTGAACACCACCGGGTAGATGACCGCGTGCTCGGAGATCAGGTCCAGCAGCTGCTTGGTCAGCGCGGCGCGCCTGCCGGGATCGACTTCGGCGGCGGCCTGGTTCTGCAGGGCCAGCACGGCCTGCGCGTCCGCGTCCGCCCACTTCGCGTAGGTCTTCATCAGCAGGGACTTCTCGTCGTAGTAGTAGCGGATGAGCAGGTCCGGGTCGTTGCCGAACTGCTGCGGGTTGTTCGTGGTCGCCACCACCTGGAAGTCCACCCCGGAGTCCAGCTTGCTGAACAGCGCCTTGGTGTCCTGGGAGTCCAGGGTGGTCTGCACGCCGATGGCGTCCCAGCCCTCCTTGATCACCTTCACGCAGTCGGCCACCAGTGAAGTGTTCGAAGTGGACAGTGAGATGCCCAGCCCGCTGACCCCCGCCTGCCGCAGCAGGTCCTTGGCCTTCTCCGGGTTGTAGGCGAAGTCGTGCACGGCGGGCTGCGAGGAGGGCAGCGCCGGGTTGATGAACGAGGTGGCCGGGGTGCCCGCGCCCTTGAGGCCGATCTCCACCATCTTCCCGCCGTCGATGGCGTAGTGCAGTGCCTGGCGGACGAGCTTGTTGTCGAATGGTTTGTGCGTGGTGTTGAACAGCAGGAACAGGTTGTTGCCGCCGTCGGCGAATTCGACCGTGCGCCCGGCGGCCCGCAGCTGCTCGGTGTTCGCGGCGGGGATGTTCTCCACGATCTGCGCGTCCGGCGTCGCCCCGGAGATCGCGGCCACGCGGGGCGCGGCGTCGACGATCGATTTCCACAGCATCTTCTGGTAGGCCGCCGGGCGCGGGCCGTTGTAGTCGGCGAACTTCTCGAACGAGGTGTGGCTCAGCGGCGCCTGCTCGGTCACCCGGTACGGCCCGGAGCCGACCACCTTGCCGCTGGCCGCGTCCGCCCACCTGCCCTCGTACACGTGCTTCGGCACGATCTTGCAGGTCTGGATGCGGTCGAGCGCATACGGGAACGGGAACTTCAGCACGAATTCGACCGAGCGGTCACCGGTCTTGCGGACCTCCTGCAGCCAGTGCGCGAAGAACGCGTGCACCAGCACGTTCTCCTCCGGGTCGAGCGCGCGGGCGTAGGTGAACACCACGTCGTCGGCGACCACCGGCTGCCCGTCGTGCCACTTGGCGCCGTCACGCAGCTCGAACGCCAGCGTGGTGGCGTTGAGGTCGCCGGGCAGGGCCTTGGCCAGCGCGGGGAAGGGTTCGCGGGTGACCGGGTCGCCCTCCACCAGCGCTTCGTAGACGTGCAGGTTCGCCGCCATGGAGAACGCCGAGGCCGTCTGCAGCGGGTCCCACGACTGGTTGTTGCCGTAACCGAGCACGGCGGTGAGCGAGTCGGCCGAGTTGCCGGTCTTGTTGGTCGACGCCGGGCCGCCGCCGCAGGCGGCCAGCGCCGAGGAGAACGCCGCCGCGCCACCCGCGAGCGCGGTGTAGCGAAGCAGGTCGCGCCGGTTGAACCGGCGCGCGGATCCGATCGGGCTGTGGGGCATGGCGTCTCCCGGTGTGTGCACCAACGGCGATGGTGGTCATCGGACGTGGGATGTCCGACGTGGGCCGAACTGTAGGAGGCGCCGCGCGGCCCGGTCAAGGGGTCTTATGACGTACGATGTCCGACGCAACCAGCCGGTGACCGAACGTATCCGAGGAGACCTATCGTGGCGCGTCCCCAACGCGGTGCCGAGATCACCAGGCAGATCATCGATCTGATCGTCGAACGCGAGCTGCCGCCCGGCGCGCCGATGCCGACCGAGCTGAGCCTGATGGACGACCTCGGCGTCAGCCGCACCTCGGTCCGCGAGGCGATCAAGGCGTTGCAGGCGCTGGGCATCGTCGAGGTCCGGCACGGCCACGGCACCTTCGTCGGCTCCGGCGGCCCGGAGGCGCTGCAGACCTGGCTGATGTTCCGCACCCGCACCCGCGGCGACGTCGGCAGGCTGCGGGACCTGCTCGAACTGCGCGAGATGATCGAGACCGAGCTGACCCGCCGGGTGGCCACCAAGCACCGCCCGGAACTGATCGGCGAGCTGGAGGCGTGCGTGCGGCGGATGCGCCGCAGGGGCCCGGACGCCGCGGCGGCCGACCGGGAGTTCCACGACCTGCTCGGCGCGGAGGCGGGCTTCGCTCTCGCGCGCGAGCTGACCGGGTTGTTCTGGGACGTCTACCGCGCCACGGAAGCCGAGGTCGGCGGCCCGGCCTCGTCACCGGCGAGCACGGCGAAGCGGCACCAGAACATCGTCGACGCGCTGGTGCGCGGGGACGCCGAGGCCGCCGTCGAAGCCATGCACCGGCACTTCGACGAGGTGCGCAAGCGGGCCAACGCGGGCCCCTACGGCGGCTTCGGCGAGTCAACTCCGGGTTCTTGAGCGGGCCATGGTGACCTGGGGGTGGATCGGCCGGGGTTCGAGGCCGTCCACGTCCAGCACCAGGTACCAGTGGCTGGTGGTGGGCACGGAGATCTTGAACAGCGGGACCGTGGCCACGCCGCCGTGCATCCGGTAGAACTGCTTGCGCCGGTAGGCGGCGAAGTTGACCCGGGTGAGCAGGCGGACGTTCGCCATGGCGTTGAGCCGGACGGTGACCACGGTGTCGCGCTGCACGACGCCCAGGTCGAATATTTTCTGGTACAAGGTTCCCTCGATTCACCGCAACGGAAGATTTCGCTGGTTGGTGCGGTGAATCGGGTCAGTCGGGGCGGCAGCCCGGTTTGATGGCGCGCCAGAGCGGCGTGGCGTCCCCGCGGTGCGCGACCACGTACCCGACGACCAGGTGCGCGTGCTGCGCGGGGTGGGAAGCGGGGGTGCCGTGCGGGGTGGCGGTGGGGTTGGCCGGTGCCTGGAGCGGGACGTGCGGCCACGGCGGGTGCTGCTTGCGGGGGGCGGGGTTGCGCGTTTCGGTGTTGAGCTTGACCGCGGCTGTCACGGTGGCTGGCTGTTGCCTGGCGCTGTTGACGGTTTTCTGAGTCGTCAGTGCCTGGTTAACCGGAACGTGGAATTCCGGTGTGGTCCGGCCCGGGGAAACGACCACTTTCAGTGGCTTCTCGGTGGCTTGTGTTTCCGCTCCCGCTTTTGTGCAACCGCCCTGGCCGGCCCACTTTTTCTGCGACAGCTGCGGCCCTTCGACGACGTTTTCCACGGCTTCCCCGGTAACCACGAGAATCGGGGAGACCGTTCCCTCGACCAGGTGAAGTAGCGGTTTGGTCGCTCCGACCACCGCGGCCACCGGTTTCCCGATGAGTTCGAGCAACGGCGTCGCGGTGCGCACGACCGCGGCCACCACGTGCTCGGCCAGGCCGAGGATCGGGGTGGCTGCGGTGATCACCTTCCCGGCCAGGCCGAGCAGCGGGACCACCGGCTTCTCCAGCAGTTCCAGGGGCTGGACCACCCCGCCCACGGCTCGATCGGCGAGGTCCAGCACCGGTGCCACCGCGCCGGCCGCGTCGGCCACGGTGCGCTCCACCAGGTCGAGCACGGGCCGCACCGGCTCAGCCACCTCGGCGGCGGTTTTCCCGGTGAGGCCGAGGATGGGGGTGAGTGGTTCGACCACTGTCTTCGTGGTGTGGTGAAAAATGGGTACTACGGGGGCCAGGGTTCCGCCGAGAACGGGCGAAACCGCCACCGAGTCGCCCACGATCCGCTCGGTCCGCTGGAGTACGGGTTCCGGCAGGTCGAGCACGGCCTGCACGGGCTCGGCTGTGGTTTTTCCGGTGGCTTTGAGCTGGGGTTTCGGCAGGTCGAGCCCCGGCCCTGCGAGCCTGGTGGGGTGGTTGAGTGTGGGCTTGGGCAGCTCGAGCACCGGTTGATTCGCGATTTGCCCGGCGTGGTGCTGCATGGGCTGGGGGAGGTCGAGCACTGGTTTCGCGGGCTCGGTCTCGATTTGTTCGGCGTGGTTGAGCGTGAGTCGGGAGAGGGGAAGCACCGGCTTCCCAGGGGCAGCCGCGATTTGCCCGGCGCGATTCAACCCGGGCTCAACCGAGTCCAGCACCGTTTTCGCGGGCTCGTCCGCGATTCGCTCGGCGGGGTTCTGTGCGGGTCGCGGGTGGGGGAGCACCGCCTCCCCGGGGCCAGGCACGGTTTGCCCGGCGTGGTTGAGCACGGGATCGGGCAGGCCCGGCGCCGACTTCACCGGCTCGTCCGTGATTTGCCCGGCGCGATTCTGTGCGGGCTCGGGTAGGTCGAGCGCAGACTCGGTCATGGTGAAGGTGGTGTGCTGGAGCGCGGGTTCGGGCAGATCCAGCACCGGCTTCACCGCCTCCGCAGTGCGGTGCAGCGCCGGTTCCGGCGCATCGGCCAGTGGTTTCACCGGATCAGCAGCGGTTTCCGCACGCTGGCGCACGTTGCCGGGCGGGGTGAGCACCGGTTTCCCCAATCGAGCCACGGTTTTCCCGGGCTCCGGTGGTTCGACCACCGGGGCGGCATCTGCCGAAGTGCTCAGCACACAGGAAACCGCGAACACCGCCAGCAGCAGCCCGGCCAGCCAGAGCAGCGCACGCAGCAGCGTGTGCTGCTGCGTTCTGCCACCGGCCGACGCCACTGCGTGACCACCTCCGGAAATGTCGACGCGCTCCCAGTACGCTCCCAGTACCCCCTTCTCGATTATTCATGTCCGCCCCCGTTGCCGGAGCGCCCGAATGGCCCAGCCTGGAGCAGGTTTGGCATCCGCCACTTCGGGGGTACGCCTGCTACATGTGGTTCGCGGTAGGCACTCCGGCAATCGTGATGGTCCTCGCACTGCTGCTCGAGCGATACGAGCGCAGATGCGAAATCGACGCGCCCCGCCCCCGTGCCCGGCGCCGTCAGACCTGGGACTCCGCCAGCAGTTCCAGTGCCAGCGCTTGGAGTTCCGGCCCGGCCTTGTCCGGGCTCCCGGTGTCGAACGGCGGTCGCGGGTCGTATTCGACTGCAAGTTGCAGTGCCTGGGCCGTGCGCTCGTCGGTGAGCAGCGAGGCCAAGTAGAGCGCCATGTCCTGGCCCGCCGAAACGCCGGCCGACGTAATGACCTTGCCATCGCGGACGTAGCGCTCGGCGACGAAGGTGGCGCCGAGCGATTCCAGGTAGTCCTTGCCCGACCAGTAGGTCGTCGCCCGCAAACCGGTGAGCAGACCGGCTTTGCCGAGGATCATCGAACCGGTGCACACCGAGGTCGTCCACTTCGTGCGCCGGTGGACCCCGCGGATCCACTGCAGCACCCGGGGCCGCTCGAACACCGCGAGGATCGCGCGTTCGCTGCCGCCGGGCACCACCAGCACGTCGAGTTCACGCACCTCGTCGATGGACTTCTCGGCGAGCAACGCGACATCGCCGGTGTCCGTGCGGACCAGCCCCGGGCGTTCGGCCAGCATCGTCACCGTGGCCCCGGGAACCCGCGCGAGGATTTCCGCCGGGCCGGTCGGGTCGAGCAGGCTGAACCGGTCGAAGAGCAGGATCCCGATCCGGGGACCGGCACCGGGGGCAGCGGCGGCCGGAGCCGCCACCGCCCCCAGTCCGGTGCCCAGGCCCGCCACGGTCGCGGCCCGCAGCACGGTGCGCCGCCGCATCAGCGCGCCCCCGCTCGTGACCGCCGGCCCAGCAGGGCGTCCACCACCAGGAAACCCAGCAGGGTCACGCCGAACACCGGCAGGAACCAGGCCGCCAGCGCACCACCCACCACCAGCGCGACCAGCGCGGCGGGCGGCATCGACCGCCAGCCGCCGCGGGCGAACGGCTTGCCGACGCCGAACCGCTCACGCGTGGGCCTGCGGTGCCACCACATCCGGTAACCCCAGACGACCATGGTGATCAGCGCCAGGCACACCACCGCCAGCACCAGCTGGTTCGGCAGGCCGAACAGCAGGCCCATGTGCGCGTCGATGCCCCAGCGCGCGAGCTTCGCGCCGAGCGGGTAGTCGTCGAACCGCAGGGTCTCCAGCACCTGGGCGCTGCCCGGGTCGATGGCCGCCGTGTCCTGCTTCTCCGGCCAGCTGGCCTTGATCTGCTTGACCAGGTACACCTCGCCCTCCTTGGGCAGGGTGAGTTCGACCGGCCCGTCGAGGCCGTGGGCACGGGCCGAGGCGAGCACGCGGTCCGGTCCGGCGTCGGCCACCGGGGCCGAGCCGTGGTGCTCGCTGTGCCCGGCGTGGCCCCCGTGCTCGGCGTGCTCGGACATGCTGGCGGACAGCGTCGGCGTCTGCCACGACAGGGCTTGCCGCAGGTCGGTGATGCTCTCGCCGCCGTACTGCGACCAGGTCAGCCCGGTCACCGACAGGAACAGCAGCACGATCGCCACCCACGAGCCGGTCAGGGCGTGCCAGGACACCAGCCGCCGCCTGCCCTTCGCCCGCCGGTCGGCCGCGCGGTGCTGCCGCCGCTTGGACCACCACAGCACCAGGCCGCCGAGCACGACCACCCACAGCCAGCTCGCCGCGAGTTCGCTGTACAACCGGCCGAAGTCGCCGAGGTGCAGGCCGCGGTGCAGCTGGTCGATCCAGGTGCGCACCGGGGTGGCCTGGCTGGACCCGTAGGTTTCCAGCACCCCGCGCACCTCGCTGGAGTACGGGTCGACGTAGGCGGTCAGCCAGTGGCTGGCTTCCAGATCGGGCCTGCTGAAGATCACCTGCGTGGTGTCGGTCGCCTCGGCACCCGGGCGCACGCGCACCACGGTGGCATCGGGTATCGCCGCCCGCGCGGCTGCGAGCTGGCTCTCCAGCGGCTGCGCCGACGTCCCCGCGGGCACGTGCAGCTCGTGGTCGTAGACGACCTGCTCCAGCTGCGGGGTGAAGATGTACAACAACCCGGTCAGCGCTGCGACCAGCAGGAACGGGCCGATGAACACACCGGCGTAGAAGTGCAGGCGCAGCAGCAGCGGACGCACCGAGCGCCGTCGCGCTCTGGCCGCCTCCGCGTCGGTTCCAACGATCTCGTCAGTGGTCACGTCGCTAAGGTCGGCACGGTCGCGCGGGAAGTTCCCGGCGAATTTCCGCTAGCGGTGGGCGAGCACCAGCCAGGCGGCGGCGAGCCCGCCGGAGTTGGTCGCGGTGTGCACCGCCATCGGCGCGAGCAGGCTGCGCCCGGTGTGCCGCCACCAGTGCAGCCACACCCCGGCAGCGGCCGCGGCGAGCATCGCCAGCACCGAAACCGCCCACAGCGGCAGGCCGCCGAGGGTTTCGGCGACGGCGGCGTTGCGGACCAGCGCGAGCGACGGCAGCAGGTGCCACAGCCCGAACAGGCCCGCCGCGCCGAGCACCGGCCCCCACCGCCAGCGGTGGTCACCGCCGAGCAGCGCGGGCAGCACGCCCCGGAAGGCGACCTCCTCGATCAGCACGGTGCCGAGCGGGATCCGGATCAGCGTCTGCCAGAGCACTTCGGCCGCGTCGGGGGTGCCGACGCGGCCGTCGTCGAACAGCGGGCGCAGCGCGGGCACGGCGAGGGCGAGCCCGAAGGCCAGCAGCACCACGCCCACCCCGAGCAGGCCGACCACCGCGCCCCGGCCGAGTTGCTGCCTGCCCAGCCCCATCTCCGGGGAGGCGACCCCGGACGCGCGGGCGAGGACCACCAGCAGCGCCGCGGCGACCGTGCCGCACACCGGGTACGCCCAGCCCGGCAGCACCCGGTTGGCCAGGAAGGTGGCCGCGGCGAGCAGCAGCACCGCGAGCACGACGGCGGAGGACCGGGTGCGCACACTCATGCCTCGACGGTAGATCGACCCGCGCCGGGCCGCCGGGTCAGGCGTCGGTTACCCAGTCCATGTGGTTGATCCAGTGCTCGACCAGGGCGTGGTCCCCGTCGATCTGCAGCGTGGTGACCGCCTCCAGCGGACGGCGCCTGCTGAGCACGAGCATCAGGTCGGTGGCCGGGCCGCGCACCGCGACGTCCGCCTCGGCGTGCGTGCGTTCCAGGACGACCTGGTCCGCTTCGCGACGGGCCAGCCACTCGCCGGGTGCGTCGGTGGCGTGGAAGTGCAGGGTCTGCCCGGCACCACGCATCGCTTCGGCGAAGTCCGGCCGGTTCTCCCAGTAGCCGCGGGAGGTCAGCGTGACCAGCCAATCCTCGATCGCCGCGACGGCGGGTTCCGGTGCCAGCTCGTACGGCCGGCCGAGCGCGGCCGCCGCGTCCGCGCGGTGCACGGAGATCTCGCCGAACAGCCGGCGTGACCAGAACGGCACCCCGGCGCCGGCGCCGGACGGGTCCCACACCGGTGTTTCGTCGTCGACCGCGTCGAACGCCTGCTTCGCCTCCTCCGCGCAGCCGGTGAGCCAGTCGCGCCACTGGGCCGAGTCGGCGGGGGCGGGCACGTAACCGGCGAACGCCTCGCTCGGGTCGGTCATCCGCCCGGCCACCAGCATGGTCACCATGCGCTGGGTCGAGCCGACGTGGTCGACCAGGTCAGTCAGTGTCCACTTCGGACAAGTCGGCACCGGGGCCGCCGCGTCCTGGCCGTGCACCCACTCGGCGAGCGTCCCGGTCTGCTCGACCACGGCCGTCAAGTACTCGGATGTGCGCATCCTTGATCCTTCCCCTCAGGGCGGCCACCGAGGCTTCCCGCCTCGACCGGCCACAGGGTGCGGATTCAACCAGAACCGGAACCCTTCGACCAGGCTCGTCGGGCCGTCCGGCCAGCCGCGGGCCCGATGGAAGCAACTGTGGAAGCCAAAGGGCCTACAGAGAGTCAACGACACCCTGCTCCTGACCACGCTGGTCGCTTCGCTGGGGTGCTGATTGGCCCAATCGCTCGAGCGACTTCCTCGCTCGTTCTCCGAGGTCGCCGTCCACCAGCTGTTCCAAAGTGGACAGTGCCGTCCCGCGGTCACCCGTGACGCGCCAGTAGGCTTCCGCGGCTTCCGCCCTCGCCTCGCCGGGTGGCCCGGTTTCCGCCAGCATCGCGCGGAGCACCGGGGCCGCGTCACCGGCCGCCGGGCCCAGTTGCCCCAGCCACGCGCACGCCGTCGCGTCCGAGCGCCAGCCGTAGACGGCGGTGTGCGGCCCCGGCAGGCCGGTGCGCACCGGGTGCCCGGTGATCTCCGCCAGCAGCACCGGCACCAGCCACTCGGTTTCCCCCGTTCGCAGCAACGCGAACTGCGCGAACTGCCGCACGCGCAGCGACGGGCCGCTCGCCAGCACCCGCAACCGGTCCCGTAGCTCCACGCCGACCCGGCGGCCCAGCGAGACCCGGTGGCACAGCTTCACCACCGCGCGGACCAGCTCCTCGTCGGCGGGGTCGCCGAAGTGCTGTGCCGTGAGCCGCCCGAGGAACGCGGCCACCTCGGGGCGGTCCAGCAGCCGCGGTTCGCCCCAGTTCGCCGCCACCTCCACCAGAGCTGCCGCCTGGCGTGGCGGCAACGGCCGGGTCAGTTGCGCCAGCACGTCCGGCACCAGGTCCCCACCCAGCGTCGTGACCGCCCGCAGCCGGTTGTCCGGGAACTCGCCGAGCAACTCGCGCAGCCGCGGCAACGCCCGCCGGTCGCCCGCCCTGATCAGGCCGTCGAGCGCGACCTCCCGCAGCTCGGGGTCGGCCAGGAAGCGCGCGGCGACATCGAGGTGCCCGTCGAACCCCCACCGGAAGAGCCGGTGCAGCGCGGCTCGCCGGACGTCGAGGTCGGCGTGCTCCAGCGGAGCCAGCGCGTACGGCTCCACCAGTGACGGATCCCCGTTGCGCATCGCGGAATCCGCCAGTTCGGGGGCGTTCATGGCCACCAGCCACGGCAGGTGCAGCGAGGGAGCGCGGGCCAGCAGCGCGTCGACCGCCCCGGCCGGGCTTTCCCAGCCCGGTTCCGCCCACGGCAGGTCCGCCAGCACGGGGTTCGGCGGGAGCAGCGCGCCGACCAGGTCCGGGTGCGGCTTCGAGCCGAGCAGCGCGCCGAACGCCGAGCCGAACCGGGCCAGCGCGTCACCGCCGGGCGACCAGCCCTCGTGCACGCCCAGCACGATGTGCAGGCCCAGCCGGGTCGGCTCGTCGGCGGCACGAACCGCCCGGACCGCGTCGGCGACCTCGGGGTCGTAGCAGTAGCAGAGCACGCAGGTGGTCACCCGCCGGACGGCCGGATCGTCGTGCGCCAGCGCCGGGAGCAGCCGGGACAGCCCGGCCTCCGCCGCCGCGTCGACCCGGGTCGCCCACCACTCCTCGTCCGGTCCCCCCGGTTCGATGCCGAGGAAGGCCAGCAACTCGTCCAGCGCGTCGTCGCTCACCGGTCCCGGCGCGTCGAGGAACGAGTCGAAGTCCCGCAGCACCATCGGCCAAACGCTCACACGGCAGCGTAACGACCACCCCGGCCCGCCGGCACCCCGGTTGATCGCCGTTCGTCGGTAGTCAACCTGCGCTAGCAGCTGTCAGTCTTTCACTGACAGTGACTCAGTGATGGTGAGGAGATTCTGGGTGGTCACCAAGCGAATTCCGCGGCGGACGGCCGCGGCCGGTGCCGCACTGGCCGCGGCCGGCCTGCTCGCGGCCCCCGCCGCGCAAGCGGCGCCCCCCGAGGGCTACTACTCCGGCGCCGAGGGCAAAACCGGTGCCGAACTCAAAGCGGCGCTGCACACCATCGTCAGCACCGGCGTCACCACCCTGGCCTACGACGACGTCTGGGACGCGCTCAAGACCACCGACGAGGACCCCGCCGACGCCGGGAGCGTGGTCCTGCTCTACAGCGGCCAATCCCGTGCCAAGGACGCCAACGGCGGCAACCCCGGCGACTGGAACCGCGAGCACACCTGGGCCAAGTCCCACGGCGACTTCGGCACCTCGCCCGGCCCCGGCACCGACATCCACCACCTGCGCGCCACCGACGTCACGGTGAACAGCATCCGCGGCAACAAGGACTTCGACACCGGCGGCGAGCCGGTCGACGGCGCTCCCGGCAACCTCACCGACGACGACTCGTTCGAACCGCGGGACGAGGTCAAGGGAGACGTGGCCAGGATGATCCTGTACATGGGCGTGCGCTGGGACGGCGGTGACGGTTTTCCCGACCTCGAGCCGAACGACCAGGTCGGCAACGGTTCGGCACCGGCCATCGGCAAGGTTTCGGTGCTGCTGCGGTGGCACGCGGAGGATCCGGTGGACACCGCGGAGCAGCACCGCAACGAAGCGGTCTTCGGCATCCAGCACAACCGCAACCCGTTCATCGACCACCCCGAGTGGGCCGACGAGGTCTACTAGCTTGACTCCGGGCCGGATCCTTGATGGTCTGGACCAAGATGATCAAGGAGGCCCGGTGCGATCCTTCCGAGCCGCTGCGGCGGTCGTGTTCCTCGGCGTGGCAATGGGGCTGGCACCGGGCGGCACGGCCGCCGCGGCACCGGACCGCGGATCCCGGTTGCCGGTGGTCACGCCCACCCCGCAGTCGATCGAGACCAACGGCCGTCAGCTGCGGGTGCCCGCCCGCGTCGGCCTGGTACTGGGCGACGGCGCCGACGCGGCCACCGAGGCACTCCTGCGCCGCACGCTGGAAAGCGCCGGTGCCCGGGAAATCGTCGACGAGCGCGCCGGACTGACCGTGGTGGCCGGCTCGTTCACCGATCCCGGCGTGCCCGAGGCACTGGCGGAAGCCGGGGGAGCGAAGCCCGCCGAACTGCCCCCGGAGGGGTATTCGCTGGCCACGCGGGCCAAGGCCCGTGGTGGCGTGGTGGCGCTGGCCGGCAACGACGGCGACGGCGTGTACTACGCCGCGCAAACCCTCCGCCAGCTCACCGGTCCCGGCAGGATCGCCGGCACCAGGGTGACCGACTTCCCGCTGATAGCGCTGCGCGGCAGCATCGAAGGCTTCTACGGCGCCCCGTGGTCCCACCAGGACCGGCTCGACCAGCTCGCCTTCTACGGCGGCATCAAGGCCAACACCTACATCTACACCCCCAAGGACGACCTCTACCTCCGCGAGAAGTGGCGTGAGCCGTACCCCGCCGCGGAACTGGCGAAGATCCGGGAACTGATCGGCGCGGCGGCGGAACACCACGTGCAGTTCACCTACGCGATCTCGCCGGGGCCGTCGATCTGCTACAGCGATCCGGCCGATGTCCAGGCGCTGCACGGCAAACTGGCTTCGATCCACGACCAGGGCGCCGACAGCTTCTACCTCGCGCTGGACGACATCAGCTACACCAAGTGGAACTGCGCCGGTGACGAGCAGGAGTACGGTGCTCCCGGCCAGGCCGCCGCCGGGCGGGCGCAGGCCGAGCTGCTGAACGGGGTGCAGCGCGAATTCCTCGACGCGGTCGGCGCGAAGCCGCTGCAGATGGTGCCGACGGAGTACTCCGACATCGCCGATTCGCCGTACAAGAAGGTGCTCCGTGAGTCGCTCGACGAGCGGATCGTGGTGCAGTGGACCGGGACCGACGTGGTGCCGCCGTCGATCAGCGTCGCCGACGCCGAGCAGGCCGCGCGGGTCTGGGGCCGCAAGGTGTTCCTCTGGGACAACTACCCGGTCAACGACTACGGGCAGACCACCGGGCGGCTGCTGCTGGCGCCCTACGACAAGCGCGAAGCCGACTTGCACACCGCGCTCGGCGGCATCGTGCTCAACCCGATGAACCAGGCGGCCCCGAGCAAGGTGGCGCTGTTCGGCGGCGCTTCGTTCGCCTGGAACGACCAGGACTACGACGCCGGCCGGACGTGGCGGGCGGCCGCGGCCCACCTCGCCGATGGGGACCAGCGCACCGCCGAGGCGCTGCTCGCCTTCTTCGACACCCAGCACTTGGCTCCCACCTTCGGTGAGGTCGCCTGGCAGCCGCAGGCACCGGTGCTCAAGGCGAAGGTGGACGCGGTGCGCGCCGAGCCGCGGGGCAAGGCGTTGCGGGAACTGGAGCGGTACGCCGACCTGCTCGCCGCGGCACCGGAGCGCATCCGCGCCGGGGTGCCCGATCCGGCCTTTTCCGCCCAGGCCGAGCCGTGGCTGGACGCGCTGACCCTGTGGGGCCGCGCCCTGCAGTCCACTGTAGACGGAATGCGCCTGGCGCCCGCCGATCCGGCCGGGGCCGGCCGCGCCTTCGCCGAGTCGGCGCGCCTGGCCGCCGAGGCGGCGGAAATCCGGACCATTCCGGGCACCACCCGCCCCCAGGGCCCGGTCCGGGTCGCCGACGGGGTGCTGGACACCTTCCTCGCCGACGCGCCCGGCCTCGTGGGCCGGGGCTGAGGACCCGGTTCCGCCGGGTGCCCGGTTGCTTCCGGGCGGCCGGGTGCGCGACGCTCGAAGCGAGTCGTCCGGCGATCACGGTTAAGGTGCTTCGGGTGAGGAACGAGTCGCAGCGACCCGTCGCCGCGCCCCCGAGCCCCGAGGTGGCCGGGGTGGCGTGGTCGGCTGCCCCGAGCCCCGCACTGGTGATCGGCCCCGACGGCGCACTCGAAGGGGTGAACGCGGCGGCGGCGCTGCTGTTCGAAGGGGCGGCAGCCGGGCAGGCGGCCGCTTCCGCGCTGCCGTCGTGGCTGGCCGAGGCGGACGCCACCACCCCGGTGCCGGGGCAGGTGGGTGCGCGGAGCTTCACCGCGCACCCGGTCCGGCACGAGCACGGCCGGGTGAGCTGGTGGCTGGTCGAGGAGACCAGCCTCCGCGTCGAACGCGAGCGCGCGGCGTTCCTGAGCGAGGCGTCCAACGCGCTGCTGTCCTCGCTGAACCTCCGGCGCTGCATGGAGGTGACCGCGGAGCTGACCGCTCGGTACCTGGCCGACGCCGCGGTGGTGGTGGCGCCGCTGCTGCGACGGCGCCACCCGGTGACCAGCTGCACCCGCGGGGGCGAGCCGGAGCACACCATGCGCACGATGGACCCGGCCGACGTGCCCGGCCTCGGCGAGGCGCTGCAGGGCTTCCCGCCGGTGCCCTCGCGGTGGATCGACCCGCAGCACGCCCCGGACTGGCTGGTCCCCGACGGCTTCGGCGAGGTCGGCTCGATCGTGATCACCCCGCTGCCCGGCCAGGGCGTGCCCGCCGGGGCGCTGATCCTGCTGCGCCACCGCGGCCGTGAGCCCTTCGCCGACTCCGAGGAGACCTTCGCCCGGCTGTTCGCCGCGCGGGCCGGGGCGGCGATGGCCGCCGCCCGCCTGTTCGCCGAGCAGACCGCGATCACCGAAACCCTGATGCGCGACCTGCTCCCGCCGGCGCTGCGGCCGGTGGCCGGCGTGGAGTTCGCCGGCGGTTACCGGACCTCGCAGGACACCGACCGGGTCGGCGGTGACTTCTACGACGTGCACCCCGTGGGTGGTGAGGAGGCGCTGGCCATCCTCGGCGACGTCTGCGGCAAGGGGCTGGAAGCGGCCGTGCTCACCGGCAAGGTCCGCAACACCCTGCACGCGCTGCTGCCGCTGGCCGGCGACCACCGGCGCATGCTCGGCCTGCTCAACGACGCGTTGCTGAACTCGCACAACACCCGGTTCGTCACCCTGGTGCTGGCCTCGGTGACCAGGGACACCGGCGGGGTGCGGCTCCGGCTGACCAGCGCCGGGCACCCGGCGCCGCTGGTGGTGCGCGCGGACGGCCGGGTCGAGGAGACGCCCACGATGGGCACCGTGGTCGGCGTGCTGCCCGAACTCGAATCGGTCTCCGCCGACGTCGTGCTCGGGCCGGGGGAGAGCTGCCTGCTCTACACCGACGGCATCGTCGAGGCGAAGGGCGGCCCGCTCGGGGAGACCTACTTCGGCGAGGAACGCCTGCACCGGATCCTGGCCGAATGCGCGGGCATGCCCGCCGAGGCGGTCGCGGAGCGGGTGCAGATGCTGGCGGCGGAGTGGGCGGGCCGCAACCCGCACGACGACATGGCGGTGCTGGTGATCACCGCGCCGCGCGGACCGCACCTGACGGTGGTCGGGGGGCACGGACGAGGCAGGTACACCACATGAGCGGTCCCACCGGTATCGCCGCCGAGCGCCTGTGGGACGCCGCGGTCGCCGGAGACGAGCTAGCCGCGGTCGAGGCCGTCTTCGCCGCGCTCGACGCCGGGCTCGACCTCGAAGCCGCCCTGCTCGACGTGGTCGGCGCGGTCCAGCGCCGGGTCGGCAGGGAATGGGCGGCCAACCGGCTCACCGTGGCGCAGGAGCACGCGGCCACCGCGATCAACGACCGGGTGATCGCCGCCGCGGTGCACTCGCGCCCGCGCCCCCGCCAGGTGCTCGGCCGGGTCACCGTGGCCTGCGTGGACGGCGAATGGCACGCGCTGCCCGCCCGCCTGCTGGCCGAGACGCTGAAGCTGCGCGGCTTCGCCGTGGACTACCTCGGTGCCCAGGTGCCCGTTCCGCACCTGATCAACCACCTGCACCGGACCGGCCCGGACGCGGTCGCGCTGTCCGGCTCGATCGCCACCCGGCTGCCCACCGCGCACGCCACCATCACCGCCTGCCAGGCCGCCGGGGTGCCGGTGATCGCCGGTGGGGGCGCCTTCGGGCCCGACGGCCGCTACGCCCGCCTGCTCGGTGCCGACGCCTGGGCGCCCGACGCCCGGTCCGCCGCCGACCGGCTCACCGCCGGTCCGCTGCCGAGACCGAGGAGCGCCCACGAGGTGCTCGACGACCTGCCGCACCTGGCCGACCAGGAGTACACGCTGGTCACCCGCTCGGCCCCGCAGCTGGTCAAGGCGGTCTACGGCGGGCTGGAGGAACGCGTGCCCGCGATGCGCGAGTACACCGAACTCCAGCGGCAGTACACCGCCGAGGACCTCCGGCACATCGTCGACTTCCTGGCCACCTCGCTCTACGTCGGCGACGACACCCTCTTCTTCGACTTCCTCACCTGGACCGCCGAGGTCCTCTCGGTGCGCGGGGTACCGGCGGACTCGCTGTGGCCCGCGCTGGACCTGCTCACCGGCGAACTGCGCGACTTCGACCGGGCCTGCGGCCTGCTCACCCGTGCGCTCGGACACCTGGGAAAACCGGCATGATCTGCACCTGGAGCAAGCTGGGCGAGGACGCCGCGGTGGTCCGGCTCGACGGCGACCTCGACTACGCCACCGCCGACGACCTGGTCGAGCTGGTCACCGCCCGGCTCGGCGCGGTCCGGACCCTGCGGCTGGACTGCGCTTCGCTGGGCTTGTGCGACTCCAGCGGCCTGTCCGCGCTGCTGATGGTCCGCCGGGTCACCGACGCCGCCGGTGTCTCGTTGTGGCTGGACAACCGCGGCCGGAGCCTGGACCGGCTGCTCGAGGTGACCGGCACGCTGTACCACCTGACCGGAGCGGCGGCCGGGGCGGACGAGGGCAGCGGCGGGGACACCTAAGCTGTGCCGGTGCCCGCGCGTTCCGCGCCGAGGAAATGGGAGGCCCGCATGCCCGCTGAGTCCGATGACCGCTCCGCCGACGGCGGGCTGTGGTCGGTCACGGTGGCGGAGCGCGACGGCGTCACGCTCGTCCAGCTCACCGGTGAGCTCGACCTGGCCGCCGTCGACGACCTCGGGCAGGCGCTGGGCGAAGCGGTCGAAGCCGGCCGCGAGGGCGTGGTGGTCGACATGATCGGCGTGGGCTTCTGCGATTCCAGTTGCCTGCACGCGCTGCTGCGCACGGCGAGCCGGGCCAGGGCCGAGGGCACCGGGTTCGCCCTGGTGGCGGTGTCCCCGGCGGTCGTGCGGCCGATCACCGTGCTGCACCTGGCCGAGGTGCTGCCGATGACCGGCAGCGTGGCCGAAGCGGTGGAACTGGTCCGCACGCGGAACGACTGATCCGTTCCTGCACCCGGGCGAACTTGCTTGGGCACCGTTCACCGCGCGTCTACGCTTCCCGCCGTGAACGCGTCCGTCCAGGATCCGACGACCGTCTACGGCCACGTCGGGGTGGCCCTCGATGCCGAGGCCGAGTACGAGGAACTGGTGGGCCTGGCCAGGGCGCGCGGCGGGCACGCCGGGGAGAAGGTGCTCGTGGTGGGGCCCGCCGAGCCGTGGGGCCGCGGCGCGGCGCTGCTGGCCCCGTTCTCGCTCGGCGCCGGCCTGGTCGGCGGCCTGCGGGCGGAGGTGTGCCTCGCGCAGCGCGAGGGGTTCCGCGGCCTCCGGGTGGTGGCGGACATGCGGGAGCTCGGCCTGGACTCGCTCTCCGAGCGCGCGCTGGTGGAGTTCGAGCTGGACCTGGACCGCGTGGTCAGCGAGGCGGGCGCCACGGTGATCTGCGTCTACCGCAACGAGGGGTTCACCGCGGGCGCGGTGGGCGCGGCGCTGTGCGCGCACCCGCGCTGGTCCGGCGCGAACCGCGACGACCGCGGGTTCCGGATGGGCAGCACCGGCCGCGGCGAGTGGCGGATCAGCGGGGAGGTCGACCGCGCCAACGCCGACGTGTTCGAGCTGGCGGTGATGACCGCGGCGGGCATGTCCTCGCGGATGCGGGTGACCTTCGACGACCTGCGGTTCATCGACGTGGCCGGGATGCGGGCACTGGCCAGGGTGCTCACGGCCTTCCCGGACCTGGGGATGACGCTGGTGAACCCGCCGCCGTCGTTCCTGCGGTGCTGGCAGCTGTTCGGCTTCGGTGGCGCCGGCCGGATCACGTTGGCAGGAACGGCAGGGTGAACAGGAAGAGCCCGGCGCCGACCAGGATGCTCGCGGCGATCCGCCGCAGCCGCCCGGCCGGGAGCCGCCGCGCGAACCGGGCGCCCGCGACCACCGCGGCCGCCGCGACCACCCCGAGCAGCGCGCCGAGTCCGAAGTGGACGGAGCCGGTGGTGCTGTAGCCGAGCACCGCGAACGCCGCCAGCGGGAGCTGGATCAGCTGCCCCGCCGCAACCGCGGCCAGCGGTGCCACGCCGAGCAGGAGCAGCACCGGCACCAGCAGCACCGGCCCGCCGGTGCCGGTCAGCGCCGACCCGAAGCCGACCACGGCGCCGGTGAGCAGCGCGGTGGCCGCCGGCAGCTCGGAGCGTTCCCCGCCGCCGGTGCCGAGCAGCCGGTGCAGCCCCGCCCCGAGCGTGATGGCGCCGAGGGCCAGCCACACCACCAGCGGGGAGACCAGCCCGTTGACCAGCGCGCCGGCGGCCGCCGCCGGTGCCGCGCCCAGTGCGAGCCTGCCCGCCAGCGGCCAGGGCATGCTCTCCTGCCGCGCGTAGGCCAGCGTGCCGACCGCCCCGGTGAACAGGAACGACCAGCTGCTGGTGCCCGCGGCCAGGTGCACGTCGAAGCCGCCGAGGTGCACCAGCGCGGGTGGCAGCAGCACCCCGCCCACGCCGACCGCCCCGATGAGCAGCCCCACCGGGACCGCCAGCAACACCACGATCACCACCGGCCGAACCTATCCAGCCGGGGAGCCGGCCGGCCAGCTGGCAAGGGGCCTTCCGAGTCCGGCCTCCTCACCACCGAGCTCGAGCGGGCCTGTCTTCCCGAGCTGAGCCCCCGCCTCCCGAACCCCTCTCGGCTTGAGAGTGGGCCTGCGCAGAAGAGTGAAACCGATCCGGTGCTTTTTCCGCTCCACCACCACCCCGTGCAGCGCGATCACCCGTAACCGGTCCCCCGTTCGAGTGGTCATCACGCCTTTGACCTGCAAAAGGCTTAATGCACGTGCATTTTCATCTGCTCTTGCGCGTGCTATGGTCATCGGCACAGTCAGATGCACGTGCATCTGCATCCCCTGAGTCGGGAAGGTGGAGATCGCAGTGGAGCAGATTTCGAACGGCATGGCGGCCGACAAGCTCGTCGGCGCCGAGTGGCGCAAGAGTTCACGCAGCGGCGCGGTGGGCAACTGCGTGGAGGTCGCCCCGCTGGCCAACGGTGAGATCGCGGTCCGCAACTCGCGCTTCCCGGCCGGTCCCGCCCTGGTCTACACCCAGGCCGAGATGGCGGCCTTCCTCGCCGGCGCCAAGGACGGCGAGTTCGACGACGTCCTGCGCTGATCCGGCGGCCCTGCCGGTCGCCGCCGTTGTCCATTGTGGACTGGATAGCCAAAGTGTGAATGTCTTTCAAATTCCGACTTTGGTCCGTTGTGGGCTGACCCGATCCCTTCCTACGCTTCGTCGAGTCGTCGCCGAAGCGAAGGGAACCGCCACCCGATGCGCACCCACCCCGGCAGTCCGCGGCAGCACCCCGAACCGGCAGGCCGCCCTTGGCGGCGCAGGGCCGCCTTCGGCGCCCGCTCGCTGATCGGCGCCGCCGTGCTCACCCTGGTCCTGCCCCCGGCGCTCGCCTTCGCCGAACCGCCCCGCGCGCTGCCGCGGAGCGTCGCCGAGCCCGATGGCAAGTGGCAGCCCGCCTTCGACTACGACACCGACGGCTGCTACCCGACGCCCGCCATCGGCCCGGACGGCACGCTCAACCCCGGGCTGAACAACTCCGGCGCGCTCAACGGCAACTGCCGCGACCAGTCCGATCTGGACAACACGAACTCCTACGCCCGCGCCAAGTGCAACAACGGCTGGTGCGCCCACCTCTACGACCTGTACTTCGAGAAGGACCAGGCGATCCCCGGCCTGGACGCCTTCGGCCACCGCCACGACATCGAGCACGTGGTGGTCTGGGTGCAGAGCGACCAGGCCCGCTACGTCTCGACCTCCGAACACGGCAACTACGCCAAGCACGCCGCCGCCGACGTCCAGTGGGAAGGCACCCACGCCAAGATCGTCTACCACAAGGACGGCGCCGGCACGCACGCCTTCCGCAAGGCGACCACCGGGGACGAGCCGCCGGAGAACCACTACCGCACCTGGCAGTACCCGGACCTGGTGAGCTGGAACAACTTCCCGCCGGGCATCCGCGACAAGCTCACCTCCGCCAACTTCGGCAGCGCGAGCCTGGCGATCAAGGACGGCGCCTTCGAGTCGAACCTGGAGAAGGCGAAGCCGGACGGCATCCCGTTCGACCCGCGCGGCTGACGGGCGTTCTCCGCGTTGTGCCCTCCCGGCGAGCCGCACCGTTTTAGGGTGGGCGCATGGACGAACCCGAGTTGCGCCCGGCCACCCCGGCGGACGCGGCGTCGATCGCGCGCATCTGGTACCCCGGCTGGCAGGACGCCCACCTGGGCAACGTGCCCGGCGCCCTGCTCGCCGTGCGAACCGAGGAGTCCTTCGGCGTGCGCGCGGCCGAGCGGGTGGTGGACCCGTCGACCCGGACCGTGGTGGCGGACACCGGGGGTGAGGTCGCCGGCTTCGTGATGGTCGTCGGCGACGAGGTCGAGCAGGTCTACGTCTCGGCCGCGCACCGGGGTTCGGGCCTGGCGAAACTGCTGCTGGCGGAGGCGGAACGGCTGGTCGCCGCCAACGGCCACGGCACCGCCTGGCTCGCCGTGGTCGCGGGCAACACCCGGGCCCGCCGGTTCTACGAACGGCAGGGCTGGACCGACGAGGGCCTGTTCGACCACGCCGCCCCGCACGAAGACGGCCCGATCCCCGTTCCCGCCCACCGCTACGTGAAGCGCTCAGCCCGGTAGCAGCGCGATCCCGGCGTTCCGGCGGTGGTCACGAAGCCCGGTCCACCGTCACGCTGTCGGTGGTCCACGCCCGCGCCTGTTCGCTGAGCGTGATACCCAGACCCGGCCGGGACGGCAGGTGCATGCGCCCGCCGCTGATCTCCAGCCGCTCGCCGAACAGCGGGTACAGCCAGTCGAAGTGCTCGACCCACGGCTCGCGCGGATAGGCGGCGGCCAGGTGCAGGTGGATCTCCATGGCGAAGTGCGGCGCCAGTTGCAGGTTCCGGTGGTCGGCCAGCGTGGCCAGCTTGAGGAACTGGGTGATGCCGCCGATGCGGGGTGCGTCGGGCTGCAGGATGTCGGCGGCGCCGTGGCGGATCAGCTCGTCGTGCTCGGCGACGCTGGTCAGCATCTCGCCGGTGGCCACCGCGGTGGTCAGCGCCCGCGCCAGTTCGGCGTGCCCCTCGGCGTCGTAGGCGTCCAGCGGTTCTTCGATCCACACCAGGCCGAACTCCTCCAGCGCCCGGCCCGCGCGCATCGCGGTGGGCCGGTCCCACTGCTGGTTGGCGTCGACCATCAGCGGCACGCCGTCGCCGAGGTGCTCGCGCAGGGCGGCCACCCGGCGCAGGTCCTCGGCCAGGTCGGGCTGGCCGACCTTGATCTTGATGCCGCAGACGCCGGAATCCAGCGTGCGCGTGGCGTTGTCCTTGATCCGCCCGATCGGCTCGTGCAGGAAACCGCCCGAGGTGTTGTAGCAGCGCACCGAATCGCGGTGGGCGCCGAGCAGTTTGGCCAGCGGCAGCCCGGCGCGCTTGGCCTTGAGGTCCCACAGGGCGATGTCGATCGCGGCCAGCGCCTGCGTGGCGGCCCCGCTGCGGCCGACCGAGGCACCCGACCAGACCAGCTTGGTCCACAGCCTGCCGATGTCGCTGGGGTCCTCACCGATCAGGCCGGGCGCGACCTCGCGGGCGTGGGCGAACTGGGCCGGGCCGCCGGCGCGCTTCGAGTAGCCGAAACCGACGCCTTCGGCCCCGGACTCGGCGGTGATCTCGGCGAACAGGAAGACCACCTCGGTCATCGGCCGCTGCCTGCCGGTCAGCACCTTGGCGTCGCTGATGCCGGTGGGCAGCGGCAGGGTCACCGAAGACAGCTTCACCGAAGAGATCCGGTCGGACAATGGTTGCTCCTTCGTCGGCGTGGTCAGCGGACCAGGCAGGGCCGCTTCGGGTCGAACCGCCAGCCGGGCACCAGGTGGCGCATGGCCACCGCGTCGTCGCGGGCGCCGAGCCCGTGCTCGCGGTACAGCTCGTGCGCGGCGGCCAGCGCGTCGCGGTCGAGTTCGACGCCCAGGCCGGGTGCACCGGGCACGGCGACCGCGCCACCGGCGATGCGTGGCGGGTGGCGGGTCAGCGCCTGCCCGTCCTGCCAGATCCAGTGGGTGTCCAGCGCGGTGATCGGCCCGGGAGCGGCGGCCCCGGCGTGGGTGAACATGGCCAGCGAGATGTCGAAGTGGTTGTTCGAGTGCGAACCCCAGGTCAGTCCGGAGTCGGCGCAGAGCTGGGCCACCCGGACCGACCCCCGCAGCGTCCAGAAGTGCGGATCGGCCAGCGGGATGTCCACCGCGTCGGCCCGCAGCGCGTGGGTCAGCTGCCGCCAGTCGGTGGCGATCATGTTCGTCGCGGTGCGCAGGCCGGTGGCGCGGCGGAACTCCGCCATCACCTCGCGGCCGGAGAAGCCGCCTTCGGCACCGACCGGGTCTTCGGCGTAGGCGAGCACGCCGTGCAGGTCGCGGCACAGCGCCACCGCCTCGCCGAGCGCCCACGCGCCGTTCGGGTCGAGCGTGATCCGGGCGTCCGGGAAGCGCTCGGCCAGCGCGCGCACGGCCTCGACCTCCTGCTCGGCGGGGAACACGCCACCTTTGAGCTTGAAGTCGGCGAACCCGTACCGCTGCTGGGCGGCTTCAGCCAGCTTGACCACGGCCTCGGGGGTCAGCGCCGGCTCCCGGCGCAGCTCCGCCCAGTCGTCGGCGGGGTTTTCCTCGGTCACGTAAGGAAGATCGGTGCGCTCCCGGTCGCCGATGTAGAACAGGTAACCGAGCATCGGCACCGAATCGCGCTGCTGCCCGTCGCCGAGCAGTTCGGCCACCGGTACCCCGAGGTACTGGCCGTGCAGGTCCAGCAACGCCGATTCCAGCGCGGTCACCGCGTGCACGGTGGTGCGCAGGTCGAAGGTCTGGAGGCCGCGGCCACCGGCGTCGCGGTCGGCGAAGGTGGCTGCGACCGTGCGCAGCAGCGTGGCGAACCGCGCGACCGGCTGCCCGGTGAGCACCGCGCCCGCCTCTTCGATGGTCTGCCGGATCGCCTCACCGCCGGGCACCTCGCCGAGACCGGTGCGGCCGTCGGTGTCGGTCACGATCGCCACGTTGCGGGTGAAGAACGGGCCGTGCGCACCACTGAGGTTCAACAGCATGCTGTCGTGCCCGGCGACCGGGACCACCTCGACCCCGGCGACGGCGGGCCCGCTCATCGCGCGGCCTTCTCGACCAGCGTGGTCAGCTCGGCCAGTTCGGCTTCGGTGAGATCGGTCAGCGGGGGCCGCACCCGGCCGCCGTTCCGGCCGACCGCGGTCAGCCCGGCCTTGATGATCGAGACGGCGTAACCCTTCGACCGGTCCCGGAGGTCGAGGTAGGGCAGCACGAATTCGGACAGCTTGCGGTAGACGGCGGTCCGGTCCTGGGCGCGGACCGCGGCGTAGAAGTCCATCGCGAACCCGGGCACGAAGTTGTACAGCGCCGAGGAGTAGGTGGACACGCCGAGTTGCAGCAGCGGCAGGGCGAAGGTTTCCGCGGTGGGCAGCCCGCCGATGTGGACCAGCCGGTCGCCGACCCTGGCGTAGGTCCGCGTCATCCGCTCGATGTCACCGACGCCGTCCTTCAGCCCGATCAGGTTCGGATTGCGCTCGGCGGCTTCGGCGACGGTGGTGTCGGACAGCACGGCGTTGGCGCGGCTGTAGACCACCACGCCGAGCCGGGTGGCCCGGCACACCGCGGTGATGTGCTCGACGAGCCCGCGTTGCGAAGCCTCGGTCAGGTACGGCGGGAACAGCAGGATTCCGGACGCCCCAGCGGCTTCGGCTGCCTCGGCCTGCGCCACCGAGACCGCGGTCGCGCCGGTGGCCGGGGCGAGCACCGGGATGGCGCCGGCCACCTCACCGACGGCCGCGCGGACCACCTGGTCGATTTCGGCCGCGGTCAGGGAAAAGCCCTCGCCGGTGCCGCCTGCGGCGAACAACCCGGCCGCGCCGCAGCTCGCCTGCCAGGCCAGGTGCTCGCGGTAACGCGGCTCGTCGAAGTTCAACTCCGCGTCGAAGTGGGTGACGGGGAAGGACAGCAGCCCGGAGGCGAGCTGGTCGGCCAGGGCGTCGGGCTGCATCGGCGTCACGGTGTCTGGTTCCCTCGGTTCCGGTGGCTCCGCGTTGTGGTGCGGCGGTCCCGGTCACCGTAGGTACCGAAGTCGATGCTTGTCCAAGTGTTGTTTCGCATAGCTTGATACCCGCCGGGCATCACGTGAGCGGGGTGACCTCCTTCAGCACCGCCAGCGCCCGCCACAGCGCGGGATTCGGGGAGTCGCGCCGCCACAGCAGGTGCAGCTCGGCCGGTTGGGGGACCGCGGTGGCCAGCCGGACGAAGCCGACCCCGGCGATGGACAGCCGGGCCGCCGAAGCGGGCACGAAGGCGATGCCGCGCCCGGCCGCCACCAGCCACAGCATGGTCAGCACCTGGCTGACCGTGTGCACGGTGTTCTGGTGCGCGATCGGCACGATGCCGACCACCAGGTCGTAGAAGTAGCGGGCCTCGGTGGGGGAGTGCATGATCACCGGCTCGTCGGCCACGTCGGCGGCGGTGACCTCCCGGCCCAGTCCGAGCAGCAGGTGCCCGGTGGGCGCGGCGACCAGCATCGCCTCGCGGTGCAGCAGGTGCGAGCTGAACGTCTTGTGGTCGAACGGCGGCCGTGCGAGCCCCAGGTCGATCTCCTCGTTGCGCAGCCCGGCCACCTGCTCGCGGGTGACCATCTCCCCGAGGTCCACGTCGACCTCGGGCAGTTCCGCGCTGAGCCGGTTGAGCAGGCGCCCGAGCACACCGTAGGTCGAGGCCGCGGTGAAGCCGATGCGCACCATGCCGGTCGAGCCCGACGACACCCGGCGCGCCAGTTCGGGGGCGGCGTCGGCCAGCGACAGCAGCCGCCGCGCCTCCAGCAGGAACACCTCGCCCGCCGCGGTCAGCTCCACGCGGCGGTTGTCGCGGACCAGCAGCTGGGCGCCCACCGCGCGTTCGAGCTTCTGGATCTGGCGGCTCAGCGGCGGCTGGGTCATCTTCAGCCGCGCCGCCGCCCGCCCGAAGTGCAGCTCCTCGGCGACGGCGACGAATCCCCGCAGCTGTTCCAGGGTGAACGTCATGCAGCGAAGGTATCAATCCATGCCGTGTCGACTTTGGACAGACATCGGCGTCCGCGATGGGCACGGCCCGGCCTCGGGCTGGTTCTGGCCGCCACGCTCACCGCGTGCGGCGGCACACCGTGGAGAACAGGCGATCGACCTCGCCGATTACGAGGTGGGCACCGCACCGGGGACGCCAGCGAGCAGATCCTGGCGGGCAGCTCAAGCCGATCGGGTCCAATTACCGGAGCACCACCGACAACTACGAGTGGGGCAGCCACCGCCCGCGGTTCGGCCTGTACCCAGTGGACGCCCTCACCGATCCGGCGCTGACCCGCCGTCCGACCGAGGCCGTGCCCGCCTACCGGGAGACGGTCGCGGGCGCCGGGGTGCCGTCGGGTCACCTGCCGAAGCGGCGGCCCGCCTGGTGCGCCTTCGCCGACCTGAGCACCTGCTCCGGACCGGTACCGGTGCACGCCTGGCTAACCTGGCCGCATGCACACGGTGGCCGTTCTCGCGCTGGACGGGGTCGTTCCGTTCGACCTGTCGACGCCGATCGAGGTGTTCACCCGCACCCGGCTGCCCGGCGGTGACCCCGCCTACGAGGTGCGCGTGTGCGGAGCCGCGCCGAGCATCGACGCGGGGGCGTTCACCCTGCAACCGCGGTGGGGCCTGGACGGGCTGGCCGGTGCGGGCACGGTCATCGTGCCGGGGTGCGAGGAGCCGGCCGAGGTGCCGCTGGAAGTGCTCGACGCCCTCCGGCAGGCCGCGGCGCGGGGTGCGCGCCTCGCCTCGATCTGCGCGGGAGCGCTGGTGCTCGCCCGGACCGGCCTGCTCGACGGTCAGCGGGCCACCACCCACTGGGCGTGCGCGGCGGCCCTCGCCGCCGGTCACCCGGCGATCGAGGTCGATCCGGACGTGCTGTACGTGGACAACGGTCAGTTCCTCACCTCGGCCGGGGCGTCGGCCGGGCTGGACCTCTGCCTGCACCTGATCCGCCGCGACCACGGCTCCGCCGTCGCGGCCGATGCGGCCCGGCTGTCGGTGATGCCGCTGGAACGCGAGGGCGGGCAGGCGCAGTTCGTCGTGCACGAGCAGCCACCGACACCACGCGGTTCGATGCTGGAACCGCTGCTCCGCTGGATGGAGGAGAACTCCGCCGACGACCTGTCGCTGGACGACATCGCCGCTCACGCCGGGATGAGCGCCCGTACGCTCAACCGCCGGTTCCGCGAGCAGACCGGCACCACGCCGGTGCAGTGGCTGCTGCGTGCACGGATCCGCCGGGCGCAGCAGCTGCTCGAAGCCACTGCGCACCCGGTCGACCGCATCGCCGGGGAAGTCGGTTTCGGCTCGCCGACGGCGTTCCGCGACCGGTTCAAGCGGGTCGTCGGCATCAGCCCGAAGACCTATCGCGCGGCGTTCCAGGGCGCCTGAGTCACCTTCGCCGCGGCCGGGCCGTCAGGGGAGCAGAGCCCCCTCCACGGCAAGGAGATCCCGTGACCCTCGCGTTCTACCTGATCACCGGCACCACCGTCGCGATCAACCTGTTCTTCGCCGTCGCCGACTACCTGCGGGCCGATTTCGTGCTGGCCAACTCCGGCAAGGTCGACGTGCCGCCGTCGTGGTTGCCGCTGCTCGGCACCGCCAAGCTGGCCGGCGCGCTCGGCCTGGCCGCGGGCCTGCTCGGCCTGCGCGCCCTCGGCGTCGCGGCCGGGGTGGGGCTGGTGCTGTTCTTCACCGGCGCGGTGCTGGCGCACTTGCGGGCCCGCGTGCTGGGCTCGCTGCCGTTCCCGGCCGGCCTCCTCGCGCTCAGCGGGGCGTCGCTGGTGCTCACCCTCGTTCACTGAGCGGACAAGTGATTGACGGGGAGGGCTCACCCGGCCAAGCTGTCGTTTACAAATGTGGACATTGTTCACATATATGAATTCAACCGGTCGCGGGAAGGGTCTTTCGGGCATGGGCATCACGCGTCGTCAGTTCGGTTTCCTCACCACGGCGGTGCCCGTGGTCACGCTCGCCGCCGGCCCACCGGCCACCGCCGCACCCGTTCCCGGCGTGCTCGCCGCGATGCGCCGGGCCGCGGTGTTCTTCGACGAGCACCTGTCGCACCGCGGTGGTTACGTCTGGAGCTACCTGCCCGACCTCTCCCGCACCTGGGGCGAGATGGCGGCTGAGCGCACCATGTGCTGGGTGCAGCCGCCGGGCACGCCGTCGGTCGGGCACAGCCTGCTCGACGCCTACCACGCCACCGGCGACGAGGTGTTCTGGCGCGCCGCCGAACGCACCGGCCTCGCCCTGGCCGAGGTGCAGCTGCCCGGCGGCGGCTGGAACTACGTGCACGACTTCGCCGGTGAGCACCACCTGCGCCGGTGGTACGAAACGGTCGGCGCCGGCGGCTGGCGGCTCGAGGAGTTCCAGCACTACTACGGCAACGCCACCTTCGACGACGCCGGGACCGCCACCGCCGCGCAGCTGATCCTGCGGCTGTACCTGGAGCGGCGCGACCCCCGCTTCCGGGCGGCGCTCGACCGGGTCCTGCGGTTCCTGCTGAAGGCCCAGCTCAAGGGCGGCATCACCGACGGCGGCTGGCCCCAGCGCTTCCCCCGCGTGCCCCGAGCCGTCTCGGACACCCCGTGGCCGGAGGTGCTGCCGCCGTGGCTGCCCGCCGATGTCCGGCACGGCATGGAGGACGGCGACTACACCGGTCACGTCACCTTCAACGACGACGTGCTCGGGGAGAACATCAAGTTCCTGCTGATGTGCCTGACCACGCTGGGCAAGACCGAACTGGCCGAACCGGTCCGCCGGGCGATGGGCTGCCTGCGGCGGCTCCAGCAGCCGGGACCGCAGGCGGGCTGGGGCCTGCAGCACCTGGCCCGCGCGGCGGGTGGCCGTCCGGCGGGGGCACCGGCGGGGGCGCGTTCCTACGAGCCGAGGGCGCTGGCCACCCACACCACGCAGACCAACGTGCAGCAGCTGTTCCACTACTTCCGGCTCACCGGCGACCGGTCCTGCCTGGACGGTGTGCCGTCCGCGCTGGCGTGGCTGGACAGCTGCCGGCTCACCGCCGAGCAGCTGGGGGAGAACCCGCTGCTGGCCGGGCGGACGCACCCGACCTTCGTCGAGCTGGGCACCAACCGGGCGCGGTTCGTGCACCGCTTCGGGTCGAACGTGCGCAACGGCGCGTACTACTCCGACTACGACCACCGGGCCACGCTCAGCCACTACTCCGGCGGCCGCTCGGTCGACACCACCGCGCTGCGGAAGACCTACGACGAGCTGATGGCGCTCACCCCGCGCGAAGTCGCCGACCTGAAGGGCCGGTCCCCGCTGGGCGGTGGGGCGATCCCGCTGCCGGGGTACTTCTCGCTGCGCGACCTCCAGCTGACCGACCTGTTCCGCGACGCCCCGCTCCCGCTCCCGGTCGTCTCGGACGCCGACGCCACCGCACTGGTCGGCAAGCTCGGTGGCAACGACTACTGGCTCACCGCTTCGGAGGCCACCACGAACCCGTACCGCGGCCCGGCACCGTCCACCCCGTACCCCGGCAAGGCGTACATGAGCAAGCACGTGGGGGACCTGTTCGACACGTCGCCGTACGACCCGGCGAGCCCGCCGGAGGAGCCGCCGTACCAGCCGCAGGAGCGGCCGCTGGTGATCAGCACGAGCACCTTCGTGGCGAACATGGGCAAGCTGATCGCGTGGAGTGCCTCCGGCAACCGCAGTACGTGATCGCCGGAAAACACCCCTCTGGCGGTTGCGGACTCGCTAGGCTCCGCGCCATGCCCACGTTTCTCCAGTTGCAGGACGACGCCGCCCTGCTCTCCTTCGAACACCAGCTGCACCTGTCCGAGCGGGTCGGTGAGCACTCCTGGCACGTCGACCTGGCGCAGCCGCGGTTCGACTTCGCCGGCGAGACGCCGCTGACCTGCGACCGCGTGCACCTGCTCGGCAGCGCCGCGCCCGGCCCGCGCTCCTGGCTGTGGAGCTGGGCCAACCCGTTCGGCTACCGCCCCGAGGTGCTGGAGATCGCGTTGCGCGCCAAGGAGTTCGGCGAACGGCACGGCATCGCCGAACTGAGCGAACCGGAGATCCCGTTCGACGCGCTGCCCGGTTCGCCCGCCGACCCGGCGCACGTCGCCTCGCTGATGATGGAGGCCGCCAAGGCCGCCACCGGGTGCTGGTCCGGTTACCAGGGCCCGACCGGCGGTGGCACCAGGGCCGGTTTCCTGCTGGAGCACCCGGAGCTGAGCCTGCCGGCGGCGACCTCGGCGCGGACCATGCGCGTGCTCCAGCAGGGCGTGATGGAGCTGACCCTGCACGACCACCGCCGCGCGTTCGGCTCCTACGCGGTGAACCGCGGGCTGGAGGTCTCCGGTGACGACCAGCTGTGGATCACCGGCCCGGACTTCCGGATCGGCGTGGAGTTCAACGAGCAGAACCTGATGACGAAGATGTCCGCCCAGCTGGGCGTGCCCGGCTGAGGGCGTCGATCCGGGCGGGCCACCAGATGCGCCCGCCCAGATCGGCGGCCAGCGCGGGCACCAGCAGCGACCGCACGACCAGCGTGTCCAGCAGCACGCCGAAGGCCACGATGAAGGCGATCTGCGCGAGGAACAGGATCGGCAGCACGGCCAGCGCGGAGAAGGTGGCCGCGAGCACCACCCCCGCCGAGGTGATCACCCCGCCGGTGAGGGTGAGCCCGCGCAGCGTGCCTTCCCGCGTGCCGAGCCGCTTGGCCTCCTCGCGGACCCGGGTCATCAGGAAGATGTTGTAGTCGATCCCGAGCGCGACCAGGAAGACGAAACCGAACAGCGGCACCACCGGATCGGCGCCGGGGAAGTCCAGCACGTGGTTGAACACCAGTGCCGAAACCCCCAGCGTGGTGGCGAACGAGAGCACCACGGTGGTGATCAGCAGCAGCGGCGCCAGCAGGGAGCGCAGCAGCAGGGCGAGCACCAGGAAGATCACGCCCAGCACGATCGGGATGATCACCAGCCGGTCGCGTTCGGCGGTCAGCCGCGTGTCGAGCTGGGTCGCGGTCGGGCCGCCGACCTTGGCCTCCGCTCCGTCGACCGCGTGCACGGCCGCGCGCAGGCGCTCGACGGTGGCGGTGGCCGCCGCCGAGTCCGGCGGATCGGTGAGGGTGGCCTCGATCTCGGTCAGCGGTCCCGACGGCTGGGCACGCAGGTCGGCCACGCCCGGTACCCTGGCGGCCGCTTCGACCGCGGGTGCCTGCGCGGTGTTCGCGATGATCACCGTGGGGGAGCCGGTGCCGCCGGGGAAGTGCCGCGAGAGGACCTCCTGCCCGGCCACCGAATCCACCGGGGTGAGGAAGACCTCGGACTGCGCGGTGCCGGAAGCCTTGAGCTGCGGCAGGAACGCGGCACCGCCGAGCAGCACCAGCACGGTGACGATCCAGATGGTCCGCGGTGCCCGGGAGATCCAGCCCGGAACCCGGCCCCACACGCCGCCGGTCTCCGGGTGCGGTGAGCCGAGCGCGGGCCGGAACGGCCAGAACGAGGTGCGCCCGCAGAGCGCGAGGACCGCGGGCAGGAAGGTGATCGTGGTCAGCAGCGCGGCACCGATGCCGATCGCCGCGACCGGGCCGAGCCCCTTGTTCGAGTTGAGGTCGCTGAGCAGCAGGCACAGCACGCCGAGGATGACCGTGCCCGCGGACGCGGTGATCGGCTCGATGGTGGCGCGCCAGGCCGAGCGCAGCGCGGTGTGCTGGTCGGCGGTGTCGCGCAGCTCCTCGCGGTAGCGCGCGACCAGCAGCAGCGCGTAGTCGGTGGCGGCGCCGAAGACCAGGATGAACAGGATGCCCTGGCTCTGGCCGTTCAGCGCGAGCACGTCGTGGTCGGCGAGCAGGTACACGGTCAGGTTGGCCAGGCCGAGCGCGAACACCGCCGAGAGCAGCACCAGGAACGGCAGGATCGGGCTGCGGTAGACGATCACCAGGATGAGCGCCACCACCGCCCCGGCGACCAGGAGCAGGAGGCCGTCGATGCCGCCGAACGCCTCGCCGAGGTCCGCCGCCTGCGCGGCCGGGCCGGTGACCAGCACGGTCAGCCCCTCCGGCACGCCGGTGCCGACCGCTTCACGCAGTGCGGCCACCCCTTCGGACGGGTCGGTGCCCGGGTCGAGCAGCACGACCACGCGGGCGGCCTGGTTGTCCCGCGGGGCCGGCAGCAGCGGCGACGCCCCGGCCTGCCCGCGGGTCCGCTCGGTGACGAACTGCCGGTCGGCCTCGGTCAGCCCGCTGGTCCGCTCGGCCACGACGATCGCCGGGATCGCCTGCGCCCCGCCGAGCCGCCGTTGCAGTTCGGCGACCTCGGTGGCCTCGGCCGAGGCGGGCAGGAAGGCGGCGGAGTCGTTCTCGGCGACCTCGGCGAGCTTGCCGGCGTAGGGCCCGCTCACCGCGCCGAGCGCGAGCCAGCCCACCACCAGCAGGGCGGGCAGCAGCCACCGCAGGCGGGACCGGACGGGTGAATCGGCGATCATGGAGGGATGTCCTCAGCTACTATTTCGGCAAACGGATATTTCGATGTTCGAAACACTAGGCCGGGTTCCGGTGCGCGGCAACTCGGAGGGGTGGCGCGGGCGTGAGCGAGGCCGCTGACCAGCCGGGGACCGGCGATGAGGTGCTGATCACCCTGGTCCGGCAGCTGACCGTGGAATCCGACCGCTTCGCCGAGATGTTCGGTGAGGCCCACGGCCTGCACCGCACCGACCTGAACGCCCTCGCGGTCATCATGGACGCGGCCCGGCGGGGCGCGCCGATGAGCCCGAGCCAGCTCGCGGCGGCGCTGCACCTGAGCGCTTCGGCCACGACTTCGGTGCTGGACCGGCTGGAGCGGGCCGGGCACCTGCACCGGGACCGGAGCGCGACCGATCGCCGGAAGGTGGAACTGCGCATGCACGAGCGCGCGCGAGAGGTGGGTGCGGCCTTCTTCCTGCCGTTGGGGGAGCGGTTTTCCGCGGTGTGGCAGGACTTCGACGAGGAGGAACGGCGGACCGTCGCGCGCTTCCTGACGCGGACGATCGAGGCCACCACCGAGGTTCGTGGCAGGCTGACCGACGCGCGGAACCCCTTGCCCGGCGGCCCCGGATCCGTATAGTCCGTAGGCCCGGTTCGACCGGCCCACCGGACAACGGAGTTCGCATGGCACATCCGGCAGCGCCCGCCCGGCGCTCGCGCGAGGAGCGGAAGGTGCTGGCCAGCACGCTGGCGGGCACCACCATCGAGTGGTACGACTTCTTCATCTACGCCCAGGCGGCGAGCCTGGTGCTCGCGCCGCTGTTCCTGGCGCCGGTCAGCCAGGCCGCGCCGGGGCTGGCCACGGTGATCTCACTGGCCACCATCGGCATCAGCTTCCTGTTCCGGCCGCTCGGCGCGATCGTCGCCGGTCGCTACGGGGACCGGCTCGGCCGCAAGAAGATGCTGGTGCTGACCCTGGTGCTGATGGGCGCGGCCACCGCGTTGATCGGCGCGCTGCCCACCTACGCCGACATCGGCGTGACCGCCCCGGTCGTGCTGATCGTGCTGCGCATCGTGCAGGGCTTCTCGGCGGGCGGGGAGTGGGGCGGGGCCGCGCTGATGTCCGTCGAGCACGCACCCGACGGCCGCCGCGGGCTGTTCGGCGCCTATCCGCAGGTGGGCGTGCCGGTCGGGCTGATCCTGGCCACCGGGGTGCTGTGGCTGATGACCACGGTGACCACCCCCGCCCAGTTCCAGTCCTGGGGCTGGCGGGTGCCGTTCCTGTTCTCCGTGGTGCTGATCGCGCTCGGTTACGCGATCCGGCGCGCGGTCGAGGAGAGCCCGGTCTTCCGGGAAATGCTGCGGCGCCGCCAGGAGTCCTCGGCGCCGCTGCGGGACCTGTTCCGCCGCAACACCAAGCAGGTGGTGCTCACCGCGCTGATCTTCGTCGCCAACAACGCCGCCGGGTACCTGGTGATCGCCTACTTCATCGCTTACGGCACCGGCACGCTCAAGCTGTCGCGGCCGTCGGTGCTGCTGGCCATCGTGGTCGGTTCGACCGGCTGGCTGGTCTTCACCCTCTACGGCGGCGCGCTGTCGGACCGGATCGGCCGCGTCCGCACCTTCCAGCTCGGTTACGCGCTGGTCTTCGCCTGGATGATCCCGCTGTTCCTGCTCATCGGCACCAGGAACATCTGGTTGTTCGGCGGCTCGATCTTCGTGCTGACCATCGGGCTCGGCCTGTCCTACGGCCCGATGTCGGCGATGTACGCCGAGCTGTTCCCCACCTCGGTGCGGTACTCCGGGGTGTCCATCGGGTACGCGCTCGGGGCCATCCTCGGCGGGGCGTTCGCGCCGACGATCGCCGAACTGCTGGTGCAGAACACCGGCTGGGCGCCTTCGGTGGGCCTCTACATCATGGTGCTCTGCGTGCTCTCGTTCGCCGCGGTGTCGGTGGCCGGGGAGACCAGGGGCAACGATCTGCGGGCCTGATCAGCACCCCGGCGGGGGCGCCGACTTCGCCGTGGCGAACTCCACGCGCAGCTTGTCCGTGCGCGGCACCACGAACGCGGTGCCGCGCGACGGACGCCAGTCCGACGGCAGGAGCACGTACTGCCCGCCGGACTGCAGCAGCAGTTTCAGGCCGGTGTAGCGGAACTTGTACGCGCTGTCCGGCTGGGCGCAAGCGTCCTCCCGCACCCCTTCGGCGACGAGGTGCAGGCTCTGCGCGCTGAACAGCGTCGCCGCCGGTTTCGACGCCAGCCCGGCCGCTTCCTCATACGCCGAGCGGGCGCTGGCCACCTGCGCGTAGTCCGCGACCGCCCAGAACAGGCCGAAACCCACCAGCACGTAGGTGAACACCCATTCGGCCACGGACAACTTGGACCGCCTCGTCCCGGTCCTCGCCCCCAGCCGGTGCCAGGCCCCGGCCAGCAGCACCACCCCGGCCGCCAGCGCGAGGCCGGGCAACCCGGTGAGCTTCCGGAAGGGGCCCGGGTCGGCGAGCACCGGCACGGTGAGTCCGATGAGGACGGTGCCGAGCACCCCGGCGGCCGGGGTGCTCACCCGCAGCAGCCGGTCCCACGCGGTGTCGGACAGGCGGTGCCGCAGCGTCCGGACGGCGCCGAGCAGGAACAGGCCCGCCCCGGCCGCCGCCCCGATCGGCAGCAGCAGCCCGTTGACCCCGCGGCCGAAGATCTCGTCCGCGGTCTGGCCCAGCAGCGTGTAGTGCACCCGGAAGTAGCTGAAGTACGTCTGCGTGTAGAGCAGGCCGAAGAAGTACAGCAGCGCGGTCAGCAGGGTGACGTTCGCGGCCACCGAGGCGAGCACCTTGACCGCGCGGCCGGTGCGCGGTTCCTCGGCGGGCGCCGGTGGCCGCGGCCGCAGGCGGTGGTGCCGCGGGGGCGCCACGGCTCAGCCCGCCGACGGGGGTGCGGCGGACTCACCGGTCCCCGGCTGCTTCGACTCCGGCGCCTTGGGCGCGTCGGATTCCGGTTCGCCGGTGGGCAACTCGTCTTTTGTGCACTTCCTCGCCTTCACGGTGACCTGGCCACCGGCCCGTACCGGTGAGGGTCCCGCGGAAGCGACGCAGTTCCCGTCGCCGCTGATCTTCACCTTGATCCCGCAGAGCTTCGGCCCGCACCGCTCGGCCAGCTGCTGCTCCATTCCCGCTTTGACCTCCTGCGGGGTGCTGCCCGGGCCGATCTGATTGTTGTCGTAGTCGACGAGTTCGTTCGGGATGTCCGGTGGGGTGCCGGTCTCCTCGCCGCCGCCGACCCCGGGTGGGTCCTGCGCCGGACCGGGTGCGCCGCAGGCGGTGAGGAGCAGGCAGGCGCCGATCACCCCGGCGATCCAGTTCCTTCTCATGGCTTCCCCTCGAAGCGGTCAGCCCGCCGAAGGCGGTGCGGCTGATTCGTCGGTGCCCGGTTCCTCCGATTCCGGCTCCGCGGATTCGGATTCGAGGTCCGGGCGCTCGCCGTCGGCACAGGTCTTCGTTTTCACGGTGATCCGGCCGCCCGGCTGCACCGGCTGGGGGGTCACCGAATCGACGCAGTCCTTGCCGCCGGTGATCACCACCTTGACCCCGCACAGCTTCGGGCCGCACTTGCCGGCCAGCTGGCCCTCCATGTCGGCCTTGACGTCCTCCGGGCTGCGGCCGCCGCCGGTGCGCGTGTTGTCGTAGCCGATGGGGCCCTTCGGGACGTCCGGCGGATCGTCCGCCTGCTCGTTGCCGTCACCGGAGTCGGTCGAGCCGTCACCGCCGCTGTCACCGCTGGTGTCGCTGCCGGGGTGGCCGGTGGTCACTTCGACGGTGTTGCCCACCGGCGGGTCCTCCGCCGGATCGGGTGCGCCGCAGGCGGCCAGGGCCAGGCAGGCGGCGGCGATGGTGGTGGTGGCACCGTTGGTCCAGTTCATCGCATTCACTTCCCCTCATCTGGGAGGACGTCCGAGCGGAGCGGCCTGATACACCAGGAGCCCGTTCGGAGCAACCCCCGTGGACGAGGTGCCCACCGCCACCGGTGAACCGTGGTGGATTCCCCCATCGGCTTCGGCCGGCCGGACGTGCGAACTTGGCCGGATGCGTGCTCTGGTGGACGACCTGCGCCGGGACCTCCCGGCGGACCGGCTGGTGCTGGACCCCGGCCTGATCAGCGGATTCGGGCACGACGAGGCGGAGTGGGCACCGCACGGCACGCCCTGCGCGGTGGTCCGGCCGCGCACCGCCGAGGAGGTGCAGGTGGTGGTGCGGGCGGGCGTGCGGCACCGGGTGCCGGTGGTGCCGCGGGGCGCGGGCACGGGCCTGTCCGGCGGGGCCAACGCTCCCGCAGCTCGTCCGCCCGCCGCAGGGTGGCGTTCGCCGCGCGGAGTTCGTCGGCCGACCGGCGGTGTCGCTCGAACAACCCGGCGTTGTGCAGCGCCACCGCCGCGTGCGAGGCGAGCGCGGCCTGCAGTTCGACCTCACCGCCGTGGAAGGACCGCGGCCGGCGGCCGGCAGCACCCCGATCGCCTCGTCCCCGCGGACCAGCGGCACGCCGAGGATGCCGCCCAGCTGCTCGCTCCCGGCAGCCGCGTGTGCTGGATCCGGGTGTCCCGCAGGTAGTTCGCGCTCCACATCGGCTCGCCGGTCCGCACCACCCGCCCGCCCAGCCCGGTACCGGCCGCCAGTTCGATGCCACGCAGCACCGAGCCCGTGGACCCGTCGGCCACCTCGATCCGCAGCGTGCCGTCCGCCCGCCGCAGCATCAGGTAGGCCACGTCCACCGCGAGCAACCGGCGTGCCTGCGCGGCGACCTCGCTGAGCACCTCGCCGGAGTCACGCAGCGTGGTCAGGCGGCCAGGTCGTTCAGCACGGTCAGCTCGGCGGCGTGCCGGCGGCACGCGTCGAGGCGGCGGTGGACGGCGAACGCCCGATCGGCCGCCCGCACCAGCCGGTCGCGGTCCGCCTCGGCCGCTCCGGCCAGCTGAGCGCGGTGGAAGTCCGCCAGCTCGGCGGCCGGGCGCTCGTCGGCGAGCAGGCGCAGCCAGGAGTCGGTCATGGAGGCATCCTCCACGATTCACCGCGGAAGGGGAGCCTCCGGCCACGGGCGCCGGGTGACCGCCGGGCTTCGACGGCAGCGGACCGGCCGTCGTGCTGGTCGCCGGTTGCCGTGCGGCGGCCGAGACCTGGGTGCTCCGGGTCGCTCGGCTGCCCCGGCGTCCGGCCAGGCAAGGACCTGCACGACGCGCTCGACGGCGCGGGCTCGACCGAGGTGCTGCTGGTCGGCAGTTCGGTGGGCGCGAGCACCATCTGGTCCTGTGGACCTGTTCGGTCGCGAGCGGGTGCGCTGGGTACCCCGAACCGGCCGGGGTCCGGGTGCCGAGCGGGCCCAGTTGCGCCTGGTCGAACGGCTGGGCGCGGTGGGGCCGCCGGTGGCGCGGCCGGAAAACCCTGCCGCTGCTGCACGACCACGCCCACCAGGATGGCGGGACGTGGTCGCGCGAGCGGAGTTCCCGGCGGGCCGGGCGGTGGTGCCGGACGACGCCGGGCACGCCACCCACCTCGACCGCCGGACGCGGTCAACCGGGAACTGCCGGCCTTCGCCGCCGAGCTGTGAGCCGCTGAACCGTCACGGGGTGTGCTGGAAGGAAACCCGGTGCAGGCGGCCGGGGTACTCGTCGACCACGTACAGCTCACCGCGCTCGTCCACGCCGAAGGCGGTGACGTCGGTGGGGAAGGCGCCGATCTCACCGCTGGTGTACGTGCCGTCCGCGTTCTCCCGGACGGCCCAGGCGGTGCCGCGGCAGAAGTCGGTGGCCACGTAGGTGCCGGCGGCCAGCTTGGCGTACTGGCTGCCGCGGTAGACGTGGCCGCCGATCACCGCGCAGCCCTGCTCACCGGAGACGTAGTGGAAGACCGGGCCGGTGTACTTCGCGCCCGGGGTGCAGCGCTCCTGGTTGTAGACCACCGGACCCTCCATGCAGGACCAGCCGAAGTTGACCCCGCCCTGGTGCGCCCGGATGTGGTCCACCTCCTCGAACCGCCCCTGCCCGACGTCGCCGATCCACAGCGAACCGTTGTGCGGGTCGAACGAGAACCGCCACGCGTTGCGCAGGCCGTACGCCCAGATCTCGGTGCGCACGCCCGCGTTGCCGACGAACGGGTTGTCACCGGGCACGCAGTACGGTTTCCCGCCGCACGACCGGTTCACGTCCAGGCGCAGGATCTTGCCGAGCAGCGTGTCCAGCCGCTGCCCGGTGGCCAGCGGATCGCCGGCGCCGCCACCGTCGCCGATGGCCCAGTACAGGTAACCGTCCGAACCGAACGCGAGCTGCCCGCCGTTGTGGTTGCTGAACTGCGCGTGTTCCTGCGTCAGCAGTTCCTGCACCGCACCGGTGTCCAGGCGCAGCCGGGCCAGCGTCACGGCGTGGTCCGGCAAGCGCGTGTACGCCACGTACGCGGTGTTCCGGTCCTTGGCCAGCGCCAGGCCCAGCAGGCCGCGCTCGACTTCGGCGGAACTGACCCGCTTGCTGATGTCGGCCACCGGTTTCGCGGCCATCCCGGTTTGCGGGTGGTAGGCGCGGATCACCCCGCGCTTCTCGGCGATCAGCAGCCTGCCGTCGCCGGCCGGCACGATCGAAGTGGGGTTCTGCAGGCCCGTGGCCACTTCCGTGGTGACGACGCTGAGTTCGTCCAGCGGCACACCGGTGCCCGCCGCGCTCGCCGCGGGAACCGCCGTCCCCAGCAGGGCGGCCACGGCGAGCGGAACGGCGAGGGACAACCGTTTCCACGGATGGGGTCGCGACATGTCAGCTCCAGACACCGTTGACGGACGACCGGGAGAATGGTCTGGTCCAATTCAAACGGGCGTCCGGCCGCCGCGGTACCCCCAAACGGACTGTGCGGCTCATTCCACGGTGACGCTCTTCGCCAGGTTCCGCGGCCGGTCGATCTCGCGGTCCAGCGCCTTGGCCAGGTGGTAGGCGAACAGCTGCAACGCCACCGACAGCGTGATCGGCGCCAGCTCGGGGGCCGCCTTCGGCACCCGGAGCACCTCGGTGACCAGGCCATCGGGCAGCTCGGCGTCGGTCACCGCGATGACCGGGCCACCGCGGGCCTTGATCTCCTCGATCGTCGAGAGGTTCTTGGCCAGCAGGTCGTCGTCCGGCAGCACCACCACGGTCGGCATCGCCGGATCGATCAGCGCCAGCGGCCCGTGCTTGAGTTCCGCCGCCTGGTAGGCCTCGGCGTGCACGTAGGAGATCTCCTTGAGCTTCTGCGCGCCCTCCCTGGCCACCGGCCAGCCCCGCACCCGCCCGACGAAGAACATGTGCTCGGCACCGGCGTACTTCGCGGCGACGGCGGCGATCGCCGCCTCCTGGCCGAGGATGCCGCTCAGCTGCGACGGCAGCGCGAGCAGGCCGTCGACCAGGCGCCTGCCGTCGGCCATGGACAGGTCCCGCACGCGCCCCAGTTCCAGCGCCAGCAACGCGAGCGCCACCCCCATGTTGGTGAACGACTTGGTCGCCGCCACCGAGACCTCCGGGCCCGCGTGCAGGAACAGCCCGCTGCCGCACTCGCGGGCGATCGAGCTGCTCACCACGTTGACCAGGCCGATCACCCGGCCGCCCTTGCGCTTGAGCTCGTGCACCGCGGCGAGGGTGTCCAGCGTCTCGCCGGACTGGCTGATCGCCACGTACAGCGTCTCCGGGTCGATCACCGGATTGCGGTAGCGGAACTCCGAGGCGGGTTCGGCGTCGGCCGGGAGGCGGGCCAGCTGCTCGACCAGCTCGGCCCCGAGCTGCCCGGCGTAGTAGGCCGAACCGCAGCCGAGCAGCTTCACCCGGCGGATCTGCTGGTACTCCCGCGGGCTCAGGCCGACGCCGTCGAGCCGGGCCGACATGAACCGCCGGTCCAGCCGCCCGCGCAGGCAGCGGTCGACCGCGTCCGGCTGCTCGGCCATCTCCTTGCTCATGAAATCCGGGTACTGGCCCAGCTCGTAGTCGAGGGAGGCGGCTTCGAGCGCGGTCGGCGGGCGGGTGGTGGCCCGCGCGTCGTGCACCGTGCTGGTGCGGTAACCGTCGGCGGTGACCGTGGCCAGCTCGTCGTCCTCGAGGTAGATCACCTTCTCGGTGAACCGCACCAGCGCAGCGGTGTCCGAGGCGATCAGCACCTCCCGCTCGCCGAGCCCCAGCACGATCGGGCTGCCGCGCCGGGCGGCGACCAGTTCGCCCGGATTCGCCGCGTCCATCGCGATGACGCCGTAGGTGCCCTCCACTTGGGACAGTGCGGCACGCACAGCGTCCTCCAGGGTGGACTCCCCGCTGCGGGCGATCAGGTGGGCCAGCACCTCGCTGTCGGTGTCCGAGGCCAGGGCCACCCCCTCGCCGGCGAGCCGCCTGCGCAGCGCATCGGAGTTCTCCAGCACGCCGTTGTGCACGATGGCGATCCGGCGGGTGGGGTCCAGGTGCGGGTGGGCGTTGCGATCGCTGGGCTCACCGTGGGTGGCCCAGCGGGTGTGCGCGATGCCGGTGGTCCCGCTCAGCCCGTCCGGGATGACCCGGCGCAGGTCGGCCACCCGGCCCGCGGTCTTGTGCACCTCGAGCCCGCCGTCGGCGGCCACCGCCACGCCCGCCGAGTCATATCCCCGGTATTCGAGCCGGTGCAGGCCCTCCACCAGCAGGGGAACCGCGTTCTTCGACCCGGCGTACCCGACGATCCCGCACATCCGCGCAAACTCCTTCAGCCGTAGACGATGCGCCGGAGCTGCCGTTCCGACAGCTCCGGCGCCGCGACCGGGCGCACCGCGAGTTCGTCGCGGAGCAGCGGCCAGATGCGGGCGTTCGGCAGCTGCCGGGCACGCAGCTCGGCATGGCGCCGGCGCACGTACTCCTCGGGTGTCTCGACGAAGTAACCCATCACGTCGGAGACCAGGCGCCTGGCGATGGCGGACGGCAGCCCGCTGGTCCTGACCACGTGCCGCAGCAGGTCCTCCGGTACTTCGTCCCCCACGCCGGTCAGCATGGCACCGGCACCGCCGCCGTCCCAAACCCCGTGCCCGGATTCGGGCACGTCACCACCGGTCGTGCACCAGCGGGCGGATCAGCTCGTCGTACACCTCGCGCACCGCGTCACCGTCCACCGCGGGCAGGGCGGCCGCGGCGGTGTTGGCCCGGACCTGCCCGGGGTTGCGGGCACCCGGGATGACCGTGCTCACCCCGGGCTGGTCCAGGATCCAGCGGAGCGCGAACTGGGCGAGGGTCTGCCCCGGCGGGACCACACCACGCAGCCGGTCGACGGCTTCGAGGCCCACCTCGTAGGGCACACCGGCGAAGGTCTCGCCCACGTCGAACGCCTCGCCGTGCCGGTTGAAGTTGCGGTGGTCGTCGTCGGCGAAGGTGGTGTCCTTCGTGTACTTGCCCGAGAGCAGCCCCGAGGCCAGCGGCACCCGCACGATGATCCCGGCGCCCGCTTCGGCCGCGGCGGGCAGCACCCGCTCCAGCGGCTTGAGCCGCAGGCAGTTGAGGATGATCTGCACCGCGGCCACGTTCGGCCTGGCCAGCGCGGTGAGCGCCTCTTCGCAGGTCTCCACGCTGACGCCGTAGCGGGCGATCCGCTGCTGGTCGACCAGCTCGTCGAGCGCGTCGAACACCGCGTCGTCGGCGTACACCGGCGTGGGCGGGCAGTGCAGCTGGACCAGGTCCAGGGTGTCCACGCCGAGGTGGCGCCGGGACCGGTCGGTCCAGGCGGCGAAGTTGGCGGCGGTGTAGTTCTCCGGCACCTGCTCGACCCGGCGGCCCATCTTGGTGGCCACGAACAGGTCGTCCTGCCCGCGTTCGGCGCGGAACCGCCCGACCAGCTGCTCGCTGCGGCCGTCACCGTAGACGTCGGCGGTGTCGAAGAAGGTGACCCCTTCGTCCGCCGCGGCGTGCAGCACCGCTAGCGCGTCGGCCTCGCCGACCTCGCCCCAGTCGGCACCGAGCTGCCAGCACCCCAGCCCGACCGCGCTCACACCCCGGCCGAACCGCTTCACTTCCCGAATCTCCATCCCGCGATTCTGCCCCGGGCTCAGGTGGTGGCCGCCACCAAGGGCCAGGAGAACAACGCGCCGACCAGCCCGGCCGCCGGGAAGGTGAGCACCCAGCCGCCGACGATGTTGCCCGCGGTGCCCCAGCGCACCGCGGAGAGCCGCCGGGTGGCCCCGGCGCCCATGATCGCCGAGGTGATCGTGTGCGTGGTGGAGATCGGCGCGCCGAAGCCGAGCGCGGCCACGTACAGCACCGAGCTGGCCGTGGCCTCGGCGGCGAAGCCCTCCGGCGGCCGCAGGTCGATCACCTTGCGGCCCAGCGTGGCGATGATCCGCCGCCCGCCGGAGTAGGTGCCCGCCGCCAGCGCCGCGCTGATCAGGAAGTACACCCAGACCGGGATGTGCCACCCCGTCTGGTAACCCCCGGCGACCAGCGCCAGCACCACGATGCCCATCGACTTCGCCGCGTCCTGCATGCCGTGCCCGACCGCCATCGCCGCGGCCGAGCAGGTCTGGGCCAGCCGGAACCCGCGGTTGAGCTTCTTCGGGTGCCCCCGCCGGAAGGTCCACAGCACCGCCAGCATCAGCAGGTACCCGAGCGCGAAGCCGAGCAGCGGCGAGATCAGCATGGGCAGCAGCACGTCCTCGACGATGCCGCCCCACAGCACCACGCCCGCGGCGGGCAGCGTGGCCCCGACCAGGCCGCCGACCAGCGCGTGCGAGGAACTCGACGGCAGGCCGAAGTACCAGGTGACCAGGTTCCAGCCGATCGCGCCGAGCAGCCCGCAGCAGACCACGGTCAGCGCGGTGATGCCCGGTGGCAGCTGCACGATCCCGGCCCCGACGGTCTTGGCCACCTTCGCCCCGAAGAACGAGCCGACCAGGTTGCCCACCGCGGCGAGGGCCAGCGCCGCCCGGATGCTCAGCGCCCTGGTCGAGACCGAGGTGGCGATCGCGTTGGCCGCGTCGTGGAACCCGTTGGTGTAGCTGAACACCACCGTGATCACGATGGCCGCGGTGACCGCGGCCAGTTCGGCGTTCACTCAGGACTCCTTGACCACGATCGCCTCGACCGTGTTCGCCACGTGCTCGAAGGCGTCGGCGGCTTCCTCCAGCGCGTCGCCGATCTCCTTCAGCTTCAGCACGGTGAGCGCGTCGTACTTGCCGCTGAACAGGGTGGCCAGCAGGTGGCGGTAGATCCGGTCGGCCTGGTTCTCCAGGTCGTTCGTGCCGATCCAGTAGTGCTTGAGGTCGCGTTTGGCGGCGAAGTCCTCGAACGAGGTGGCGGCCAGTTCACCGAGCCGGCGCAGCACCGCCAGCTGCTCGCACATCTCCGGCGGCGGGCGCTCGTCGTCGAAGGCGCAGTAGAGGTGGGCCAGCGTGGCGGCGCCCTCCAGGTGGTCGATCACGTCGTCCAGCCGGGAGCCGAGCCGGTACATGTCGTCGCGGTCGAAGGGGGTGATGAACGAGGAGTTGAGCTTGTGGAACAGCTCGTGGGTGACCTCGTCGTTCTCGTGCTCGATGTCGACCAGCCGGCTGCTCAGCGCCTCCGCGGCCACGCCGGGCTGACCCAGTTCGCCGATGGCCTCGGTGGCTCTGGCCGTGTTGCGGGCAGCTCGGATGAAGTATTCGAACAACTCGGGTTGCTTCGGCCGAAGTCGCATCCGCCCGGCTACCCGCGGTGGCGATCACGGAAACCCGGCCTCACCGCTGGTCGAGTGCGGAATCCCCGGTCAGCGCGGCGAGCAGGGCCAGGGTGCCGGGACCGTCGCCGGTGCGGTCGAGCGCGGCGGCCTCCGCCTCGGCCACCTTCGGCGCGATCCGCCGGTGCGCGGCCCGGCCGCGCGGGCCGAGGTAGACGCGCACGCGGCGCCGGTCCTCGGCGTCCACCTCGCGGTAGACCACCGCGGTGGAGACGAGGCGGTCGACCACGCGGGTCAGCGTCGGGCCGGTGGCCAGCGTCCGGCCGGCCAGGTCGGCCATCGACAGGCCGCGTTCGCGGGCCAGCGAATCGAGCACCAGCCACTGGTCCAGCGACAGGCCCTCCGCCCGGAGCACCTCCTCGACGCGGGCGGTGACCGCCCGCAGGGCGCGGGTCAGCGCCCTGGTCAGCGGTTCGGCCCCGGTGTGCGCGGTCATCGCCGGTCTCGGTCCTCCCTCTTGCGGAAACCCCGCCCCGATTGTAAAACTTCGTTCCACTTGGAAGTAAACCGGCGGAGATCCGATGGGCTGGCGCGTCGCGATGGTGGTCCCGCTGCAGGGCCCGGCCGGGTTGTTCGGGCCGTCCTGCGAGGCGATCGCCGAACTGGCCGCGCACGAGTTCAACGCGGCCGGCGGGGTCCTCGGCCGGGAGGTCTCGCTGCGCGTGGTCGACGGCGGTGCCCCGCCGCCGGTGGTGGCGGCCGAGGTCGGTGCCCTGGTCGACCGTGGTGAGGTCGACGCCGTCACCGGCTGGCACATCTCCTCGGTGCGGCACGCGCTCGCGCCGGTGCTCGCCGGGCGGGTCCCGTACGCCTACACCTCGCTCTACGAAGGCGGCGAACGGCGGCCGGGGATCTTCTGCACGGGGGAGACGCCGCGGTTGCAGATCGCGCCGGCGTTGCGCTGGCTGCGGGACAACCTCGGGGCGCGGCGCTGGTTCGTCGCCGGGGACGACTACGTCTGGCCGCGTGTGTCCACCACCGCGGTCCGGCACTTCGCCGCCGAACTCGGGCTGACCATCGCCGGGGAGGCGTTCGTCGGACTCGGCGGCGGGGACATGGCGGGCCTGATCCGCCGCGTCGAGGCGGCGGACGCCGACGGGGTGCTGATGCTGCTGGTCGGGCAGGACGCGGTGGAGTTCAACCGCGCCTTCGCCGCGCGGGGCCTGCACGAGCGGCTGGTCCGGTTCAGCCCGCTGATGGAGGAGAACATGCTGCTGGCCAGCGGCAGCGGGGCCACCGCCAACCTGTTCGTGGCGGCGGCCTACTTCCGTTCCATGGTCAACGCCGACGCGATGGACCTCCTCGGGCGCTACGTCGGTCTGCACGGGGTGACCGCGCCCCCGCTGAACAACGCCGCCGAGTCGTGTTACGAGGGGTTGCAGGTGCTGGCGAGCCTGGCCGGGCGGGCGGGCAGTGCCCGGCTGCACGACTTCAACGCCGTGCTGGACGGGGTGGCGTACCACGGCCCGCGGGGCACCGTCGAGTTCCGCGGGCGGCAGGCGCGGCAGCACGTCCACCTCGCCACCGCCGACGGCTGCGATTTCGAGGTCATCACGCGGCTCTGACCGCTTCTTGCCGCTGCACGGGGGTTGGAGCCGTGGAGTTCGGTAACGGGCGACACGAGGTGAGGCTGCCTGTGCGCGGGTTCGGCTGCCTCCCGGGCGATTCAAGTGCGTGAGTGCGGGCCTCGGCGCGGCGTCTTCGCGCCGAAGAATGGCGAGTTGAGTGCGCGGGTTCGACTGTGGCTCGGGCTGCGGATGGGCTCGGCTGCCCGAAGCCGGAGCTCGGTGGCGGCGACCTGAGGTGAGGCTGCGTGAGCGCGGATTCGGCTGCCTTGGCGCGGCTCCCCGCGCCGGCGGTTCGCCTGCCTCGATGCGTGACTCGGCTGCTTGTGCGCGGTGCAGCTGCGTCCGTGCGCCGGGTTCGGCTGTCCGAGGGTGACCCGAGCGCGGGGTTGACGGGTGGGCCGGTTCCATTTACTTTCATCTGAAATTATTCCAGGTGGGTGCAACGGAGGCGGCCGTGCAGAACGTGGGTTTGCTCTACGTGGGGGCCGTGCTGCTGCTCAACGGCCTGATGCTGCTCGGCCAGGTGCCCGCCCGGTCGGCGGCGGCGCTGAACCTGTTCGTCGGTGCGCTGCAGTGCGTGACCCCGACCGTGCTGATCATCCAGGCCGGTGGCGACCGCGACGCGATCCTCGCCGCTTCCGGGCTGTTCCTGTTCGGCTTCACCTACCTCTACGTCGGCGTGGTGAACCTCGCGGGGCTCGAACCCGGTGGCATCGGCTGGTTTTCGCTGTTCGTGGCCGGGGCGGCGCTGGTCTACTCAGGACTGTCCTTCTGGCGCGACCACGACCCGGTCTCCGGGGTGATCTGGCTGGCCTGGGCCGTGCTCTGGGCGCTGTTCTTCGTGGTGCTCGGCCTCGGTGCCGATCAGCTGACCCGGTTCACCGGCTGGGTGACCGTCCTGTTCAGCCAGCCGACCTGCACCCTGCCCGCCTTCCTCGCGCTGACCGGCGGTCCCGCCCCCGACGCGTGGCTGCTCGCGGCACTGCTGGCCGCGCTGCTCGGTGCGGCGGCGTTGCTCGCCAGGAAGAACCGTTCCGTTCCGGCCGCCACGGCGGCGGCCACCTGAAGGAGGAAGCATGCGACACGGTGACATCTCCGCCAGCCCCGACACGGTCGGCGTCGCGGTGGTCAACTACAAGATGCCCCGGCTGCACACGAAGGCCGAGGTGCTCGACAACGCCCGCAAGATCGCCGAGATGGTGGTGGGCATGAAGTCCGGGCTGCCGGGCATGGACCTCGTGGTGTTCCCGGAGTACTCCACGCAGGGCATCATGTACGACCCCGAAGAAATGTACGCGACCGCCGCGACCGTGCCCGGCGACGAAACCGCGATCTTCGCCGAAGCCTGCCGCACGGCGAACACCTGGGGCGTTTTCTCGATCACCGGTGAGCAGCACGAGGACCACCCGAACAAGCCGCCGTACAACACGCTGATCCTGATCAACAACCACGGCGACATCGTGCAGAGGTACCGCAAGATCCTGCCGTGGTGCCCGATCGAGGGCTGGTACCCCGGTGACACCACCTACGTCACCGAAGGCCCCAAGGGCATGAAGATCTCGCTGATCATCTGCGACGACGGCAACTACCCGGAGATCTGGCGCGACTGCGCGATGAAGGGCGCCGAACTGATCGTGCGCTGCCAGGGTTACATGTACCCGGCCAAGGACCAGCAGGTGCTGATGGCCAAGGCGATGGCGTGGGCGAACAACTGCTACGTCGCGGTGGCGAACGCGGCCGGGTTCGACGGGGTGTACTCCTACTTCGGGCATTCGTCGATCATCGGGTTCGACGGCCGCACGCTCGGCGAAACCGGTGAGGAGGAATACGGCATCCAGTTCGCGCAGCTTTCGCTTTCGGCCATCCGCGACGCGCGCCGGTTCGACCAGTCGCAGAACCACCTGTTCAAACTGCTGCACCGCGGTTACAGCGGGGTGCACGCGGCGGGTGACGGGGACAAGGGCGTCGCGGACTGCCCGTTCGACTTCTACAAGCTCTGGGTCACCGATGCCGAGAAGGCCAGGGAGCACGTCGAAGCGATCACCCGCGACACCGTGGGCGTGGCCGACTGCCGGGTGGGCACGCTGCCGGTCGACGAGACGATGCAGGCCTGATGCCGTACCTGACCGACCGGTACCACGACCAGAACCGGGAGGCCGCCGCTCCGGCGCGGCCTCCCGGCGCGTTCGACCCCGACGCCGTCGCGGCGAAGCTGCGCGGCCGCGTCCTCGGGCAGGACCCGGCCGTCGACGCGGTGGTCCGGGCGCTGACCCTGGCCACCGCCGGCGCGGCCGATCCGGCGCGGCCGCTGGCGAACCTGCTCCTGGTCGGCCCGACCGGCACCGGGAAGACCGAGCTGGTGCGGCAGGTGGCCGCCGAACTGCGCGGCGGGCCGGAGGACCTGTGCCGGGTGGACATGGGCGCGCTGGCGCAGGAGCACTACGCGGCCTCGTTCAGCGGCGCGCCACCGGGGTACGCGGGCAGCAAGGAGGCGTACTCGGTGTTCGAACGGTCCAAAGTGGAGGGTGACGCGTACACGCCGGGCATCGTGCTGTTCGACGAGGTGGAGAAGGCGCACCCGACCGTGCTGCGGGCGCTGCTCCAGGTGCTGGACAACGGCGAGCTGCGGCTGGCCAGCGGCCAGGAACGGGTGTCCTTCCGCAACAGCTACGTCTTCCTGACCTCCAACCTCGGCAGCGCGGAACTGGCGCGGCGGCGCGGGGCGCGCTGGCGGCGGCTGGCCGACCGGCTGGGGGAGCGGCCGGGGGCGCTGACCCGGCGCCTGTCCGCGCGCGGCAACCACACCGCGGTTTCGGCCGCGCTGCGGGCTTTCTTCGACACCGAGTTCCTCAACCGCATCGACGAAACCATCGTGTTCACCGAGTTCGACACCGAAACCGCCGTCCGGATCGCCGCGGTGGAGATCGACCTGCTGCGCCGGCGCCTGCGGAGCCGGTCGGTCCACCTGGAGGTGGACGACTCGGTGCCGCGCCTGATCGCCGACCGCGGTTTCGACCCGGTGTACGGCGCCCGCGGCCTCCGCCGCTGCCTGCGCACCACGCTGGCCGATCCGGTCGCCCGGGCGGTGCTGCGCCACCGCCCGGCCGGGCGCGAGCCGATCACCGTCCGCGCCGTGGTGCGCGGGGACGCGGTGCTGGCGGAGGTGGAGGCTCACCCCACCGGGTGACGGCCGTTGGAGTGCTGGTGAGCCAGATCACCGGGTTCTTCCCTTTACCGCCGACCGGAAGACGTTAGGTTAGGACAGCCTAATCAACTCGTCGGCGAAAGGAGTTCCGGTGGAGGACGGTATCCGCGGCGGCGTCGCGGTGGTCACCGGAGCGGGCCGCGGCATCGGTGCCGCCGTGGCTTCGGCGCTGGCCTCGGCGGGGGCCGCGGTCGCGGCGGTGGACCTCGACGCCGAGGGGCTCGCGCGCACGGCCGCCGGGGCGGGCGGGCGGATCGTGCCGTGCCCCGCCGACGTCGCCGATTCCGCCGCGATCGCCCGCGTGGTGGACGAGGTCGAGCGCGAACTCGGCCCGATCACCATCGGGGTGCCGGTGGCGGGCATCCTGCGGCCCGCGTCGGTGGTCGAGACCACCGACGAGGACTGGGCCGCCACCTTCGCGGTCAACACCACCGGCGTGTTCACCGTGCTGCGTGAGGTTTCCCGGCGGATGGTGCCGCGGCGCGCCGGGGTCCTGGTGACCGTCGGCTCGAACGCGGCGGGGGTGCCGCGCACGGGCATGGCCGCCTACGCCGCGTCGAAGGCGGCGGCCACCATGCTGACCCGCTGCCTCGGCCTGGAACTGGCCGGTTCCGGGATCCGCTGCAACGTGGTTTCGCCGGGTTCCACCGACACCGACATGCAGCGGATGCTGTGGGCGGACGAGAACGGGGCCGCGCGGGTGATCGCCGGTGACCCGGCGCAGTTCCGCGTCGGCATTCCGCTGGGGCGCATCGCCGATCCGGCTGACATCGCCGACGCCGTGGTGTTCCTGGCTTCGGCCAAAGCCCGGCACATCACCATGCAGAACCTCTACGTCGATGGCGGAGCGACACTGCGTGCGTGAGTTCCGTGACCGATCCTGCCTTCCACTGGGGTAAATCTTAGGTTAGGCTGTCCAAATAACGACAGTGTGCCACGCGCGCGGCCACCGCCGCCGAGTCGTCTTTGCGAAAGGGAATGACCAGTGTCCTCACCTGCTCTGGCGCGACCGCGCCCGGTGCACCGGGCGGCCGACCTGCTCGCCGCCTATCTGCCGGGGTCGTTCTACTTCTCCTCGGGGCGGGGGTCACTGCTGGCGGACGGGGTGCACGCGACCGTGCAGGCCGCGCCGGGGCAGCGGGCGAGAGCGGCGGCGGAGGCACTGCTCGCGGCGGACGTGACGGGGGCCGGGGAGCCGGTCGTGGTCGGGGCGATCGGGTTCCGGCCGGACGCGGAAGCGAGCCTGGTGGTGCCCGCGGTGGTGCGCCGGGCGGGCGTGCCGGGGCAGGACGGCCCGGCCGGGGTGCTCGACGGCGCCTCCTGGTCCATCACGCCGAAGCCGGAGCCGGAGGTCTACACCGCGAGCGTGCGCCGGGCGCTGGAGCTGATCGACGGCGGTGAGCTGAGCAAGGTGGTGCTCGCCCGCTGCCTGGAGCTGACCGCCGGTTCGCCGGTGCCGGTGCCGTCGCTGCTGGCCGGGCTGGTGCGGGCGGACCCGGCCGCGCACGTGTTCGCGGCCGACGTCAGCGCGCCGGGGGACCCCGCGCCGCGCACGCTGGTCGGCGCGAGCCCCGAACTGCTGGTGTCGCGGCACGGGTCCACGGTGGTGGCGAACCCGCTGGCCGGTTCCCTGCCGCGGGTGGCCGACGAGGCCGAGAACCGCCGCCGCGTCCAGGCGCTGCTGGCCTCGGCGAAGGACCGCGCCGAGCACGCCCACGTGGCCGCGCAGGTCGCCGACGTGCTCCACGGCTTCTGCACCGAACTGGACGTGCCCGAGGAGCCGGCGGTGATCGGCACGCCGACCATGTGGCACCTCTCGACCCGCATCACCGGCCGGATCGCCGACCCGGCCGTCTCGGCGCTGGCGCTGGCCGAGGCGCTGCACCCGACGCCCGCGGTCTGCGGCGTGCCGGTCGAACGCGCCCGCGACACGATCGCCGAACTGGAGCCGGAGGACCGCGGTTACTACGCCGGGCTCGTGGGCTGGACCGATCTGCGCGGCGACGGCGAATGGGTGGTCACCATCCGCAGCGCCGAGGTGTGCGACCGCTCGGTCCGGCTGTTCGCCGGAGCCGGCGTGGTGGCGGGCTCGGACCCGGCCGCCGAACTCGCCGAAACCAGCGCGAAGTTCCGCACGCTGCTGCGTGCGCTCGGCCTGGACGGTGCGGTGTGAGCCTCGACCACGTCGCCTGGCCGCCGGAAACCGCCGCGCACTACCGCGCCGCCGGGTACTGGCGCGGCCAGAGCTTCGGCTCGCTGCTGACCACGCTGGCCGGTGCCTACGCCACCCGCACCGCCGTGGTGGGCGAGCGCGACGGCGAAACGGCCCGCTGGAGCTTCGCCGAACTCGACGACCGCGCGCACCGGATCGCCGCGGGCCTGGCCGGAGCGGGGATCCGCGCCGGGGATCGCGTGGTGGTGCAGCTGCCGAACGTCCCGGAGTTCCTGCCGGTGGTCTTCGGCCTGTGGCGGGCCGGGGCGTGGCCGGTGTTCGCGCTGCCCGCCCACCGCGACAGCGAACTGCGGCACTTCGCCACGCAAAGCGAAGCCGTGGCCATCGTGACCGTCGGCGAGCACGAGCGGCACGACCACGCCGCCACCGCCCGCGCGGTCGCCGCCGGGGTGCCCTCGGTGCGGGACGTGCTGGTCGTCGGCACCCCGGAGTTCGACGGCCTGGCCGCGACCGCACCCCGCGAACTGCCCGACCCGGATCCGTCCGGCGTGGCGTTCCTGCAGTTGTCCGGTGGCAGCACCGGCTTGCCGAAGCTGATCCCGCGCACGCACGACGACTACCTCTACAGCGTCCGGGAGAGCGCCCGGATCTGCGCGCTGCGCCCCGGCAGCGTCTACCTGGCGGCGCTGCCGGTGGCGCACAACTACCCGCTCAGCTCGCCCGGGGTGCTCGGCGCGCTGCACGCGGGCGCGACCAGCGTGCTGGCCCCGCGCCCGGACGCGGACACCGCGTTCCGGCTGATCGAGGCCGAGGGCGTGACGATCACCGGGGTGGTGCCGCCACTGGCCGCCGCCTGGGTGCAGGCCGCCGCGCGCACCGAGCGCGACCTGTCCAGCCTGGAGGTCCTGCTGGTCGGCGGGGCCAAGTGCGGCCGCGAACTGGCCGAGCGCATCGGGCCCGCGCTCGGCTGCCGGCTCCAGCAGGTGTTCGGCATGGCCGAGGGCCTGGTCTGCTACACCCGCCTCGACGACCCCGAGGACATCGTGCTGGGCACGCAGGGCCGCCCGATCTCGCCCGACGACGAGATCCGCGTGGTGGACCCCGGCGACCCGGCGGCGGCCTCGGACGACGTGGTGCCCGACGGGGAGGTCGGTGCGCTGCTGACCCGCGGGCCGTACACCATCCGCGGTTACTTCCGCGCCGAGGAGCACAACGCCACCGCGTTCACCGCCGACGGCTTCTACCGCACCGGCGACCTGGTCCGGCGGACGCCGACCGGGCACCTGGAGGTGGTCGGCCGGGCCAAGGAGCAGATCAACCGGGGCGGGGAGAAGGTGGCCGCCGAAGAGGTGGAGAACCACCTGATGGCCCACCCGGCGGTGCTCGACGCCGCCGTGGTCGCGGTACCCGACGCATACCTGGGCGAACGGACCTGCGCCTACGTGGTGCCGGTGGCCGGTGGCGCGCCGACCGCGGCCGAACTGCGCCGGTTCGTCCGCGAGCGCGGGGTCGCCGCGTTCAAGGTGCCCGACCTGGTCCAGGTGGTCGCGGCCTTCCCGGTGACCGGGGTGGGGAAAACCAGCAAGCGTGAGCTGCGAGCGGCACTGGCTGCCGTCGCGAAAGGGTGAGAGCAGTTGTCCAGGGAGTCTCTGCCGAAGATCGAGTCCTATCCGCTGCCCACCGCGGCCGAGCTGCCGCCGGGCCGGGTCGACTGGACCCCCGACCCGGCTCGCGCGGCGCTGCTGGTGCACGACGCGCAGCGCTACTTCCTCGCGCCGTACCAGGGCGCGCCGATCCCGGAGATGGTGGCCAACATCGCCGCGCTGCTCGCCGGGGCGCGCGAGGCCGGGGTGCCGGTGTTCTACACCGCCCAGCCGGGCCGCCAGGCCGCCGCCGACCGCGGGCTGCTCACCGAGTTCTGGGGTGACGGCATCGGCGCGGTGATCGACGAGGACCCGGCCGCCGCGGACATCGTCGGCGAACTGGCCCCGCAGCCGTCGGACACCGTGCTGGTCAAGTGGCGCTACAGCGCCTTCCAGCGCAGCACCTTCACCGAACAGCTCGCCGGGCTCGGCCGCGACCAGCTGCTGATCACCGGTGTGTACGCGCACATCGGCTGCCAGGCCACGGCGGTCGAGGCGTTCATGCGCGACGTCCGGCCGTTCCTGGTCGCCGACGCGGTCGCGGACTTCTCCCGTGAGCGCCACGACCAGGCGTGCGAGTACGTCGCGCAGCGCTGTGGCGCGGTCACCACCACCGCCGGCGCGCTGTCCGCGTTCTCGGCGCCGATCCACGCGGGAGCACGACGATGAGCACCACCGGACTGACCGCCGAGCAGATCCGCGCCGACGTGGCCGGGCTGATCGGCTGCGACGAGAGCGAACTGACCCCGGACGCCGACCTGCTCGACCTCGGCCTGGACTCGATCCGCATCATGGGCCTGATCGAGCGCTGGCGCGCGGCGGGCGTGGCGGTGGAGTTCGCCGACCTGGCCGAACAGCCGCAGCTGCGGCACTGGGAAACCGTGCTGACCGGGGACCGCGCGTGAGCCGCGCGGAGCAGCGGCAGCGGCACCACGAGCGGATCGCCGAGGTCCGCGCGGGCACCACCGCGGAGAAGGTGCCCTACCCGATCCGCATCCGGCAGGCCGAAGTGCTGCGCACCAGTGAGGTCGGCGCCGGGCTGGTGCGGGTCACCCTCGGCGGCCCCGGCACCGCCGGGTTCGAGGCGCACTCGCCGGACGAGCACGTGAAGGTGATCTTCCCGGAGCCGGACGGCACGCTGCGGCTGCCCGAACCCGATGGCGACAGGCTGCGCTGGCCCCGGCCGCTGCCGACCTCGCGCGAGTACACCGTCCGCCGCTACGACCCGGGCACCGGGGAACTGGACCTCGACGTGGCGCTGCACGAGGGCGGGCTGGGCGCGGACTGGGCCCGTACCGTGCGGCCCGGCGAGATCGCGCACGTGGCCGGTCCGCCGGGCGGGCTGATCGTGCCGCACAACTACGACCGCTACCTGCTCGCCGGTGACCTCACCGCGCTGCCCGCCATCGCCAGGTGGCTGGAGGAACTGCCGCGCACCGCGGCGGGCTGGGCGTTCATCGAGGTCGCCGACGAGCGCGAGCAGATCGAACTGCACCCGCCGGAGGACGTCGAGGTGCACTGGCTGCACCGCGGTGACCGGCCGCCGGGCACCGGTGACCTGCTGGAGCGGGCCGTGCGCGCGATCCGCGTGCCCGAGGGCGAGCGGCTCTACGCCTGGCTGGCCGGGGAGGCGGGCGTGCTCAAGCCGCTGCGCCGCTGGGTGCGCGACGAACTGCGGCTCGGCCGCGGAGACCACGACATCACCGGTTACTGGAAGCGCGGCGTGGCCGACTTCGACGAAGACCACGAACACGACCACAGCCACTAGATCCGCAACACCCGTACAACCACCGAGGAACAACATGTCCATCGCCAGAACCTCCAGAATCGCCGGCGCGCTCGTGCTCGCCCTCGCCGTGGCCGCCGGCTGCGGCTCGGGCGGCGCCGAAGACACCGGTGCCGCCGAGGCGCAGACCCGCGTGTTCGCCGCCGACAACGGGGAGATCACCATCCCCGTCTCGCCGAAGCGCGTGGTGGCCACCGGGTACGCGGTGCCCGCGCTGCTGGAGGCCAACGCGCCGCTGGTGGGCATTTCGACCTGGCAGCGCGGCCTGCCGCTGATGAGCCAGGAGGACCGCGCCAAGTACGACGGGCTGGCCAAGGTCGCCGGTGAGCAGGCGGCCGAGACCAACTACGAGGCCATCGCGCAGGCCGACCCCGACCTGATCGTGATCGGCGTGCCGAAGCCGGTGCTGGCCGACATCGACGTCAAGCGGCTCGAAGCGATCGCGCCGGTGGTCGCGATCGGCCCGTCGGTGCCGTCGATGTGGCGCGACCTGTCCCGCAAGCAGGCCGACGCCGCCGGCTCGCTGGCCAGCTTCGACGCCACGCGCGACGAGTACCAGGCCAAGGCCGCGAAGCTGGCCGAGAAGTACGCCGCGGTGCTGCCGCAGCTCAAGCTCGCCCACGTCGGTGCCTACGGCGAGGTCGCCAAGGGCAACTTCCAGCGCGAGTTCAACGGCTCCTGGGGCACCAACATCGCCCAGGACCTCGGGGCGAACTACTACGGTCAGGTCAAGGTCAAGGGCGGCGGCTCGAAGGACGTCAGCGAGTACCCCTCGATCGAGGAGCTGGCCGCGGCCTACACCGAGGCCGACGCGATCACCTACTCGGTCGCCGCGGACGGCTCGGTGCCGCCGCCGGTGCAGTACGTGCTCGACTCGGAGCTGTGGAAGAACCTGCCCGCGGTCAAGGCGGGCAAGACCTTCCCGTTCCGCTACACCGAAGCCGCCACCTACCGCGCGGCGATGAAGACCCTCGACGCGGTCGACCAGGCATTCGCGCCGCTGCTGAACCCGTGACGCTCACTTCCCGCGGAACCACCGCGCGGCCGGGACTGCTCATCGCGGCCCTGGCCGCGCTGGCGGTGGTGACCGTGCTCAGCCTCGGTGTCGGGGCGCACGGCGTCGCGCCGGGCGAGGTGGTGCGGGCGATCTTCGGCGGCGCCGGCCCGGCCGATCCCGATCACCTGATCGTCCGGGACGTCCGCCTGCCGCGGGCGGTGCTGGCGATCGCCGCCGGTACCGCGCTCGGCGTGTCCGGCGCGCTGGTGCAGGCGCTCTCCCGCAACCCGCTGGCCGAACCGGGGGTGCTCGGGGTGACCTCCGGGGCCGGGTTCGCCATCACCGTCGGCGTTTCGCTCGGGGTGGCCGGTGCGGCGGGTGAACTGGCGCTGGCCGTGGCGGGCGCCCTGCTCGCGGCCGCGCTGGTGTACTCGGTCGGCCGCCACTCGCCGTTGCGGCTGGTGCTCACCGGTACCGCGCTGACCTTCGTGCTCACCGGCGTCGGGCTGGGCCTGCGGCTGATGGACCCCGGGGTGTTCGACGTCTACCGCTTCTGGTCGATCGGCTCGCTGGCCGGCCGGGAGCAGGCGCCGATGCTGCTGCCGCTGGTCGCGGTGGCCGCCGGCCTGGTGGGCGCGCTGCTGGTGAGCAGGCAGCTCAACGCGATCGCGCTCGGCGAGGCGGTGGCCCGCACGCTCGGCGCCAACGTGGCGAAGGTCCGCTTCACCACCCTGGCGCTGATCACCCTGCTCGCCGGGGCGGCCACCGCGATCGCCGGGCCGATCCTGTTCGTCGGGCTGATGGTGCCGCACGTGGCGCGCCGGCTGGCCGGTGGCTCGGTGCCGTGGCTGACCGGGTTCGCCGCGGTGCTCGGCCCGGTCCTGCTGCTGCTGTCCGACATGGGCGCGCGGGTGCTGCTGCCGACCGGTGAGGTGCCGGTCGCCATCGTCACCGCGTTCGTCGGCGGCCCGGTGCTGATCTGGGCCGTCCGCCGGTACGGGGCGGCGCCGCTGTGAGCGCGCTCGTGCTCCGCCGCGGGCGGACCTCGATCCGGGTCGAACGGCGCACCCTGGTGCTCAGCGCGGCGCTGCTGCTGCTGATCGCCGGGTTCGGGCTGGTCGGCCTGTGCTACGGCGCGACCTGGGCCAGTCCGGCGAAGGTGTTCGACGCGCTGAGCGGGGCCAGGGGCGGGTCGAACGTGGTGATCCGCGAATGGCGGCTGCCCCGGGTGCTCGGCGCGGTCGTCTTCGGTGCCGCGCTCGGCGTGGCGGGGGCGATCTTCCAGAACATCACCCGCAACCCGCTGGGCAGCCCGGACGTGATCGGGCTGGACGCCGGGGCCTACACCGGTGCGCTGGTGGCGATCACCGTGCTGTCCGGTTCGCCGGGGCAGCTGGCGGTCAGCTCGGTGCTCGGCGGGGTGGTCACCGCGGCCGCGGTCTACCTGCTCTCGCTCGGCGGCGGGCTGTCCGGGCTGCGGCTGGTGGTCATCGGCATCGCGGTCAACGCCATGCTGACCGCGTTCAACTCGTGGATCGTGCTGCGCGCCGAACTCGAGGTGGCCATCGCCGCGGTCGGCTGGAACGCCGGTTCCCTGAACGGGGTCGGCTGGGACGACCTGCGGCTGCCGTTCGCCATCATCGGCGTGCTGCTGGTGGTGCTGGCCCTGCGTGCCCAGGCGCTGCACCAGGCCGCGCTCGGCAGCTCGATGGCGGTGACCACCGGTGTGGGCGTGGAACGGCTGCGGCTGCAGCTGGTGCTGATCGGCGTCGGCTGCACCGCCACGGTCACCGCGGTGGCCGGGCCGATCGCCTTCATCGCGCTGGCCGCCCCGCAGATCGGCAGGCGGCTGGCGCGCGCGCCCGGCGTGCCGCTGCTGCCCGCCGCGCTGACCGGTGCGGTGCTGCTGCTGGTGGCCGACCTGGTGGCGCAGATGCTGCTGGCCCCGGTCGCCCTGCCCGTCGGCGTGATCAGCACCGCGATCGGCGGCTGCTACCTGATCTGGCTGCTCACCAAGGAGGTGCGGCGAGCGTGACCGCGCGCCTGACCGCGAGGGATCTGACCCTGCGCTACGGGGAGCGGGTCGTGTCGACCCGGCTGTCCCTCGACGTGCCAGACGGTTCGCTGACCGCGATCGTCGGGCCCAACGCCTGCGGCAAGTCGACGCTGCTGCGGGCCTTCGTGCGGCTGCTGAAACCGGCCGAGGGGCAGGTGCGCCTCGACGACCGCGAAGTCGGCGCGTACCCGACCAAGGCGCTGGCGCGGTCGCTCGGGTTCCTGCCGCAGGACCCGATCGCGCCGGAGGACGTCCGCGTGCGGCAGCTGGTCGCCCGCGGCCGCTTCCCGCACCAGTCGCTGCTGTCGACCTGGTCGGCCGAGGACGCCGAGGCGGTCGCCGAGGCGATGGAGGCGGCCGGGGTCACCGCACTGGCCGACCGGCCGGTGCAGGAGCTCTCCGGCGGCCAGCGGCAGCGGGTGTGGGTGGCCGTGGTGCTCGCCCAGCAGACGCCCTACCTGCTGCTCGACGAGCCGACCTCCTTCCTCGACCTGACCCACCAGTACCAGCTGCTGGCGCTGCTGGCCGACCTGCGCGACCGGGGCCGCACGGTGATCGCCGTGCTGCACGACGTCAACCAGGCGTGCCGCTACGCCGACCACCTGATCGCGATGAAGGACGGCCGCGTGGTCGCCGAGGGCGCCCCGGGCGAGATCGTCGACGCGGCGCTGGTCAAGGAGGTCTTCGAGCTGCCGAGCATCGTCGTGCCCGATCCGGTGACCGGCACGCCGATGGTGGTGCCCGCGCTGTAGCGCCGTGCCCGCCCGTCCCCCGAGAACCCACCAGGAGCGCGAGTTGAGCACTGCCCACGCCGAACCCGAGACCGCCGTTCTCGAGCTGACCAGCGCCCAGCTGGGCATCTGGAACGCGCAGCGGCTCGAACCGGACTCGCCGTACTACCTGGTCGGCGACGTGGTGGAGGTGGACGGGCCGGAGCCGGTGGACGCGGAGCTGATCGCCGAGGCGATCCGCCGCACCACCGAGGAGGCGGACAGCCTGCGGCTGCGGGTTTCCGAGACCGGGCACGGGCCGCGGCAGGTGGTCTCCGCGGCACCGGTGCCGCTGCCGGAGATCGTGGACTTCAGCGGGGAACGCGATCCGGTGGCCGCCGCGCACGCGTTCGTCGAGGCCGAACGCCACCGCGCCGCCGAGGCGTGCCGGGGCATGGTGGACCGGCCGCTGTTCTCGCACACCGTGCTCCGGCTCGCGCCGAACCGGGTGTGGTTCACCCAGCTCGGCCACCACCTGGTGTTCGACGGCTACACCGCGGCCATGCTCGCCCGCCGCACCGGTGCGCACTACACCGCGCTGGTGCAGGGTGACCCGCCCCCGCCGCCGGCCTTCGGGCGGTTCGCCGACGTGGTCGAGGCCGACCGCGCCTACCTGGCCAGCGAGCGGGCCGAGCGCGACCGCCAGTACTGGCTCGACCGGTTCACCCCGCTGCCGGACCTCGGCGAGACCACCGCGGCGACCGGGCTGCCGGAGCGCACGGTCACCGCGCGGGCGGTGCTCCCGGCCGCCGACGTGGACCGGCTGCGCGTGCTCGCCGAACGCGAGGGCACCACCTGGGGCGAGGCGCTGATCGCCGGGTACGCCGCCTTCCTGCACCGCGTGCTCGGCTGCACCGACGTGGTGTTCGCGATGCCGCTGATGTGCCGCACCGGATCGGCGCTGCGGACCCCGGCGATGGCGGTCAACGTGCTGCCGCTGCGGGTCGAGGTGCGGGGCGGCGACCGGCTCGGCGAGCTGACCGCCCGGGTGGCGGCCGCGTTGCGGGACATGCGCAGGCACCAGCGCTACCGCGGCGAGAACCTGCCGCAGGACCTGGCCGTGCCGGGGGCGGGGGCGCTGCTGCACGGGCGCGGCATCAACCTCAAGGCGTTCGACCTGGCCATCGAGTTCGCCGGGGCCACCGGCGTGCTGCGCAACGTGGCCGGCGGGCCGCCGGAGGACATGGGGCTGAGCGTGCTGCCCCACGGCGAAGGCGGGCTGCTGCTCGGGTTCGAGGTGGACGCGCGGACCCACGACCAGGCCGGGGTGGAGCGCCGGCTGACCGCGCTGCGCACCCTGCTCACCGCGCTGACCGGGCCGGGCGAACCGCGGATCGGGCAGGTCGACCTGGTCGGCCCGGCCGAGCGGGAGGCGCTGCTCGGCGCCTGGACCACACCGGCGGTGCCGGGCGAACCGCTGGACGTGCCCGGCCTGCTGCACGAACTCGCCACCGTCCACGCCGGGCAGACCGTGCTGGTGCACGGGGACGACCGGCTGACCGGCGCGGAACTGGTCTCCCGGGTGCACCGGCTGGCCAGGGCGCTGCACGACCGGGGAGTGGGCCGGGACGACGTGGTGGCGCTCGCGCTGCCGCGGTCGGCAGAGCTGGTGGTGGCGTTGCTCGCGGTGCTCGAAGCGGGGGCGGCGTTCCTGCCGCTGGACACCGAGCACCCGCCCGAGCGCCTGCGCGAACTGATCGCCGACGCCGGTGCCGTGCTCGTGGTGACGGACGACGAGGCGGCCTCCGGCCCCGGCCTGCGGCCGGACGACCCGGAACTGGCTTCGCTGCCGGACGAACCGCTGTCCGTGCCGCGGCACGCCGACGACCTGGCCTACGTCATCTACACCTCCGGCTCGACCGGACGGCCGAAGGGCGTGCTCTGCCGCGCGGGCGGCCTGGCGGAACTGGTGCACCGCCACCGGCACACCACCGTCGCCGAGGCGGAACGGGCCGCCCGGCGGCGGCTGCGCGTCGCGCACACCTACTCGTTCGCCTTCGACTCCGCGCTGGACCAGCTGCTGTGGTTGCTGTGCGGGCACGAACTGCACCTCTACGGCACCGAGATCGCCAAGGACGCCGACGAACTGCTGGCCGCCTGCGCCCGCGACCGGATCGACGTGCTGGACACCACCCCGTCGATGGCCGCGCCGCTGGTGGACGGCGGCCTGCTGGCCCGGCACCCGCTGACCCTGCTGGTGCTCGGCGGGGAGGCGACCCCACCGGCGTTGTGGCGGCGCGTGGTCGAGTCCGGGGTCACCGCGCGCAACATGTACGGGCCCACGGAGACCACCGTGGACAGTACGAGCGCGTTGCTCGGCGGCACCGAGCCGACCATCGGTTCCGCGGTGCCGGGAACCCGGATCTACCTGCTGGACAACGCGTTGCGCCCGGTTCCGGAGGGCGCGGCGGGTGAGCTGTACGTGACCGGCCCGCACCTGGCCCGCGGCTACGCCGGGCAGCCGGGGCTCACCGCGGAGCGCTTCGTGGCCGACCCGCTGGGGGAGCCCGGCGCCAGGATGTACCGCACCGGCGACCTCGCCCGCTGGGTGCCCGGCCGCGGCCTCGAATACCTCGGCCGCCGGGACGGTCAGCTCAAGATCCGGGGCCACCGCGTGGAACTCGGCGAAGCCGAAGCCGCGCTGGGCGCGGTGCCCGGGGTGAGCGCGGCCGCCGCCGCGGTGCACGGCTCCCGCCTGGTCGGGTACGTGGTGCCCGCCGCCGGTGCGGCGATCACCCCGGACGGCGTGCGCGCCACCCTGGCCGAGCGCCTGCCCGGCCACCTGGTGCCCGCGGCCGTCGTGGTGCTCGACGAACTCCCGGTGACCGGCAACGGCAAGCTGGACCGCGCCGCCCTGCCCGCACCGCGCGTGAGCGGCGACGGCCGCGCGCCGAGCACCGAACGCGAGCGCCTGCTGTGCGAAACCATCGCCGAGGTGGTGGGGGCCGTCCGCGTGGGCGTGGACGACGACTTCTTCGCCCTCGGCGGCGACAGCATCACCGCGATCAGCGTGAGCAGCAGGCTCCGGGCCCGCGGCCTGGAACTGCGGCCCCGAGACCTGCTGGCCCGCCGCAGCTTCGCCGCGCTGGCGGCCTCGGCGGAAGAGATCGGCGGCACGCCGGAGCAGGTGCCCGACGAGCCGACCGGCCCGGTGCCCGCGCCGCCGATCGTGCGCGCCCTGCTCGACCCGCACCCGGATGTCACCGTGTTGGCCGGGTACGCGCAGTGGACCGCGCTCCGGCTCGGCGACCACCTGCCGGCCGACGCCCTGCGCGACGGCCTGCGCGCGGTCCTCGACCACCACGACGCCCTGCGCCTGCGGGTCGGCCCGGCGGGCCTGCTGACCATCGGCCCGCGGGGCAGCGCGGCCTCGTTCGTGGAGGAGATCGGCGGCCCGGCCGACGTCACCGAGGTGGCCGGGCGACTGGCCGCCGCCCTCGACCCGCAGGCCGGCGAGCTGGTCCGCCTGGCCCTGCTGCGGGCCGACGACGGTGACCGGCTGGTCGTCGTGGTGCACCACCTGGCGGTGGACGGGGTGTCGTGGCGGGTGCTGCTGCCCGATCTGCACGCCGCCTGCACCGGCGGTGCGCTCGAGCCGGTGGGCACCTCGTGGCGGCGGCACGCGCTGCTGCTCGCCGAGCAGGGCGAAACCGGGGCCCGCCGGGGCGAGCTCGGCCACTGGCGCGGGGCGCGCGACGGGTTCCGGCTGGGTGCGCGCCCCCTGGACAAGGCGGTCGACACGGCGGCCACCGCGAAGCGGTCGACCACGATCGCTTCCCCGGAGATCACCGAGGCCCTGCTGACCACGCTGCCCGCCGCCTACCGCGCGGGCGTGGACGAGGTGCTGCTGACCGCGCTCGTGCTGGCCCTGCGGCCGGGGCGGGACGCCGACGCGATCACCGTCACCGTGGAGGGGCACGGCCGCGAGCAGGCCGGTACCGACCTCGCCCGCACGGTCGGCTGGTTCACCAGCGAGTACCCGCTGCGCCTGCCCACCGCGGGCGAACCGGGTGCGCTGCTGCGCGCGGTCAAGGAAGCCAAGCGGGCGGTGCCCGGCGGCGGGGTCGGCTACGGCGTGCTGCGCTACCTCGACCCGCTGACCCGCGAGGAGTTCGGCGCCACCCCGCCGCCGGACGTGCTGCTGAACTACCTCGGCCGGTTCACCGCGCCGTCCGGCACGGACTGGCGCCTGCCCGAACGGGACGCCTTCTCGGTCACCGAACCCCCGGCGAAGGCGCTGGAGCAGGTGCTCGCGCTCAACTGCTTCGTGCACGAGGACGGCGATGCCCCGCGCCTGGCCGTCGAATGGACCGCCGCGAGCCTGGTGCTGCCGCCCTCGATGGTGGCGGAACTGCAGCGGGCCTGGGAAGACGCGCTCGCGACACTGGCCGCGCACGCCGGGAGCGGTGGCGGGCTGACCCCGTCGGACCTGCCCTACGTCCGGCTCGACCAGGCCGCCATCGACGCGCTGGAACGCCGTGGCCCGATCGACGACGTGCTGCCCGCGACCTCGTTGCAGGCCGGGTTGTCCTTCCACACCCTGGTCCGCGGTGAGCAGGACACCGACGTCTACGTGGTGCAGGCGAAAACCCTGCTCGAAGGCGAACTGGACGCCGGGCGGATGCGGGCCGCCGCCGCGGAACTGCTGCGCCGCCACCCCGCGCTCCGGGTGCACCTGCACACCACGGCCGCCGGTGAGGTGGTGCAGGTGGTGCCCGCCGAAGCCAGCCTGGACTGGCGGTACGAAGACCTCTCCGGTGACCCGGACGCCTTCGACGAGCACTGCCGGACCGAGCTGGCGCGCCCGTTCGACCCGAACGAGCCGCCGCTGATCCGGTTCCTGCTGTGCACCGTGGGCCCCCGCACGCACCGGCTGGTGCTCACCAACCACCACGCGCTGCTCGACGGCTGGTCGATGCCGCTGGTCGGCCGCACCCTGCTGGCCACCTACGCCGAACTCGGCGGCGGCCCGCCCGCGCCCGTCGCGCCCCCGCTCGGCGAGTACCACCGCTGGCTGGCCGGTCGCGACCAGGACGCCTCGCTGGCGGTCTGGCGGGCCGCACTGTCCGGATTGGACGAAGGCACGCACCTCGCCCCGGCCGGTGCCGAGTCCACTGTGGACCGGCCGGAGCGGGTGCGGATCGGGCTGGGCACCGAGTTCAGCGAGCGGCTGCGGGCCTTCGCGCGGGCTCGGGGCGTCACGCCGACCACGGTGTTCCAGGCCGCGTGGGGCGTGCTGCTCGGCAAGCTGACCGGACGGCACGACGTGCTGTTCGGCTGCCCGGTCTCGGGCCGTCCCGCCGAGGTCGACGGGGTGGAGACCACCATCGGCCAGCTCGGCACCACGATCCCGGTGCGCGTGGCCTTCGAACCCGGCGAGAGCGCGGCCGGGCTGCTCGGCCGGGTGCACGAGGACAGCGTCCGCCTGGCCGAGCACCACCACGCCGGGCTGCCGGACATCCAGCGCGCGGCCGGGCTCGGTGAGCTGTTCGACACCATGCTGGTGATGGAGAACTTCCCGCTGTCCAGCCGGAACCGCACCACGCTGGCCCCGGGGCTCGACCTGGCAGGCGTGGACATCACCGACGCCACGCACTACCCGCTGACGGTGATCGTCATCCCGGAGGACGAGATCGTGCTGGGCCTCGGTTACCAGCCGCACGCCTTCGACGAGGAGACCGTGCGGGCCTACGGCCGCTGGCTGCGGAACCTGCTGCACGAGATCGTCACCGACCCGGACCGGCCGATCGCCCGGCTGCGGGCGCTCGACGCCGACGAGCACGAGCGCGTGCTGCGCCTCGGGGTGGGCGCCGAGCCGAAGCGGGAGCGCGGCGGTGCCCTCGAGGAGTTCGCGCGCTGGGTGGAGCGCACGCCGGACGCGGAAGCCGTGGTGTGCCGCGACCGCAGCCTGTCCTACCGCGAACTCGACCGCCGGGCGAACCGGCTCGCGCACGCGCTGCTCGACCGCGGGGTGCGGCCGCAGGACGCGGTCGCCGTGCTGCTCGACCGCGACGTCGAACTGGTGGTGGCGTTGTTCGGCGTGCTCAAGGCCGGTGCGGTGTACGTGCCGATGGACCCGGAGTACCCGGCCGACCGGCTGGCCTACCTGGTCGAGGACATCCGCCCGGCCGCGGTGGTCGGCCGGGCGTTCGGCGACCTGCCGGTGCTCGACCCGGCCGCGCCCGGCGGACCGTCCACCTGGGACGAAGACCCGGTGCACGCGCGCCGGGACATCGTGCCGGACTCGATCGCCTACGTCATCTACACCTCCGGCACCACCGGGAAACCGAAGGGCGTGGCGGTCCCGCACCGCGGCGTGCCGAGCCTGGTGGCGCTGCAGGAGGACGTCGTCGGCATCGGGGAGGCCGAGCGGTACCTGCACTTCGCCTCGACCAGCTTCGACGTGGCCTTCTGGCAGTTCATGCTGCCGCTGCTCTCCGGCGGCACCTCGGTGATCGCGCCCGCGGAGGTGCGCGTGGCCGGTGACGAACTGCTCGACTACATCGTCGAGCACCGGGTCACCGGGGTGAACCTGCTGCCGTCGTTCCTGGCCGCCATGCCCGACGACCGCACGGTCGACCCGGAGGTGTTCTTCGTCGTCGGGGCCGAACGCCTCGACCCGGAACTGGCGCGGCGCTGGGGCGACCGGCGGGCCCTGTTCAACGCCTACGGGCCGACCGAGGTGACGATCAACTCGGTCACCTGGCGCTACGACCGCGACGACCCCGGGCCGCTGCCGATCGGCCTGCCCGATCCCGAGGTGCGGGCCTACGTGCTCGACAGCGGCCTGCAGCCGGTCGGCACCGGGGTCACCGGTGAGCTGTACCTGGCCGGGCCCAAGGTGGCCCGCGGTTACGTCAACCGGCCGGGGCTGACCGCGGAACGGTTCGTGGCGGACCCCTACGGGCCACCGGGGGAGCGCATGTACCGCACCGGAGACCTGGTGCGCTGGCGGCCCGACGGCAACCTGGTCTTCCTCGGCCGGGCCGACCACCAGGTCAAGATCCGCGGGTTCCGGATCGAGCTGGGCGAGATCGAAAGCACGCTCACCCGGCACCCGGAGGTCCGGGCGTGTGCGGTGATCGTCCGGGAAGGACGGCTGGTCGCCTACCTCATCCCCGCCGACGGTGCCGAGCCCGATCCGGCCGGGGTGCGGGAGTTCCTGGCCGCCGAACTGCCCGAGCACATGGTGCCCGCCGCGCTGGTCACGCTGGACCGCCTGCCGCTCGGGCCCAGCGGCAAGCTCGACCGCGCCGCGCTGCCCGCCCCGGAAGCCGGGGCCTCGGCCCCGGCGCGGGAACCGGCCACCGAGGCCGAAGCGGTGCTGCTGCGGGTGTTCCGCGAGGTGCTGGGCACCGGCGAGGTCAACCTGGACGACGCCTTCCTCGACGTCGGCGGCGACAGCATCGTGTCGCTGCGGGTGGTCTCCCGTGCCCGCCGCGAGGGCCTGACGCTGACCGCGCGGGACGTCTTCGAGGGCCGGACGGTCGCCGGGATCGCCGCGCGCTGCGGTGCCGTCGCGGCCAAGCCCGGCGAGGAACCCGCGGCCGGGGACGCGCCGCTCACCCCGGTCATGCGGGACCTGCTGCGCCGGGGCGCCGCCGACGGGTTCTGCCAGTGGGTCGAGGTGTGCGTGCCCGCCGGGGGAGACGCGGCGACCTGGCGCGCGGTGTTCGACGCCGTGCTCGCCCGGCACGACGTGCTGCGGGCGCACCTGGCCGGTGACGCGCTGCGCATCCCCGAGGCCGGCGCGGTCACCGGAGCCGACGTGCTCGACCACGTGCGGGCCGGGGATGTCGGTGACCTGCGGGCGCTGACCGACGAGCACATCGCCGCCGCCAGGGCGCGGATGGACCTGGAGACCGGGCCGCTGCTGCGTGCGGTGTGGCTCGACGCGGGCCCGGCCCGGCTCGGCAGGCTGGTCCTGGTCGCGCACCACATCGTCGTCGACGCGGTGTCGTGGCGGATCCTGCTCGACGACATCGAGCACCGGTACCGGACCGGCGGCCCGCTCACCCGGCACGGGCAGTCGTTCCTCGGCTGGGCGAAGGCGCTGCGCGCCGCGGTGCCGGAACGCCGTGCGGAACTGCCGCACTGGCGCGCGGTCACCGCCGCCCCACCGGCCCGGCTCGCGCGCACCCCGCTCGACCCGGTGAGGGACACCGCCGCCACGGCGGTCCACCGGCTGCTCCAGCTCGACCGGGAAACCACCCGAGCCGTGCTGACCACGCTGCCCGCGGCCTACCGGACGACCCCGGACACCGTGCTGCTGACCGCGCTCGCCGAAGCGGTCGCCGCCTGGCGCGGTGGCCCGCCGGACCTCCTGGTGGCGCTGGAGAGCCACGGGCGGTCCGGGGCGGGGGACCTGTCGCAGACCGTCGGCTGGTTCACCGCCGTGCACCCGGCCCGGATCACCCCGCCGGGCGGTGACCCGGCGAAGGCGCTGAAGTCGGTCAAGGAGCACCTGAAGGCCGCCGGGGACGGGCTGGGTTACGGCCTCCTGCGGGACGAGCTGCCCGGTCCGGACCCGGAAATCAGCTGGAACTACCTCGGCCGCTTCGCCGAACCGGCCGAGGGGGTGTGGCAGGCGCCGCCGGACGCCGATCCGCTCGGCTCCGGCGGGAGCGGAGACCTGCCGCTGCCGTACGCGCTGATGATCAACGCGCTGGCCCGCGACGAGGGCCTGGGCATCCGGTTCACCTGGCCGTCGGCGTTGTTCACCGAAGCCGAGATCGGCGAGCTGGCCGAATGCCTGCGCCGGGCGGTGACCCGGATCGCCACCGACGCCGGTGCCCGCGCCGGTGCCGGGCTGACCCCGTCCGACCTGCCGCTGATCGACCTCGACCAGGCGGCCATCGACGCGCTGGAAGCCCGGTACGCCGTGGCCGACGTGCTGCCGCTGACCCCGTTGCAACGGGTGATGCGGGACGCGGCCGAGACCTATCCGGTGCAGGCGGCCTTCTCGCTGTCCGGTGCGCTCGACGTGGACGCCCTGCGCGCCGCCGGTGCCGAACTGCTGCGGCGGCACCCGAACCTGGGTGCGGTCTTCCCGCCCGAACTGGACGCGCAGGTGCTCCCGGTCGATCCCCGGCCCGATTTCCGGGTGCTGGACGTGCCCACTCCGGACAGCGTGGACCAGCTGCTGGCCGCGGACCTGGCCGAGCCGTTCGACCTGGCCGCGGGACCACCGGTGCGGCTGACCGTGCTCCGGCACGGGCCGCAGCGCTGCGAGTTCGTGCTGACCAGCCACCACGTGCTGTCCGACGGCTGGTCGGCGCCACGCATCCTGACCGAGCTGTTCGCCCTGTACGGCGGTGCCCCGCTGCCGGAACCGGTGCCGTTCTCCCGGTATCTGCGGTGGCGGGCGGACCGGGACCGGGCCGCGGAACTGCGGGCGTGGGGTGCCGAACTCGACGGCCTCGGCGAAGGCGACTACCTCACGCGGGGCAGGCCGGAACTGCTCGGCGCGGCCGAACCGGTGTTGTTCGAGGTCGAAGCCCCGGTCGTCGCCGAGCTGACCAGGGCGGGCGCGGAGCACGGCCTGACGGTGAACACGCTGCTGCAGGGTGCCTGGGCGGCGGTGCTCGCCGCCCGGTCCGGCCGCCGCGACGTCTGCTTCGGTGCCATGGTTTCCGGCCGGACCGCCGACGTGCCCGGGATCGAGGAGATCATCGGGCTGCTGGCGGGCACGGTGCCGGTGCGCGCCCGCTGGCGGGGCACGGTCGCCGAAGCGCTCGCCGACCTCCAGGCCCGGCAGCAGGCGATGGTCGAGCACCACCACACCGGCCTGCCCGAACTGGCGCGGCTGACCGGCAGGCGGCGGTTGTTCGACAGCCTGGTGGTGTTCGAGAACTACCCGGTCGACCCGGCGCGGCTGGTCGAACCCGCCCCCGGCCTGCGGGTGACCGGCACGCGGTTCCGCGAGCGCACGCACCACCCGGTCACGGTGACCGTGGTGCCCGGCGAATCCGGCTGGACCGGGGTGCTCGGTTACCAGGACGGCGTGTTCTCCGCGGCCGAGGCCGCGGAACTGGCGGCGGAGCTGGTGCGGGTGCTGCGGGCGCTGCCGGGCCGGTTCACCGGTGACGTGGCGGAGCTGTGGTGAGCGCGGTGGACTCCCGGCCGCGGGTCGGCGCCGCGTTGTGGCGGACGGCTTTTGTGCTGGTGCTGGGCACGTTCATGGCGACGCTGGACAGCACCATCGTCTCGGTGGGGGTGTCCACGCTCGCCGGGGAGTTCGGGGCGCCGGTCACCGGGATCCAGTGGGTCACCACGGCCTACCTGCTCGCCGTGGTCGCCGCCGTGCCGGCCTCGGGCTGGCTGGCCGACCGCTTCGGCGGCCGCCGGGTGTGGCTGCTCGCGGTGGCCGGCTTCCTGCTCGGCTCGCTGCTGTGCGCGCTGGCGTGGTCGCTGCCCAGCCTGATCGCCTTCCGCGTGCTGCAGGGGCTCGCGGGCGGGCTGCTGCCCCCGGCCGGGCAGGCGCTGCTGGCCAGGGCCGCCGGGCGGGACCGGATCGGCCGGGTGATCTCGGTCGTCGGTGTGGTCCCGCTGCTTTCCCCGGTGCTCGGGCCGCTGCTCGGCGGCTCCGTGCTCGCTGTCGCGGACTGGCCGTGGCTGTTCTACGTCAACCTGCCGATCGGGCTGGTGGCGATCCTGCTCGCCCGCCGGTACGTGCCGGTGGTCCCGCCCGCCGAGGAGCGGGTGCCGTTCGACTTCCGCGGTGCCGCGCTGCTCTCACCCGGGCTGGCCGTGCTGGTGTTCGGCCTGACCGGGATCGGCCACGAGCAGGCGGTCCCGCCGGTGGTCGCGGGACTGGCGGTGGCCGCCGGGGCGCTGATGCTCGCCGGGTTCGCCACGCACGGGCTGCGCACCAGCCGGGTGCCGCTGATCGACCCGCGCCTGTTCGCCCGGCCGCCGTTCGGCGTCGCGGCGCTGGCGCTGCTGGTGCTCGGGGCGTCGGTGTTCGGCACGATGTTCCTGCTGCCGCTGTACCTGCAAAGCGGCGAGGGGCTCTCGGCGTGGGAGACCGGTCTGCTGCTGGCCCCACAGGGTGCCGGTGCGCTGGCCGGGTCGCTGCTGGTGAACCGGCTCGTCGACGCGGTGGCCCCCCGCACGCTGGTGCTGACCGGGATCGCGCTGGTCGCCGCCGGCACCGCCGCGTTCACCCAGCTCGGCGCCGGACTGCCGGACGTGGCGATCGCGGTTTCCCTGCTGGTGCGCGGATTCGGCGCGGCGATGATCGGCGCGCCGGTGATGACCGTCGTCTACCGGCACCTCGCTCCGGCGCAGCTGCCCCGCGCGGCCGGTGCGCTCAACCTGCTCAACACCGTCGGCGGCTCGATCGGGACCGCCGCGCTGGCCGTGGTGCTGCAGCACCGGCTGGCGGCGCGCGGCACCGATCTCCCGGCGGCCTTCGCCGACACCTTCTGGTGGGTGCTCGGCCTGGCGCTGGTCGCCGCGGCCGGCGCGTTCCGCCTTCCCAGGAAGAAGGACTCCACGGATGCCTGAACAGGACACCCTGCCCTCGCCCGCCGAGATCACCGGCGCCCGCCCGCTGTCGCAGGCGGTGGCCGGGCACCGGGCCACCATCGGCGCCGTGCTGGCCCGGCGCGACCCCCGGCTGCTGGTGGTGGCCGGGCCGTGCTCGGTGCACGACCCGGCGGCCGCGCTGGACTACGCCCGGCTGCTGGCCGGCGCCGCCGGCCGGTTCGCCGACGACCTGGTCATCGTGCTGCGGGCGTACCTGGAAAAACCCCGCACGGTGGCGGGCTGGACCGGGCTGCTGCCCGATCCGACGCTCGACGGCAAGGGCGACATCGGCACCGGCATCCGCCTCGGCCGCTCGTTCCTGTCCGACGCGGCGGGCACCGGACTGCCGCTGGCCTACGAGTTCGTCGACCCGCTGCTCGCGCACTACGTCGCGGACCTGGTCAGCTGGGCGGCGGTCGGGGCGCGCACGGTGGCCAGCCAGCCGCACCGGCACCTGGCGTCGTGGCTGCCGATGCCGGTCGGCATGAAGAACTGCGTTTCCGGCGGGCTCGACACCGCGGTGCAGGCCATCCGCGCGGCCGGGCTGCCGCACACCTTCCCCGGCGTCGCCGCCGACGGGCGGCTGACCACGCTGCGCAGCGCCGGGAACCCCGCCGCGCACCTGGTGCTGCGCGGTGGCCCGGTGCCGAACCACGACGCCGCCAGCGTCGCCGCCGCCCTGTCCACCCTGCACGAAGCGGGGTTGCCGCCGCGGGTGGTGGTGGACGCTTCCCACGGCAACAGCGGCAAGGACCACAACCGCCAGCCCGCGGTGGTCGAGGACCTGGCGGAGCAGATCGCCGGTGGCAACAACGCACTGGCGGGGGTGATGCTGGAGTCCTACCTGGCCGACGGCAACCAGCCGCAGACGGGCGGGCGGCTGCGGCCGGAGCTGAGCATCACCGATCCGTGCCTGAGCTGGGAGCGCACGCTGCCGCTGCTGGAGGTGCTGGCCGGGGCGGCCCGCCGCCGCCGTTAGCCGTCAGGCCCGCCGCCGGTGGTAGGCCACCGCCAGCACGATGGTGATCGGCCCCCAGACGGCGGTCGGCGCGAGGCAGACCGCCGCGAGGACCTCCCAGGCGGCGCTGGTGTACCGGACCGACTCGATGACGCCGTAGGCGGTGAGGGCCCGGTTGCCGCCGAGCGGGACGTGGGTGAACAGCACGGTGAGGAGCAGACCGCCGGCGACGGCGGGGATCACCGCCGCCAGTGGCCGGACGGGCTTGCCGCCGATGATCGGGAGCCAGGCCGGTGCCACCTCACCCCAGCCGCGGACCAGGCCGGTGGTCAGGACCGCGATGAGTTCGGTGAGCACGCTGAGCGCGAGCACGTGGGGGACGCTCAGCCAGTACGGCGGCATGCCGAGGTCGTGCACCTGCCCCATGTCGAAGTGCACGGCGAAGGGCAGCCGCCACAGGCACGACGGCAACAGGAGCAGGGGCAGCGCGTGGGCCAGGCGCGTCGCCCAGCGGGGGACCGGCCGCGCGGTGTCGCTCACCGGCGGGGACAGGTGGAGCAGCTTGGTGATCACGCACCCCACCCTCGCCTCCCGAACGGGCGGCGAGATCACTCTCGCGGCTCGGCACCCTCCTGCTCGCGGGGGAGACGACCTCAGGCGTATTGGGCTTCGCCGTGGCCGAAGGACCAGTCGATCGGCTCGTTCTCGGTGAGCGCGACGAACACGTTCCGCGGTTCGGTGCCGGCGTATTCCTCGGCCAGTTCGGCGATCCGGCGGTACAGCGCCTTCTTCTGCTCCGCCGTGCGCCCGGCGCGCAGGGTGAGCGCGATGTAGACGATGCCGTCGTCGCGCGGGATGCCGAGGTAGTTGCTGTCGTAGTGCAGGCGGCTGGTGGTGCCCTCGTGGCTGGTCAGGATCTGGAACCGGTCGTCGGGTGGCACGCCGATGGTGTCCAGGGCTTCGTGCACGGCCCGGCCGAGTGCGTCGAGCCGGGCGGGGTCCGCGTGCAGCGCGTCGATGCGAATCAGAGGCATGCCCGTACTGTACATACTAGTATGTACAGACACAAGGTCGGCGATTGGCGACACCTACGCGGAGTCGGGCTCCACGAGGTGCAGGTCCTCTGCTTCCCGCAGGCCAACGGCCCGGCGGGCGTCCGTTCCCGCGGGGCCGGGCGGCGCGGGAGCCGGGCTGGGGTTCGCCGTGCGTTGCTGCTGCGCCCCGGCGTCACCTTCGGCGAGCGTGAGCTGCTCGACCGCGTCCGGGGCGACGAACCGCCCGGCACCGGCGTGAAGGTGGTGCCCGGCTGCGTCTACCGATCGCGCCGCTGCCTGGACGCGGCCGGGGGACGCCGATCCGGTGCTGGCCAGCGATCGCGGTGGCTACCGGTTCACCGGGGCCGGGAGCGGACCGGCGCCCGGCTGGAAACCGGAATCACCGAACGGCTCGCGGCCACCCGGCAAGCCATCGACCAGCGACGATCGGTGTTGCCCCCGCAACTCCCAGGCTGCACCAGCCGTGGCCGGCGGCTGGCTGGCCTCGTGCGCTAGAAGTCGTAGCCGGGGTGCTGGGCTTTGACCCAGGCCGACCTGGAGAAGTCCCAATCGAAATTGCGCTGGTCGTCCGAGTGGTCGTCGAAGGCCATCATCAGCGGCCGCTCCCGGGTGCCGATGGTTCCGGTACGCGTGGCCCCGTTTTCGGCGACATCGAATTCGAGTGAGTATTCGTCGACGGTGTTCTGCACACCGCTGAGTTGGCTGCCGAGCCATTCGGCGACTTCCGGATCAACGGTGAAGCGGCCACCGGGCAACTTCGCCTCCACACTGCTGCTTCGCGCCTGGCGTAGTGGATTTCTTGCCCGGTGTGGCTCTTCTCGGGTAGGTCCCCTCGAATGCTCGCCGGGCCATTTGTGCTCAGCAAGTCGCATCGCCAAGCTTCGTTGCGACACGCGATGCTCAAGAAATTCGTGGGTGCGGGGGGGCGCGGAAGGAGCCCCACCCCCCCAAGGAACCACCGGGTCTTTCGGGAGAAAACACGCCCACCCCCCCCCCCCATGCTTTGTGGCTCCCCCGTGAGAGAGTGGCCC